>JBGPPC010000047.1:0-18234 GCA_041488355.1 Gammaproteobacteria bacterium
ACGATCGGCGATCTGGCTGCGCACGCGCAGCTGCGGTTCGGTCTGTCGCACGAGTTCCTCAACCGCAACGACGGCTGGCCGGGACTGGTCCGCACCTACAGCCTTCCGCAGGCGCCGCGCGGACTGGACCACGGTCTCGCCTACGAGGCCTTGGCAGGCGGGCAGATCGACGTGATGGACATCTATTCCACCGACGCCAAGATTGCGAAGTACAAGCTGCGCGTTTTGCGCGACGACCGCCACTTCTTCCCGGACTACGGCGCGATCCTGGTCTATCGGCTGGACGTCCCGCAGCGGTTTCCAAAGGCCTGGGCCGCACTGCAAAACCTGCAGGGGCGGATCGACGCAAACGCCATGGTGGCGATGAACGCGCAGGCGGAGCTGGAGGGCAAGAGCTTCGGCGATATCGCAGCGGCCTTTCTGGGCAGCAGCGGCTCGGCGCAAGCGGGCAGCGGGAGCAGAGTTGGGTTCTTGTCGCTGCTGTTCGGCAACGACTTCTGGCGGCTTACCCGACAGCACTTGATGCTGGTCTTCGTCTCTCTGACGGCGGCGGTGATCGCAGGGATACCGTTAGGCGTGTGGGCCGCACGCACACCCCGGGCCGCGCAGCCGATTCTGTCGATCGTCGGCGTGATTCAGACCGTTCCATCGCTAGCCTTGCTCGCATTCCTCATCCCGCTGCTGGGCACCATCGGTACCTGGCCGGCGCTGGTCGCCCTGTTTCTGTATTCGCTTCTGCCGATCGTGCGCAACACCCACAGCGGTCTGGCCGACGTCGCTCCGGCGTTGCGGGACTCGGCGCTGGCGCTGGGGTTGCCTGCGGGGGCGCGGCTGCGGTTGGTCGAGCTGCCGCTCGCAACGCGCTCGATCCTGACCGGGATCAAGACCTCGGCGGTCATCAATGTCGGTACCGCCACCATCGCCGCCTTCATCGGTGCCGGCGGCTATGGCGAGCGGATTACGACGGGCCTCGCGCTCAACGACAACTCGATGCTGCTGGCGGGTGCCGTTCCGGCGGCAGCCCTCGCACTTCTAGTGAATGCGATGTTCGAACTCCTCGACCGCAGGCTGATTTCGGCGGGGCTGCGCTAGCGAAGCGGCTGCAAGTCGCCGAGCAGAGTCGGAATCAACTCGCTGACGGTGGGATGGATACGCACGCCGCGTTGTACGGCCGTATAAGGCAATCCGGCGTACATAGCATCGAGCAAGGAGTGCACGGCCTCGTCGCCGCTGGTACCGAGGATCGAAGCGCCCAGGATGCGCTTGTTGACCGAGTCGACCAGCACCTTCATGAAACCTAGAGTCTCGCCCTTCTCGACTGCCCGCCCGACGCGGGTCATTGGCCGCTTGGCGGCAAGCGCCGGGATCCCAGCGCGTTTGACCTGCTTCGGTCATACCCACGCGCCCGAGCGGAGGGTCGGTGAACAGGGCGTAGGCGGTGATGCGATCGGTCCACTTGCGCCCGGCGTTGTTCAGCAAATTGTCGGCGACGATCTCGTAGTCGTTGTAACTGGTATGCGTGAACGCACCCTTCCCGTTGCAGTCGCCCAGCGCCCATGCATTGGCATTTGTCGTGCGCAGCTGCTCGTCCACCACGATATAACCGCGCTGGTCCGTCTCGATGCCCGCGGCCTCTAACCCGAGATCGTCGGTGTTGGGTACGCGCCCAACCGCGAGCAGGACATGCGAGCCGATCATTCTGGGTTCCCCCGAAGCGCATGCCACGTTTACAGCGACGCCGCTGCCTTCTTTGCTCACGGACAAGCATTCAGCGTCGAGGCGGACTTCGATGCCCTCCTGTTCCAGGATCTCGTGGAGGCCCTGCGAAACGTCCTCATCCTCGCGCGCGATCAGCCGCGGCATCATCTCGATAATCGTCACACGGCTGCCAAACCGGCGGTACATCTGGCCGAACTCCAGTCCGATGTAGCTGCCGCCGATCACGATCAGGTGCTCGGGCAGGAAGTCCACGTCCATCATCGACACGTTGGTGAGGTAGGGCACGGCGTCGAGCCCGGGCATCCGTGGTACCAGCGGACGCCCACCTACGTCGATGAAGATACGGTCGGCGGTGAGCAGATCGTCGTTTACGCTCACCGTCTTTTTCCCCACGAAGCGCGCATGGCCCTGGTACACGGTGCCATTGGTCAGCGTTCGCATCCAGGTCTCTACGCCCTTGCTGGATTTGCCGGACACCTGGTCCTTGCGTGCCTTCACGCGCTTCATGTCCACGCGCACCGGCCCGCCGATGTCTACCCCGTACTCGCCCGCGCGATGCGCGATGCGCGCGGCATACGCGCTAGCGACCAGCGTCTTGGTCGGAATGCAGCCGTTGTTTACGCACGTGCCACCGAATTTAGCCTGCTCGATCACGGCGACCTTCATGCCGGTGCCGGATAACCGAGCTGCCAGGGGAGGACCGGACTGGCCGCTGCCGATCACGATGGCATCGAAGCTGGAGCTCATGGCTTACCTCATTGAGGAGACCCCGCCTCAGCGAAGATCAGCACGGTGGATTCACCGTCGTTCTGAAGCAGCAGCGCGTGGCCTTTCAGGATCGCCCGCTCGGTCTTGGGGAGTGCCTGAAGATAGGCGCGCTCTTTCTCCATGAGCTCGGGCGGGCCGGCCTTGCGCGTCGTGACGAAACCCGGCCCAGGCCAGCTCAACTTGCCATCCGGGCTGAACGAGTAGGTGCCGTTGAACCGGTTCACCGCCGCATAGCCCGTGACCTTGCCGCCCGGGGCGAAGGCCAATGTCATGTTGGCCTCCATATCCATCACGATGTCGCGGCTGTCCAGGGTGATCGATTTCAGCTCCCATTGACGGGTTTGCAGCTTGGCGACGTTTTCGCTGGAGACGATCGTGGGTACGCTGCTCGGTGTCGTCGCGCACGCGACCAGCCAGGCAGCGGCCATCAATACCATCCAAGTGAACACTTTCATCGGCAGTTCCTTATTTTCTAGCGCGTGTTTGTGTACGTTATGCGAAGCTTCCCTAGGCTGGTTCGCGCTCGTCGCGCGACGCATCGAGTTCGAACGCGTCCGCCACCAGTTCGTAGGAGCGCAAGCGGCTGGCGTAGTCGCCGGTAATTGTGATCACCATGATTTCGTCGGCCTGGAACTGCTCCTTCAGCTCCAGTAACCGTGTCCTGACGAGCTCGGGCGTACCGACCACGGCGCGGGCGCGCTCCTTCGAGATGATCGCACGCTCGGCTTCGCTGTAGGAGCGGGTCAGTGCTTCGTCGGTGGTCGCGACGGGCTCTTCCTCGCCGCGAGCCATCTGCAGCCGGCGCAGGTCGATGCTCGCTGCCAGGCGCTCGGCCTGCTCTGGCGTGGACGCGCAGATGGCGAAAACCGCCACCATGCAGTAGGGATCCGGGTAGCGATAAACCGGGCGAAAGTCGTTGCGGTAGGTCCGCATCACCGCCGGGCCGCCGTGAGCGCTGATGAAGTGAGCGAAAGAAAAGCGCAGCCCCAGATACGCTGCCAACGAGCCACTGAAGTCGGATGAGCCCAGCAACCACACCTGTGGCGACGTGGGGCCGGCGGGCATGGCCTTCACCGCGTGGAACGGGTAGTCCGGTGGCAGCGCGTCGTCCAGGTAACCGATGGTCTCCTGCACCTGAGTCGGAAATTGGTCCTCGCCGCCGAAGGCATCCGCGTTCATCGCCCGGGCAGTCAGGAGATTTCCGCCAGGCGCGCGCCCAATGCCCAGATCGACGCGTCCCGGGAACAGCGCCTCGTACATGCGGAACACCTCGGCGACCTTCAACGGGCTGTAGTAGGGGAGCAGCACACCGCCGGTGCCCACCCTGATGCGCGTGGTCTGCGCGGCCACCTGACCGAGGAGAATCTCGGGACACGGGTCGGCCAGGCCTTTCATCGCATGATGCTCGGCCAGCCAATAGCGATGGTAGCCCAGGCGATCTGCGGCGCGTGCCAGCTCGAGCGTCGCGTGGATCGCCTGCGCGGGGGCATGGCCGCTGATGATCGGCGACTGGTCAAGAATGGACAGGCGCATGGACAGTGTCCTGTCGCTTCAACGCGTGCCCGCGGGCAGGACGAGACTCGGCATCATGCCGCGCTACGAGTCCTCACCTTGGGCCCGCTGCCACTGGCTACTTCACTACGATATCCACCGCGTGGAACGACCCATCGCCGACGTTCACGAACTCGACGGTGCGGCACTGTCACGCCACTTGAAGCTGGCCCGGCTAAGAGTCACCAACTCCTCACCCCCTGGGGCGCGGAACTTGAGCTTGCCGCTGGTCACTGCCACCAGCATGCCGCACGGCGGGTGCAAAGCGATCGTTTCGCCCGGGCCGATCTTCAGGCGCGTCACCCGAACGCGGTCGTTCTCCAAGATCAGGGATTGGCCGTCGCTGTCTTTGACCGGCACGAAGCCGCCGCAGTTGTGCAGGATCTCGGTGTCGGTAACGCGGTAGGTTGAGCCCCCGATGTTAGCCACGCGATGCACTTTGGGCTTCGTGCCGTAGTCCATAAAGTAGACGTCGCCGACGTTTCGGGGTGGGCGATCCTGTGGATCGGCGCCGAGGTCCTGGGCGCGTGTCGCTGTGGTCTCGATGTTGACGAACACGCCGTCGTAGATGTGCGTGTGGTAGATGCCCATGTAGCCGGACGGCAGCAGGACGTCTGAGAAACGCACGTGGCGGTTCTGGAATTTGAGCTGGTGCTGAGGCTCTTGCTCGATCGGTACGATCTGATCGGCGGCCCATGCGGCCCCCGCGACTGGCAGCAAAGCCGCGACCAGCGCAGCGCGGATAGAGATAGCCATCGCGATCCTAGGTGGGCGGCAAAATGCGAAGTCTACGCTGCAAACCCGGTTGCCGCCTCGCGACTGGTGCGCACGCCCGTTCTGTATCAGGCGACCCGCCTTCCGCATGGGGCGGACAAACGATTAAACTAAACAACTGAGCAGGCTACATGAACTACTCAGGTTCCAAGCCGCCCCTTTCTCGGCAAAGGCTCGATGTAATGCATTTTCTGGCCCCCAAACAGCACTGGGCCGCTCTGCTGGCGGCACTGTGCATGGCTGCGCTAGCCGCGCTGAGTTGGCCTCGTTTCGCGCGCGCACAGGAAGCCGATGGCCCGGATGCGCGCGGGCAGACGGCTGCCGGGGCGGCCAATCTCGAGTTCACGCCCGCCGAGAAAGCCTGGCTGGCAGCCCACCCGGTCATCCGCGTGGGTGCCGAAATCAACTATGCCCCCTACGAGTTCCAGGACAGCAGGGGGCATTTTGCCGGCGTGGTCGCCGACTACATGGACATCCTCAAGCGCCGGCTCGGGGTGCGCTTCCAAGTCCAGCAGATGGCCGACTTCACGGCGGTGGAGAACAAGCTGCGGAAACGGGAGGTGGACGTCGTCCTGGCCGTAGCACCCACCGCGGAGCGCGAGGAATATCTTCTGTTCACGAAGCCGTACCTGCACTATGTGAACGTGATCGTCACGCGTGACGACTTCCCTTTCCTGACCGGGCTGCGGGACTTGGCGCTCGAGCGCGTGGGCGTCGTCGTTGGGCACTCCTCCCAGCAGTTGATTTCGCGCGCTTACCCAAGCTCCAGGGTGACAGCGTACTCGGATCTGCTCGACGGGCTGATGGCGGTCTCGACCGGCAAGGCAGACGGCCTGGTCGATGACATCTTCCCGATCGTGTACAACATCAGGTACCACCAGATCAGCAATCTCAAGATCGCTACCCCGCTCGAGAAAGTCCTGCAGCCGAAGGGCTTCTCGGTTGCGGCGCGCAAAGATTGGCCGGAGCTGGTGACCATCCTCGACAAAGTGCTCAGCAATATCACCCACGAGGAGGAGCGGGAGATTTCGCAGAAGTGGCTGTCGGTCCGCTACGAGAGTAAGGTCGACTATCGGGCGATCTGGACGTCCCTGGCTGTCTTCTCGGCGATCTTGCTGGCGGCGGTGCTGTGGATCACCGTGCTGAACAAACAGCGTAAGGCGCTGGTCGCTGCGCGTGGCGAAGCAGAGGCGGCCAACCGCGCCAAGGACCAGTTCCTCGCCAGCATGAGCCATGAGCTGCGTACGCCGCTGCACGCCATTCTCGGCTACGCTGATCTCATCCGCGAGGGCGCGTTGACCGAAGCGGCCCGCGAGGATGCGCTGAGCACGATCGCGGGCAGCGGCCGTCATCTGCTGTCCGTCATCAACGATCTGCTGGATCTGTCCCGCATCCGCTCGGGCCATCTCGACTTGAATCCGGCCACGGTTCAGCTGCCAGCGCTGCTGGAGGAGATCGCGGCGATGGTTCGCGTGGATGCGCAGAAGAAAGGGCTCATCTTCGTCCTGGACGCGCCGCCTGACCTTCCTGCTCTAGTCCGGGCAGACGACAAGCGAATCCGGCAGATCCTGCTGAACTTGCTGGGCAACGCAATCAAGTTCACCGATTCCGGACGCGTCATCCTGAGCGTGCAGGCCATCCCTGCGGGAGAAGGCCGCATCGACCTGCGGGTGAGCGTCGAGGACACCGGCATGGGGATCGCGCTGGAGGACAGGACTCGCATCTTCGCCCCGTTCGAGCAGACCGAGCAGGGGCGCAAGCGCGAGGCAGGCGTCGGCCTGGGGCTGGCGATAAGCCGGGAGCTGGCGAACCGCATGGGCGGTGTCATCGAGGTGGAGAGCCAGCCGGGCTCCGGGAGCAGGTTCTCCTTCAGCGTGGTGCTTCCGGTAGTCCACGTACAGGAAGCCGCCGTGCCCGCGCGGTTGCACATCGCGGGGTACGAGGGCAAGCGCCGGTCGATTCTGGTCGCCGACGATCAGGAGGAGAACCGGCAGCTGCTGCGGCGCATGCTCGAATTATTGGGCTTCGACGTAGCGCTGGCGGGGGACGGTCGCGAAGCGATTGCGGCAGCCCGCGAGCACCACCCGGACCTGATCATGATGGACCTGCGCATGCCCGAGACGAACGGCTTTGAAGCGGCGCGCATCATCCGGTCCACGCCCGGGCTCGAAACGATCCCACTGATGGCCGCCTCCGCCAGCACCGCGGACCTCGAACACGCCGAGGCGGAGCCGGATACATTTGCTGCGTGCCTGCGCAAGCCGTTTCAGACCAGCGACCTGATCGATGCGATCGAGCGCAGCCTTCATTTGCAGTGGCGCTACGTCCAACCGGATAACGCGGCGTCGGCCGTGGCGGACCAGCCGCAGACTCAGCTCGTCGCTCCGCCAAAAGATGTGCTCGCAGCGCTGCTCGAGCTCACGCGCCTGGGTAAGCTGGTGCGCGTGGAGCAGATGGCGCTGGAGCTGGAAAGAGAGGACGCCCTGCGCCCGTTCGCTCGACGTGTCTACGGCTTGGCGCGCCGGCTCGACGAGGAGGAGTTGATCGCGCTGTTGGAGGAGTATCTGGGGGCGCACCGCGATGCCGTCACCGAGTGAACCGAACGGCACGACACTGCTGATCGTCGACGACAAACCCCAGAACTTACGCTTGATCTCGGACTTCCTCGCCGAGCACGGTTTCGACCTGATGTTGACCCGCAGCGGAGCGCAGGCGCTGGAAAAGGCGCACCTGGCAACGCCCGATCTCGTGCTGCTCGATGTGCGTATGCCGGAGATGGACGGCTTCGAAGTCTGCCGCCGACTTAAAGGTGACCCGCGTACTGCTAATGTACCCGTCATCTTCATGACCGCGGTGGACGACACCGCGCACAAGGTCGAAGGTTTCCTCGCAGGTGCTGTCGACTACATCACCAAGCCCATCCAGCGCGAGGAGTTGTTGGCGCGTATCCAGAATCACCTTCAGCTGCACCGATTGCAAAACGAGCTGGTCTCGAAGAGCCAGGACCTGGCGCTGAAGAATGCGGAGCTGGAGGCTTACGGTCACACCATTGCGCACAGTCTGAAGACACCGCTAGCCGCGGCCAACCGCTTCCTCGAGATTCTTTACAAGTTCAAAGCCGACAACCTTTCGGACGAGCAACGCCATCTGGTGCGGCAGGCGCGCGACGCGCTGGCAATGACCGGGGAGGTGGTCGATGCGTTACTGCTGCTGTCGACGGTGGCGCAGCAGAGCGTGGAGGCGCAGCCGCTAGACATGGGTCGCCTGGTTGGGCAGGCCCTGAGTCAGCTCACCGATCTGCAGGCGCGCACCAGCGCCAACGTGCAGCAGCCGAAGGCCTGGCCGCGTGCATTGGGGTATGCGCCGTGGGTGGGCGAGGTGTGGGTGAACCTGCTGAGCAACGCCTTCAAGTACGGCGGCTCGCCACCGCGGCTCGAGTTGGGGGGCGCGCCGGACGGCTCGCAGGTCCGCTTCTGGGTGAGCGACAACGGCGAGCCGCTCTCGGAAGAAGAGCGCAGGCGCGTGTTCCTCCCGTTCACCCGGCTGCAACAGGAGCGTGCGACGGGGCATGGCCTCGGCCTGACTACCGTGCAGCGCATCGTCTCGAAATTGGGCGGCACAGTCTGGGTCGACGCGGCCATGGGTGGCGGGAACGAGTTCGGCTTTACCCTCCCGGCCGCGCCGGGCGCGGCACGAAAGTGACGGCAGAAGTGCACCGGTACTCAACTCCGCGGGTCACCTTTTCGTGCACCGATGGGGCGATTCGCGAGCGGTTGGGGCTGCAATGAAGATCCTGCACGCCGACGACCACCCGATGTTCAGGGAAGGCGTGCGTTTCTTCCTCAAGCTCCTGGATGCACAGGTCGTGGTGCTGGAGGCGAGCAATATCCAAGGCGCATTGGACAAGCTCGCTCTGGAAGGGCCGGTCGATCTCGTGGTGCTCGACCTGCAGATGCCCGGGACCAGCGAACTGGACGGGTTCTTCACGATCCACCGGCGCTATCCTAACGTGCCGATCGTGATCGTCTCGGGCCTCAACGATCCGCGCACCATTCGTGCGCTCCTCGACGGCGGAGCGCGCGGTTACATTCCCAAGCTCGCCAGCAGCGAGCAACTTATGGATGCCCTGCGGCGCGTTCTGCGAGGCGAGGTCTATCTCCCCGATGCGTTGTTCATTCCTGACTCGCAAACTGCGGCCAGCGAGGAAGCGGCAGCGCTGACCGCCAGGCAGCTGCAGATTCTGCCGCTGCTCGCTGAGGGGATGCCCAACAAGCAGATCGCTGACGTGCTGCACGTGGCTGAAGGGACCATCAAGCAGCACCTGAAAGACCTGTTCAGGCGGCTCAACGCGCGCAACCGCACGCAAGCCGTAAAGGAGGCACGGCGGCTGGGGCTTCTGCGGAAATAGCCGAGACCGCGGCTACGGTCAACGTCAGCGGCACCGGCCATAACGCTGCGGTGGGCAGCGTAGCCAGCCCGGTGACGGTGGCCAACCAGCGGCGGCGCAAGCTCTTCGGGTCTTGAACAATCAGTTTCACTAGGTTTGGCCGCAGGCACAGGGGTGCATATGCAGCCGGGCTGAGAGCGAATTTGGGGAGCTTGTCAGAGCATGCTTAAAAAGTGGGAATTCTGGTTCCTCACCGCAGTGGGGGCGGTGACGCTGGTGTTGGTTGTCGTCAACTGCGCGCTGTTTCTGGCTAATCGCAGCACCCAGATCGACATCAACAATCGGCAGCAGTTCGTGCAGCAGAGCATCCAGCTCGAAGGGCTGTATCGGGAGATCGTCAAGGCGCTGGCCGACCTGTCGATCAAGAAACAATGACAAGCAGATTAAAGACATGCTGACCAGTCAAGGGATCACCGTCACCGTGGGTGCGCAAGGCGCTGGTGCTGAGGCGAGCCCAAGGGGTCCGGGCAAATGAACGGCGCCCGAACGGTGTTCCTGCCTGTAGCGCTGCTGGCCGTGGCCCTATTGCTGTGGGTCGGGTTCCAGACCAGCCAGCTGATCAGAGAGCGCCAAGGACTGCGCACCCTCAAGGAAGGACAGGAAACCCAGGTGCAGACCTCTCAGAAGGTGCGCGCCTCGCTTGACGCGGTTGCCACCGGGACATTGAAGCTGGCCGAGCAGGGCAACCCCAACGCCCGGCTCATCGTGGACGAGCTGCGCAAAAGAGGCATCACCATCAACCCCACTGCTGCGCCCGCGCCGGAGAAATAGGCGCAAGGCAGGCCGCAAAGCAAACCCTCCCTGAAGAGGGGCGATAAAAAAGAGAAGGCAGGTTTCCCCGCCTTCTCCTGTTTCCTGCAGAGCTCAGCTGCCAGCTCTGCTGTATCGGCAAGTCTTACTTATCCGCTGCGCGGCCCGGCTGGTCCTTGGGCCCAGACTTCACTGTGCCGTTGGCGTCGACTGCGCGGCCCGGCTCGGTGTGCTTCTTCGGCTTCGCTTTGACCGTGCCATCATCGGCTGCGCGGCCGTACTGCTTCGGCTTGTTCGCCTTGACGGTGCCGTCGTCGATTGCGCGGCCAGCGGCCTTCGTCTTGTTGGGCGCGGTCACGGTGCCGTCATCGATTGCGCGGCCAGCGGTCTTGGGCTTGTTGGGCGCGGTCACGGTGCCGTCGTCGATTGCGCGGCCAGCGGCCTTCGTCTTGTTGGGCGCGGTCACGGCGCCATCATCGATGGCGCGACCAGCGGCCTTGGGCTTGTTGGGCGCCGTTACCGCACCGTCGTCGATCGCGCGGCCAGCAGCCTTGGATTTGTTAGGCGCCGTCACCGCATCGTCCGCAACAGCCGGGAGCGCGAAACCAACCACGCCGGCTACTACTAGGGCTGAAATCAATGCACGCATGAAATTCTCCTGTTTGAGGTTCCACCGCCGCCTGCCGGGGTATGCATGTCAATTTCGGTCATCGCTGTTCCTTTGCTTCGACGCCGGGAAGAGGCGGGCTTCCGGTACATATAGTCTCAAGGCGCCCCCATAAGGGGAATTCCACATCGGGAGAGGGCTGTATCACTTTGGTGATAGACGTTGCTATAGGCCTCAGGGATTGTTGTAGTACGCGTACCCTTCCAGGGGTACCTTGGATTCCTGGTCACGTTTGAGATCTTCCAGGGCCTCCGGCCTGTCCCACCAAGTAGCGCGCGCCTGCTTCTGCTTTTCAACCACAGCCGGGTGCCGGTCCAGAAATTCGCGCATAAATTTGGTGATATCGGACTCGTAACCGGTCTTTTTCATGCGATTTCGCTGCAAAGTCGGGGAAGTTGGGCGGCTATTCTACGTCAGCTCCTGTGTTCGAGCATTGAAAAGTGACTCGCGGACCCCACTTCTCTGAAACAGCACGATATTTGGTGCGGCGGTGCCGCGGCGGACTCCGGAGCAGGGAAGCCCTCGGCGGGCCGTCGGGTATCATCCTTAGTTGATCGCAGCAGCGCCTGAGCCATGTTCTCCCCCGCATCCGACCCTGAGTCCATCGAAGCCCCGCAGGCGCTGCGCGCCCCGCGCACGACCACGGTTCATGGCCGCGCGCTGACCGACGATTACGGTTGGCTGCGCGACAAAGACGACCCGCGGGTGCGTGCCTATCTCGAGGCTGAGAACGCCTACACGCGGGCCGTGATGCAGTCGACCGAAGCGTTCCAAGAGACTCTCTATCAGGAGATGCTCGCCCGTATCAAAGAGACGGATATGGGCGTGCCCTACCGCTACGGCGATTTCGAGTACTACAGCCGAACCGAGGCGGGCAAGGACTACCCGATCTACTGCCGGCGCCGTCGGATCGAGGGTGCCCAAGAGGAGATCATCCTCGAAATGAACACGCTGGCCGAAGGGCACGAGTTCTTCTCGCTTGGCGCGTTTTCGGTCAGCCCCGACGCCAATCTGCTGGCCTATTCCACCGACGTCACCGGCTTTCGTGAGTTCACGCTGCACGTGAAGGATCTGCGGAGTGGTGCACTGCTGCCTGGACCGATCGAGAAAACGCGCTCGATGGCCTGGGCGAACGACAGCGCGACCTTGTTCTACGTCAAGGAGGACGCCGCCAAGCGCGCTTGGCGCCTCTACCGCCATAGGGTTGACAGCGACGTGCATGAGCTGGTGTTCGAGGAAAGCGACGTGCGCTTCAGCATTGGCGTGCACCGTTCGCGCAGCCGCGCCTGGATCTTCCTCGGTTCGAATAGTGCGACGACCTCCGAGGTCCACTGCATCCCGGCGGACCAGCCTGCGGCTGCGCCGCGCTTGATCGCTGCGCGCGTCCCTGAGCACGAGTACGACGTCGATCACCGCGGCGAGCTGTTCTACATCGTGACCAACGATCGCGGCCGTAACTTCCGCCTCGTCACCGCGCCGGTGGCCGACCCGCGCCCGGAGAACTGGACTGAGGTCATCCCGCACCGCGATGACGTGATGCTCGAGGACGTCGACCTGTTCTCGCGCTACTCGGTGATTCACGAGCGCCAAGGAGGCTTCCCGCGGTTGCGGGTCGTGAGCGTCGGGACCGGAGAGTCCCAGCCGGTGGAGTTCCCGGAACCTGCCTACTCCGTATTCGGCACCGGCAATGCCGAATTCGATACCGACACTTTTCGCTTCGCCTACGAGTCGCTGGTGACGCCCGACTCGGTGTTCGACTACGATATGCAGACGCGGAGCCGCAAGCTTCTCAAGCAGGAAGAGGTGCTCGGCGGCTACGATCCTGCGCGCTACAACTCCGAACTGCTGTACGCCACCGCTGAGGATGGCACGCAGCTGCCGATCTCCATGGTTTGGCAGAAGGACCTGCGCAGGTCCGGGCCTCAGCCCTTACTGCTCACCGGTTATGGGGCCTACGGGTATGCGTCGGATGTGCATTTCAGCTCGACTCGGCTGTCGCTGCTCGATCGTGGCGTGATCTTCGCGATCGGCCACGTGCGCGGCGGCGGAGAAATGGGGAAGCGCTGGCACGACCAGGGACGGATGCTGAACAAACGCAACACCTTCACCGACTTCGTCGCTGTTGCGGGGCACTTGATCGCGGCCCGCTACACGGCGTCCGACCGTCTCGTGATCCAGGGCGGAAGCGCCGGAGGGTTGTTGATGGGCGCCGTCGTCAATCTGCGCCCGGATCTGTTCAAAGCGGTGGTCGCCGAGGTGCCGTTCGTGGATGTCATCAATACCATGCTCGACGCCAGCCTGCCGCTCACCACCGGCGAGTACGAGGAGTGGGGCAATCCGCAGGAGCGCGAGTATTTCGAGTACATGTTGTCCTACTCCCCTTACGACAACATCGGGCCCAAAGCCTACCCGGCGATGCTGGTAGAGACTTCTCTCAATGACAGCCAGGTGATGTACTGGGAGCCGGTCAAATACGTAGCGAAGCTGCGCGCTACAAAGACGGACAATAGTCCCGTGCTGCTGAAGATCAACATGGGTGCGGGTCACGGTGGCGCTTCCGGGCGCTACGATTACCTGCGCGAGCTCGCGTTTACCTATACGTTCGTCCTCTGGCAGCTGGGGTTGGCGCCCTAGCCCTCCATGTTCATGTTGGTTAAACGAAGGCCCTCGCTTGCGAGTTTGTCGATGCGCGGAGTCGGTGCTCCGCGCGTTGCGCCGCCGCCGTAAACGCCGAGTTCTCCGTAGCCCCGGTTGTCCACGAGAATGAACAGAATGTTGGGCTTCTGCTGTTGGGCCTCTGCCTGCAAGGGTGCAGCAAGGAACACTGCTACCACCGCGAGGCCCAAAATTAAGTTTCCAGGGCCGCGCCGCCTACTTCGGCTTCTTTGCGGGTGTTTTCTGCGCATCCCGGATGTCGTCGAGGGTCTCTTCCAAGATCGTGCTGGGCACGAAGCTCGGCGGGAACGAACGCGGCGGGAACTCCTTGAACGTCGCCGCGAACTTGAAGACTTCGTCCATCGCCCCGTAGACCTGTCCAACGTGGTTCAACTGCCAGTCCCAGAAGGTGTTGGACGTGATGTCCGCTCGCTCGAACGGGTCCTGGTACAGATTGAAAATCTTCTGCAGGCGCAGTCTCGTGAACGGCTCGGCCCACACGCCTAGCGTGCCGGGGAGCCGCTGCTCCGCGTAGACGTACTTGTAGTCGCCCTGGCGCATGCCCACGAGCAGGCCGTCGTCGTCGGAGTAGAAGAACTTGTCTCGGGCGCTCTTGACCCCGTTGTTGTTGCCCGCTGTGCCGCTCACTGAGCGCAGGAAGGCAGATTGGTCGTAGCCGTCGAGGTGCACCTTAGTATTTGATCCCGTTGGCGGTGTAGCCCCGCTTCAGCTTGTTGACGATATCGGGCTCGCCGGCAAAGGCAGTGAGCGTCGGGATCCAGTCGTTGTGGCTCATGAGCTCGTTGGTGACGGTGCCGGGCTTGATCACACCCGGCCACCGCACCAGGCAGGGGACGCGAAAGGCACCTTCCCAGTTGGTGTTCTTCTCCGAGCGGAACGGCGTCATTGCACCGTCCGGCCAGCTGTTCATGTGCGGGCCGTTGTCGCTGGTGTAGACGACGATCGTGTCGTTCGCGATCCCCATGTCTTCCAGGGCCTTGAGCAACGTGCCGATCGTCTCATCGTGCTCGATCATCCCGTCGATGTACTCGCTGTCGCCGTGCTTGTATCGGCCCCGATGCTCCGGGCGCACGTGCGTGCGCAGGTGCATGCGCGTCGAGTTGAACCAGACGAAGAACGGCTTGCCGGCAGTGTGCTGCCGCTGCATGTAGTCGATGGCCGCGGCGGAGGTCTCGTCGTCGATGGTCTCCATCCGCTTTTTCGTGAGCGGGCCGGTGTCCTCGATGGTCTGCTTGCCGATCTTGCCGAAGCGGGGATCGACGGTCGGGTCATCCTTGTCGGTGGCCTTCGTGTGGAGTACGCCGCGCGGGCCGAACTTGGCGCGGTACGCCGGGTCCTTCGGGTAATCAGGCAACTCCGGCTCCTCCTCGGCATTGAGGTGGTACAGGTTGCCGAAGAACTCGTCGAACCCGTTGACGGTCGGCAAGGTTTCATTGCGGTCGCCGACGTGGTTCTTGCCGAACTGTGCCGTGCCGTACCCGAGATTCTTGAGCAGCCCTCCGATGGAGGGATCGAGCTGGCTCATGCCCATGGGCGCGCTGGGGAAGCCCACCTTGGTGAGGCCGGTGCGGATCCCGTGCTGGCCGGTGAGAAAGGCCGCGCGGCCGGCGGTGCAGCTCTGTTCGCCGTAATAGTGGAGGAAGCGGATACCCTCCTTCGCGAGACGATCGATGTTCGGGGTCTCGTAGCCCATCAGGCCGTCGCTGTAGGCGCTGATGTTGCTGATGCCGATGTCGTCCCCGAAGATCACCAGAATATTCGGCTTTTTCTGTGCAAGCGCCAAAGTCGGCGCTCCCAACAGCAATGCGATTGCCGAAGCTGCGAACGCACACCGCAGCCAACGTGTCCCCGTACTCATAGTTCTCCTCTTTGGTCCAAACCGCTGCCTGATAGATTCCGATTTGCGAACTGCTGTCACAGATTCTACTTCTCGAATGGATAGATCACTTTCCATTCTGTCTTCATGTCGACGACCATGGACTGAATGCAGAACCGTCGCATGCTGGTCTCCCCCGTGACAAAGACTACTTCAACTTCTCGAGGTCCCCCGGCTTCCAGCTCTTGTCGAAGAACGCCTTGGTGGGACCGTAAAGCCGCAGGATGACGAAGAAGCCTCTGTCGGGGAGCGTTGCCACCCAATTCTTGGCTTGACCGGCCGAATCGGGACCGAAATAGATGTCGATGGAGCCGTCCTTGTTCTTGGCCGGCTGGTCCATAGTATTGATCGAGGGAAAAGGCTGACCGTTGTCGAGACCGGATGCCGTGATGGAGTCGTACACCGTCACGGACCAGAACAACGCGGCGGGAATTCCCTTCGGCAAGTGCAGCTTGTAGGAGTCAGATCCCGACAGGAAATCACCGTTGGCGTCGACGAACGTGGCCGAGTACTTGGCGCCCACGTTGACTATGGTTACCGCCATGCCGGGGCTCGTGGAATAGGCGTTGGTGAAGAAACCGGTCCGCGGATCGATGAAGTTGAACGTCTCTGCGGTGAACGTGGCGTTACCCGGGAAGACGTTGAGCCACCGCCGGTCCTTGTACCATACGCCATTGGGAACGATGGTCTGGGGCTCGTAGGAGATCGCATGGCCGATGCGGCTTGCGGTTCTCGCTGCCTTGTCGAGCATCTCGCGGGTATGAGCGTCCGGCTTGAACGGCCTGCCTTTGATCATTCCGAGCGAGGCCAGCATGCCGCGCATTTCCATGTCGGCCGGGTCGACATATTCGTGCGCGATGAAGCGCTCCAGCATGTCGAATGCGCTGCCGTCGGTGGGGTAAAGCATATTGGCCGACACGTTCGACGCGTTCGGGAACTGCATCGGCTTGGCGGTCTTCTTGTTGCCCAGTGGGTAGATGCGGGTCTTTTCCATGACCTTCACCGGGGCGTCGAGCTGTTTTGGATCTTTGAAGAAGCCGCGCCAGAAGACGAATACGCCATAGGTACGCGAGCGGAGCGCGAAGAACTCCCTCGGCACGTCGCCTTTATAGTCCGGTGGCAGGATGAGATACTTGCCGCCCTTGCCATGATCCGGCCCGGGCAGTCCGACGTCGCCGCACCAGATGCGCCCCTCGATCTTGCGCTCCGAGCAGATCGGCCGCTGGAAGAAGTCATCCAGAATGCCCTGGAGTCCGGGCGGGACCTCGATCACCATCGGGCCATCCGCTTTCAGATCCAGATATCCCATCGCATAGATCACGTCCGAGTTCGGCGTGGTGACCAGCGTCTTCGCATTCAGCCGGTCCTTCCAGATCGGCAACACGTTGTAGCCCTTTCCGAACACCTTCTCGGAGCCTTCCTTCATGGCAACCACGTTGAGCGCAGGGAGCGCCCAGATGTAGGACTGCACGGCGCGCTGGAAGAGCAACTCCTCTTTGAGCGTAGCCACGCTCTCCTTAGAGGGATAGCCATTGGGGAAAGGCAGCTCGGCCAGCTCGTCGTAGCGAGACGCTTGGCCTAGCGCCGGAAGGATGGACCCGACGCACAACAAGATAAAGGCGACAGCCCTGTAGAACAGCATGACGATTCTCCACGTTACCCGAGCGGGCGCTGCGCAGGCGCGATGCCCTGCGATGGCGCTCATTTGCCGAGTGTAATGTTCAGCCCGGCAAATATCGTAAACTGAGGCAAGTTTCGCCGTCGTGGGCTACTGTCCACTGCGGCTCAACGAAGACGTTGTAGATGTTCTTGCCGGACTTCCAGGTCTTCCCGGCGCCAAGGCCGACAGGAATGTAGTAGGTACCGTTCTCCAGGTTGAAGGTCCAGATCCCGGTCGAGCGAAGATACCAGCCCTGGGGCAAGTTGTAGATCAGGAACGGCTGGAAGGTGAGCGTGTCGACGTTCGGTCGATCGCTATCGCCTGCGAACGACGCTTGCCATTGCACCAGTGCACCGAGCAGCCGCTGCGGACTCGGATCGATGACGACGGCGGCCAGCCCCGCCTGCCACTTGCCAGTGCCCAGAGCATCGTTGCTCGCAGTCGGGATCGTGAGCAAAGGCCCGACTCCAACCTGTGGCCCGTCGGTCTTGAGCAGAAAGATGTCGAAGATGTTGATGTCGCCGAGTCCAGTCGTATATCCACCGCTCGATTCGGGGCGTGTGCTGATGGGAACGGTCAGGCGGATAAGCTCCGGTACCGGGATGAAGCCCATTGGCGGCAGAGGAAGCGTCCCGCGGAGAAGAAAATCGTTGCTGTAGGAATCCGAGCCGTACAGTTTGGAAGAATAGTAGTCTTGGAAGTTCAATCCGGGGGCCGGGTTGAGCGGGTTGTTGCTCTTGTTGGCCACGTCAGCGGTACTCGCGGCCTCCTCGGCGCTCTGGACGAGGGTGGACGTGAGAACCGTAGCGATAACGATCGCAATTTGCACGACCGACAGCGGTCTTCGTTTTCTCGGCATAAGCGGTCCCGTCGTTGATCTTTGTGGAACTGCGTCGTCCTGAAGGAGGTCCGGACACAGCGGGTTTTGCTGAGTCAAGTCTAAAGCGCGCAATTGCACAGTTCAACGACGGATTGTTTTTTTGCCGCCGCCCACACTTACCAGTCGTCCGGAAGAGACTCTTGCGCTCTCAGCTAGGCCTGCTGCGAAGCGACTTCGCACAGATTTGGACATCGGTCAATGCTGCCAGCGATTCAGTGCTCGAGCACCGCCTCCACGCGCCCGGCGCGCACAGCTTTCACCAGCGCGTCGTGGTCGCGCTCGTTCTGGTCCGCGTATGCTTGGGCGAAACGCGCCACCGCTTGGTCGAAGACGGGACGGTTGCCGAGATAGCCAGCTATCAGAGATGCGTGGCCCGAGCGCGCGTGCGCCCTGGCCAGAGCCCAGCCGCAGCCGCCGGCGAATCTCTGCAGGTTCTCTGCATTGAAAATCTCCACCATGGGCTTGA
>JBGPPC010000048.1:0-18175 GCA_041488355.1 Gammaproteobacteria bacterium
CCTCCATGTCATGGATGATCATGTTCATGTTGGCCATGGCCCAGGTGCCGGGTTCGTTTTCCTGGCCGTAGAGTTTGGCGGGCGCGTATTTCTTCTTCGAGCGCAGGCGCATCTTCTCTTCGAGCACCAACTCGCACTTGACGAGCAGCCCGGCCGAGCCACAGCAGGGGTCGTAGACCTCCATCCCCGGTTCGGGGTCCATGATGCACGCAATGACCAGCCCGACCTCGGTGGGCGTATAGAACTCCCCCGCGCTCTGACCTGAGCCCTCTGCGAACTTGCGAATCAGGTATTCGTAGCTGCGGCCAATGATGTCCGGTTCCACGTCTGTGAGACCGAGCCGCTTGGCACTGATGGCCTCGATCAGATTGGAGAGTCGATCGTCGTCGATGTCGCGCTGGCCGTGGGTGGTGGCATTGAAGTCCACCCGGTCGATGATGCCCTTGAGCAGTGGATTGGCGTCCCCGATGGTGCGCAAGAAAGTGGTGAGCCGCTCGCCTATTTTCTCCGAGAGCGTGCGGATGACCGACCAGACGGCATCTTCCGGTTTCTTCGGCTCCAGTGGCAGGTAGAAGCGCACCAGCTTCTTGTCGTGCTTAACCAGCTTGAACGCCTTGGCTCGCGAGCCAACTTCCTGCGCGATCCGGTTCACCTCGTCGTCGAACACGTCGCACAGGCGCTTGGCGAAGATCAGCGGGAGGATGAAATCCTTGTACTTCGGGGCATCCTTCGCACCGCGGATAGAGCAGGCGGCGTCCCAGATCCAGCTCTCCAGAGACTTGTCCTTTGCTTCTTGCACAGATTTTGCCTTTTTCTTTCCGGGCAGATTTAGGTCGCGAGGCTCAAGTGTATCCGGGGCCGCCCGTATTTGCTCCCTATTGGCTCGCGCCAGTTCGAGAATTGCCTTTTTCTTCTTCATCTCAACATCTCTTTCAATCGTTTCAGGTGCTCCTTCACCAAGCCGATCTCGCGTTTTGAGGTCTTGATGCCTTGAATGGATCTTTTCTGAACGCGTGCACCATCCAGATGTCGACACCCAGCTGAACCGCGCAGACCACACAAGAAGGCGTTGCCTCGCTATGGCAGGACGATCTCAAAGACGCGGCTGCCGAGGCCCTTGATCGGCTTGGCGATATCGGTCTTGCCGCCTGCGGCGGGCGATCGTCAACACCGCGACGCAGTTGGCCCTCGCACCCTCGGGGAAATCCTCGAAATCCTTCCGGGTGGCGCTCAGCCACGTGGTGGTCCGTGTTGTTTTTGTCGTCCATGCACTATCTGCTCAAGCCATTGTTGTCATCTGTGACAACACCTGTCCGGGCTTTTCACGGCTAACCGCAAAAGCATGCCAGCTCCAGCATAACACGGCCAAGCTTGACATCAATATCTGCAGGCGTTATTAATATATCGACCCGGCGATCAAACGCAGCCGGCAAAAACATACGGAAAACGACCGACGAGATACTTACATCGCGCAGAAGGTGGCGCTCAAGGGCCGTCAGTTAAACACGATCTTGAACCATCCCGAACTGGAAGAAGAGCGCAAAGCTCTGGAGAAGAAGCGCCAGGCGGAAGCTTATCGCAAGGCGTCAGACGGCGAATGCCATGGATGACCCTGTCCTGCCCTTACCGCCTGTTCGGTGCCTGACCAAGGAGCAAGCCGCTGAATATCTGGGGATCGGCGTTACGTTGCTTACCGAGCTGCAGGTGCCGTTTATCAAGCTCGGCAGGCGTTGTGTGTATGACCTGGTTGACTTGGACGCGTGGCTTACCGAATATAAGCACCGAGGGCGGGCCGGAAAGGAAATTTTATGGCCCGTGAGAAAGGAATCTACCGGAGACCGGACTCTCCATTCTGGTGGATCAATGCAGTACTTCCCAACGGCGAACGCATACGCCAAAGCGCTGGGACTGAAGACAAGGGGCACGCGGAAGCGCTCCTCGCCAAGCTGAAGCTGGATGTATTCAGGGAGGCACACTTCGGGATTAAGCGGACGCGTTCCTGGCAGGAAGCCGTAGTACGGTATCTCACCCTCAAGGCGAGTCTGCGCAGTATCGAAGATGTGCGGCGCATCCTTCGCAAGCTCGATCCGTATCTTGGCTCGCTTATGCTGAGCGAGATAAACGGCGATGTAATCTGGAGTATCGTCCAAGATCAGCTGAAGAAGGGAAACAAGCCGGCGACAGTAAATCGCTATCTTGCTGCTCTGCGTTGCCTGCTGCGTGCGGCACGCGACGAATGGCAGTGGATCGATTCGATGCCGAAGATTCGCCTTTTGCCTGGAGAAGTGGAGCGGGATCGGTGGTTGACGAGGGAGCAAGCGTCCCGACTCATCTCGTTGTGCCCGCCTCACCTTGCGGCGCTGGTGCGCTTTGCCCTGGCAACGGGGTGTCGCGCAAGTGAGATTACCGGCTTGGAATGGAACCGCGTTGACCTGGAGCGCAGGACGGCGTGGTTAAACCAGACCAAGAATGGAACGCCGCGAGGCGTCCCGTTAAACCGTGATGCCGTTGCTGTGTTGGAAAGCGTTCGGGAGAACCATCGGCGCTACTGCTTCACTTATCGCGGGAAGCCCATTGGCTGGGAAGTCACCAACAGCGCATGGAAGACCGCGTTAAAGGCGGCAGAAATCGAGGATTTCCGGTTTCACGATCTCAGGCATACCTGGGCATCGTGGCACCGTCAGGCGGGCACCAGTTGCGACGAGTTGAAGGACTTGGGCGGCTGGAAGTCTCGAGTGATGGTGGACCGGTACGCCAAGTACGCCACTGAACATTTAACCGCTGCAGCAGCGCGTATCGAGAACGGACTTGGGGGAAACGTGGTGCACTTAATCACGAATTCGTCACGTTTGACAGACAAAAGGGCTAGCTAGAGTTCGCTAACCCCTTGGTCGAAATGGTAGGCGGTGCGAGACTTGAACTCGCGACCAACGGATTAAAAGTCCGCTGCTCTACCGACTGAGCTAACCGCCCAAAAAAGGAAGGCGCATTCTACGTTTGGGTCCCCAGGGTGTCAAACCAAGAAAGCGCTCAGCGTGCCACGAATCGCCCGTCCGACGGGCCTTCCGCGTCTTGCCTAGTGTAGGCGAATCGAGCAGGTCCTTAGCCGCAAACCGCACATCGCGTACGATCGAACAGAGCGCTCGCATTGCATCTCATTGTGATGGGGCAACCGACGCTGGCTTGGCGCGTTCCGCGAGGTACGCACCGATCAATCTCCAGTAGCCCGGATGCGAATGAATGGTGTTGTGATCAACGCCGTCCAGGACTTCGAGCCGCGCGGGCCCACCCCAGGCCTGCACCAGCTGGCGTGAACGCTCGGGTCGGACGATATCGTCGCGCGCCGCCACCAGCGCTAGCAGTGGAGCCTGAATCGACGGTGCACGTGCCGCTGCGTCGAACCGGTGTCGCAGAAGCAGGTTGACCGGAAGGAATGGATAGGCGCCGCGCGCGACCTGTACCAGGCTGTCATAAGGGGAGATGAGCACAACGCCCGCGACCGGCCGCTGCGACGCCAGGTAGGTTGCCACGCCCGTGCCGAGACTGCGGCCCATGACGATGACGCGTCCGGAGTCGATGTCAGGGCGGCGCGTCGCGCGATCGTACAGTGCGAGCGCGTCGCGATACAGCATGGTCTCCGACGGCTGGCCCTCGCTCAGTCCGTATCCTCTGTAGTTCACCAGCAGCGCAGCCCAGTCGGAGACGCGTGAAAACTCCGGCACCAGCCAGGACACTTCTTCCCCGTTGCCGCCGAAGTAGATTACCAGCGGCGACGGTCGCCGTATCGGACCACCGACGAGCCAGCCACGCAGCCGTACACCATCTTCCGCGACCAACTCGAAAGCTTCGGCGCGCGGATACGATTGCTCTATGCCAAAGGCGGTACGCTCGTCCAGCCGCTGAGGAAAGAAGATCAGCCGCTCCTGTGTTAGATAGACCAGCAGGCATAGGCCGGCCGCGAGCAGCGCGGCCACGACGAGGACAGAAAGGATAACGTCCCGCAGCGAGACGGAGATCAATCGACTACTTCAGGCGCGCCAGGCGGGCCTTGGCCTTCTCCGCCGCGTCGCTCTGAGGGAAGCGGGCCATGAGATCCTCGAGCGTCTTGCGCGCGTTGGCATTGTCCCCCTGGGCGGCATACGCGCTACCCAAGTTGAGCAGCGCGTCTGGAATTTTAGGGCTGTCTGGATAGCTCGCGAGCAATGCCTGCTGGGCAGCCGCAGCGGCCTTGAAATCGCGCAGGTTGAACCAGGCGTCGCCGATCCAGTACTGCGCGTTGGCCGCCAGTGGATCGCGAGGATAGTGCTTGACGATGCCGTCGAAGGCCGTGATCGCACTCTGATAGTCACCGGCCCGATAGGCCGCGACGCCAGTGTCATAGGCCTTGCGAACTGCGCTCTGCTCGGCAGGCGAAGACGTCGTGGTTGCCGGAACGTTTCCGGTCGCCGCCGGCGCGGTGGTCGGTTTAGCCGTCGGCGCAGCTGTGCTCGCAGCGGCGGCACTCAGCGGTGCCGGAATGTTTGCCGCAGCGGGGGGCTGCTGCTCTAGTCGCTTGATGCGAGCTTCGAGCTCGGCGAGCTGCGCGTCGCGCTCTTTTGCGCCATCCGCTCCTGCACGTTGCTCGAGGCGCTTGACCCGCTCTTCGAGCTCCGGCGCCGCGCCCTCCTTGCGCGCGTCACCGCCTTGCGCCTCGATGCGCCGCAGCCTTGTGTCCAGGTCGAGGTACATGTCGCGCTGACGCTTCTGCGCGTTCTCGAGGCCATTGCTGAGGACCTCGAGCTGGCCGCGGAGCTTGCTGATCTCCGACTGCAGCGACTCGACCTGGTTCATCAGCTGGACGATGCCGGGGTTGCGCGCTTCCGGCTGGGCCTGGGCAAGTAATAGCGCCGGCTGGGCCGCCGCCACGGCCACGATGAGCAAACGGCAGAAATTCAGCCCGTAGCTCGATGCAGTGCTCAGGTGGGGGATTGTTTCCATGCTTCAAAACGCAGAGCCGGCACGCGGCCCGTGCACGCCGACGGGGCGAAACCTAACGCGGCGCGTCGATGCCCGGGTAGACGATGTCGCTGCGCCGGTTCTCCGCCCAAGCCTCCTCGTCGTGTCCCATTGCCTTTGGCTTTTCCGACCCGTAGCTGACCGTCTCGATATTCTTCGCCGGCACGCCCAGCAGCGTCATGGCCTTCTTCACCGAATCCGCCCGCCGCTGGCCCAGAGCCAGGTTGTACTCCCGGCTGCCACGCTCGTCGCAGTTGCCCTCGATGCGCACTTTGAAGTCCTTGTGCTCGAGCAGGAACTTGCCATGCGCCTCAACCAAGGTCTGGAACTCTGTCTTGATGTTGTACGCGTCGAAGTCGTAGTAGATGCTACGCTTCGAGAGCGGGCTGGCGGCATCCTTGAGCATAGAGGCTGGGTCGCTCAGGGACTTCTCCGTCATGGTGGTATCGGCCAGGGGCTTGACCACCGGCTTCTCGGCCTCCGCCGTCTTGCGCGCCTCTTCCGCCTGACGCTGCTTCTGTTCGTCCATCTGTTTCTTCAGCTGTTCCTGCTCTTGCTGAACTTTCGCCTGCTTCGACGCTTCGTCCGCTGCCTGCTGGTCTTTCTGCTGGAAGAGGTCGCGTTGCTCGACTGCGGCCTTCGACTGCTGCGACGTTCCGCCCTTAGACCCGCAGCCCGCGACGAGCAGGGCGGCACACACAGCAATCAGAATTTTATTCATCATCTCGACTCCCTCTAGCGATTACCGACAAGCGGTCCCCACGCGGGCTCGCGAACGTCCTGCGCCGACGCGGAAATTTTTTGCTTGATCCTTCCATCGCTCGAAACGGCGGCTAATATACCATGCCCCCCCACGATGGACGCGTAGAGGATCAGACGGCCGTTGGGCGCGAAAGCAGGCGAGCCGTCGAGCGAACTGTCGGACAGGATCACGCTCTGACGCGTACTCAAATCCATCAGCGCCAGAGTGTAGCGTGCCTGGTTGCGCTGGATGTAAGCAAAAGATTTGCCGTCCGGGCTGTAGCGCGGCGTGACGTTGTAGCCGCCTTCGAAGGTCATGCGCTCTACATTGGTCCCGGACGCGCTCATCCGATAGATCTGCGGACTGCCGCCGCGATCCGAGGTAAACAAGATGTACTTGCCGTCGGGGGAGAAGCTCGCTTCTGTGTCGATCGCGTTGCTGTTCGTAAGGCGCACAAGCCCGCTGCCGTCGGCATCCATTACGTAAATCTGCGAAACACCGTCCTTGGACAGCGCCAGAGCCAGCCTCTTTCCGTCTGGCGACCAGGCAGGCGCGCTGTTGATGCCGTCATAAGAGGACAATATCCGCCGGGTGCCGTCAACCAGATTGTGGACGAACACCATGGAGCGGCCCTGCTCGAAGGACACGTAGGCGATGCGTGTGCCATCCGGCGACCAGGCCGGCGAGATGATCGGTTCGCGATGCGCGAGGATGAACTGCGAATTGAACCCGTCGGCATCCGCGACGTGCAGCTCGAAGCGCTGCGGAAACCGGGCCACGTATGCGATGCGCGTGCTGAACACCCCAGGCTCGCCGGTGAGCTTTTCGTAAATGGTATCGGCGATCTTGTGCGCGATCGCCCGCATCTGCGGCACGACGATGGTATATGCATACCCCACGGCCTGCGCCTCTTTCGAGGTATCCAGCATACGGAAGCGAACCTCCACCTTGCCATCCTCCCGCTGAATCACCTTGCCGATCACCAGCGTCTGGGTACCGCGGTTCTTCCAGTAACGATAGTTGACCTCGGGGGGCTCGGATGGCAGCGGCCTTACGCTGCCGATCTCCTGCACTTTGAACCGGCCGCTGCGGATGAGATCGGCGGAGACAATCTGGCTGATACGTTGCTGGAATTTCTCCTCGTCGGCGAGCGGCAGCACCGTGATGGGGATCTGGTCGGCGCCGCCGCCGATGACCTCGATGGTGAGCTGAGCGCGTGCGGTCGTCGCGCAAAGACACAACAGCAGGCTGGCGACGATATTCCATGCCCTGCGATATTTGTTGTCGGCGCGGCGCGACGGCCAGAGTCTGCCGGTTATTTTCATGTGGGCGCGAGTATAGCGGTTGGATTCTTCATTCGTTCGGGCGAAACCTAAGGTTCATCTGTCGCAGTTGTTGAAACATATCGGGGTCGGTGGGCACAGGCAGCGGATTTGCTGCCTGGATCGCACGTTCCACCGCCGCGTCGTACGCCGGAACACCGCTCGACTTCACAAGCTTTACATCCAGGACTTCACCGCCAGGCACCACGGTCACGCTGTACACGGCCTCCGGATTGCCGCTGATCCCCGGCGGCAGCACAATATATCCGCGGATTTTCTGACTGATCTTGCGCTTGTAGCCTTCCAACACCTTCAACTGCGCGGCGGCCGCTTCGGCTGCTGCGCGTTTGCGCGCTTCTGCTTCGGCACGGACTTTCATTTCTTGAGCAACCTTCTGTTGCTCATCCAGGATAGCAACGCGGCGGGCTTCGGCATCCTTCTCCATGCGCAGCTCTTCGGCTCGCTGCGCTTCCTCGCGGCGCTTCTCTTCCTCTTTGTGTCGCGCCTCCTCCTGTTTCTTCAACTCTTCCTTCCGCAGCTGCTCTTCACGGCGCTGCGCTTCAGCCTCCTTGCGGGCTTCTTCTTTCTGGCGCAGCTCCTCTTGCCGCTGCGCCTCTGCCGCAGCCTTTTGCTCCTTCAGCTTGCGCTGCTTTTCCTGCAGGCTTATATCGGCTTTGGGCGCCGCCGCTGGAGTCGGCGCGGGCTTTGGCTGCACCACGGGCTTGGGTGGTTCCGGTGGGGGCGCCTGAGGCTTTGGAGTGGGGGGAGGCGGCGGTGGTTCCGGCGGGCGCGCGATAGGCTGCGCCTTGGGCGGCGGAATCTCCTGCCACAGCTCGGCTACCAACGGTTCAGGCAGCCGCTGCTGCCAGCGGATGCCGAACACCAGCACTGCGATGAAGACCAGGTGGACTACAACGGCCAGGAGGCCGGAGGTAAAGCGTCCCGGCTCCGGATAGCTGTGGGTCATGGGCTGGGCTTCGCGAGCAAGCCCACCTTGGTGATCTGGTTACGCTGCAGTAAATCCATGATCTCGACCACCTCGCCGTAGGGCAGATCCTTGCTCGCGGCTATGACGACCGGCTGGTTGGGCTTCTCCTTCTGCTTTGCGCGCAACGCCTTCACCAGATCGTCGAGGCTGACCCGGCGCTCGGGCTGAGACCGCTCGCGGTCGCGCATGAAGATCGCGTCCTTGTCCCGGATCATGATTTCGATCGGCGCTGCGGGTGGCGCACTGTTGCGCCCAATGGAAGGCAGGTCGATTACTGTGGTCGTGATCAGCGGCGCCGTCACCATGAAGATCACCAGCAGCACCAGCATCACGTCGATGTAGGGCACGACGTTGATCTGAGCCATGAGCCGGTGACCCTTGCGCCGGGAATACTCAGCCATATCACACCCCTCGCACCACCCGTGGCGTCAAACGAGCCATCTCTGAGACCTGCGAGCCCGGGCGGAAGCAAAAAACAGGAGCCCCGACTGTCGGAAGGCAACCGCGGAGGCGCGCACGGGCATGCGTGGATCCGACGCGCCGTGGTTCGCACCGTTGCTCATGCGTTGCTTCCGCCTTGCCGCTGCAGGATGTTGGAGAACTCTTCCATGAATGACTCGAAGCGAGTAGACAAGCTATCGATCTCCCGCGAGTAGTAGTTGAATGCCACGACCGCTGGGATAGCGGCAAACAGGCCAATGGCGGTGGCAATCAGCGCTTCGGCAATACCGGGCGCTACGTGTGCCAGTGTGGCTTGCTGCACGTTAGCCAGTCCGCGGAACGCGTTCATGATCCCCCACACGGTACCCAGCAGCCCGATGTAGGGGCTCACGGAGCCCACCGTTGCGAGGAATGCCAGGTGTGCGTCGAGATATTCCATCTCGCGTTGATACGCGGCGCGCATCGCACGCCGTGTCCCATCCATGACGGAGGCCACTGCCAGCGTAGTCTGCTTGCGCAGTTTCACGAACTCGCGAAAGCCGGCTTCGAAAATTCGCTCCATGCTGGCCGCAGGGCGACGCGAGCTCACGATAGACTGGAACAACGAGTTGAGATCCGAGCCACTCCAGAAGGTGCGCTCGAAGTCCTCCGACTTGCGCCGCGTGCTGCGGAGCACGAAGGCCTTGCGGAAGATGTACCACCAGGAAATGAGGGACATCGCGAGCAGCAGCCCGAGGACCACCTTGACGACAAGGCTCGCATTGACTATCAACGCAACCAACGACAGGTCGGTAGTCGTGCTCACGCATCCTCCTCCTGGGTTATCTCCTGCCCTGCGCTCAGGCCGAGTGCGGCATACACCTGGGGCGGGACGCGAGCTGGCTTGAGCCCCTGCACGCTGACACAGGCAAGGTTTACCGAGCCCTGCACCAGCAGGTCCGCCCCGCGCAGCACGCGCTGATCCAGGGTGAATTGAGCGCGCCCGAGATTGTCCAACGCAGCAGTTACGGTGAGCATGTCGTCGACCTGGGCCGGGCGGAGATAGTTCACGCGCAACTCCCGCACGATGAATAGGACTCCCTCGTACTCCGCCAACTGGCGCACGTCGAAGCCGAGCTGGCGCAGCCACTCGGTGCGAGCGCGCTCGAAGAAGTTCAGGTACTTGCCATGGAATACGACACCGCCTGCGTCCGTGTCCTGGTAGTAGACGCGCACCGGCAAGCTGAAGATGGTGGCCGCCGACGCGCTGGCCGCGGCGATGCTCTGCGAGCTGCCTCTACGAACCGGCGGACGCATCCCACAGATCGCCGGTGCCTGGCTGCGCGGGCGCGGCCAG
The DNA here is from genome assembly GCA_041488355.1 of Gammaproteobacteria bacterium. GTDB lineage: Bacteria > Pseudomonadota > Gammaproteobacteria > Burkholderiales > SHXO01 > SHXO01. Next base: position 9,825 of record JBGPPC010000048.1, read on the forward strand.
GCCGAAATGGCGATAGGCCGACAGCGTCGCCATGCGGCCGCGCGGCGTCCGTTGCAGGTACCCCTGCTGGATCAAAAAAGGCTCCAGCACGTCCTCGATGGTGTCGCGCTCTTCACCGATCGCCGCAGCCAGACTATCCAGGCCCACTGGACCGCCGCTGAATTTTTCCAACACTGCAAGCAATAGCTTGCGGTCCATCACGTCGAAACCCATGCCATCGACATCGAGCATGCGCAGCCCCAGGTCGGCGATCTCGCGCGTAACCACTCCCTGTGCCTTGACTTCAGCGTAGTCGCGCACGCGTCGCAACAGGCGGTTGGCGATGCGCGGCGTGCCGCGCGAGCGCGAAGCAATTTCGCCCGCGCCCTCGCGCGCCACCTGAACGTTGAGCAACCGCGCCGAGCGCTCGATGATTTGCGCCAGCTCCGCCGGCGTGTAGAACTCCAATCGCGACACGATGCCGAAGCGATCGCGCAACGGGTTGGTCAACATCCCGGCGCGCGTGGTGGCCCCGATCAAGGTGAACGGCGGCAGGTCCAGCTTCACCGAGCGCGCCGCCGGACCCTCTCCGATCATGATGTCGATCTGGAAGTCCTCCAGCGCCGGGTAGAGGATTTCCTCCACTATCGGGGACAGCCGGTGGATCTCGTCGATGAACAGGACGTCGTTGGGCTCGAGGTTGGTAAGCAGAGCGGCCAAGTCGCCGGGCCGCTCCAGCACAGGGCCCGAGGTCTGGCGCAGATTGACCGCCATCTCGTGCGCGATGATGTGCGCCAGCGTGGTCTTGCCTAACCCGGGCGGGCCAAACAGCAGCGTGTGATCGAGCGCTTCGCCGCGCCTGCGCGCGGCCTCGATGAAGATGGAAAGCTGGCCACGGATCTTCTCCTGGCCGATGTACTCGGCGAGCTGCTTGGGTCGCAGCGCGCGCTCGATAGCTTCGTCCTGCGGCGCTGCAGCGGGGGCGCTCAAGCGGTCGGTTTCGATCATGCAGGCCCGGCTCCGGGTCAGCCTTCCGGTCGGCTGCGGAGGAACGCCTGCACCGCGGGCAGCGCCTGGTCGGACAGCGCCTTCACCGTCTGCGGGAGCGAGGCAGCGGTTTCGTCTATGCGGCGGCTGATCATCCCGGTCACGTTGAGCATCGCATTCACGAAATAGCGCCTGCCCAGCGCAGACATGACGAAGCGCGTCCCTTCCGGGCTGTCGTCGATGTCGTAGCGCATCTCGCGGTCCTCGTCATTGAAGACCGTCTGCATCCGATTGCGCTCCTCCTCCGCCCCGGGGACCTCGTACACCAATTTGGCGGTGAATGTGAGTGCCCCCTGCACGTGCAGCGCCATGCCGTGATCCACGAGCATCAGCTGCTTGCGTCCGAAGGTGGTTTTGAAATGGGCGAGCAGGAGGTCGACCTGAGCCTCGGTGAACTCCCGTTCGTCGAGCTGCCCCCATTCCTCCGACAACCATTCGAGGTTCGAGAACTGTCGCTGTACCTGCTTCATGGCCGCGCGCACCATCGTACCCTCCGCCTGTTTCCAGTGTGGGTTGGACGGGTTCCAATCGGGACCCAGGTTCTTGTCCTTACCCAACCGCGTCAGCTCCTCGCGCACTGCAATCAGGGTTTGTTGCTTGAGGTAGTAGTTGCCGATGGCGACCGCGGTCTTGAGGTCGTGGAGGCCGACCAGCTCTTCGATCTTCTCGGTCTTCGAGGCCGCCGCGGAGGAGATCACTGCCGTGGTGACGCATACGGCCACCAATCCGCCCTGGAGGGCTCTGTTCAGCGCGTTCATCGTTGTTTTGTGCACGATCTCGGCTTATCGTGGGCTGAAGAAGCTCCGCATGAGCTACAGGGTCTCCTCGAGTCACAGGTAGCATGGCTGCTGCACGGCTCGGTGTCGGAGCCAGGCGACTCGATAACAAGAGAAGCGATCGCCTGCAGCAAAGCCCCGCGAATCATAACATTCTGAACCGCCAGCGGAGGACGGGAACACGCCGCGCCGTATGCAGAGGACACAGCGTCAAAGCGCGGCTCAAGGTCCCGCCTTGTAGGCGTCAAGGAAAGGTTGAACTTCGTTGCGCCGCCTGGCGAGGTCGGCATCAACGTCGTGCGCCAGCTCGTCGATATGGCGGATGAGCGCGCCCGCAAGGGGAATCGCCAGCATTTTGGCGTACTCGAAGCCGGGTCCCTTGGCGACGAAGTTGAAAGCGTCCGGATACTTGCTGGCGAAGTAGATGTCGCCGACAGGGATACGCGGTTGCGTCGCCCGCTGAAGTTCGAGGAGCTCCGCCTCGGATCCGCGCAGGGTCGAGTCGAGGCGATCGGTAAAGCTGTAGGTGAACAGCATCGTCTCGCCCATGTACCAGTCCAGCAACTGGCGTTGCAGCCGCCCGCCCTCGGTCTGGAAGTGGCTGGCGATGACATCGGCCTGCTCGCCGTCGAACCCGTGCGACACGTACTCATACCAGGTTTCTCCGATCCACACGGTGTGGTCGAAACGCTGTGCCTGGAGCGCTGCCGCATACCCGAGCAGCACGGCTTCGGCTCGCTGCCATTGCGGCGCGTCGAAGTTCCAGCCGGCGCCCAAGCCTGCTTCGCGGCCCCACTGGCCCAGCAACCTGCGCGCGCGCTTGATCGCGCTCTGTTTCAGGTAAAAACGGCCGACGCCCAACACCAAAGTGAAGTCGTGGCTGTCGACCACGCGGTCGACAGCATCCTTCTTGTTCTGCTCCTGCTCGGCCTGATAGTCGTTCCCGCGCCCGGCGTTGTCGGCGGCGTAGGCGGCTGGCACGAATACGCAGGTGTACGCAATCACCGCCCACAAGGGGATGGTACGTGTCTTCGTCAATCTTGCCCTCTCAGCTCCGCCAGTCTCAACTCACCTTGGACAGGAGCTTGAGCGCCTGGCGGATGGCGTCGGGTGCGGCCAGACCTGGGTCGAGTCGTGCCAGCGCCGCCTTCGCTTCCTTCACGCTGTATCCAAGCGTGACCAGCGCGTTGAGCGCATCCCCACCAGCGGATCCGTCGGGGCCCGCGACACGGCCCTCGGCGATGGTTGCCAGCTTGTCGCGCAACTCCAGCAACAGCCGCTCGGCGGTCTTGCGGCCGATGCCAGGAATGCGCACTAGCCGTGCGCTGTCTTCGTTTGCCACTGCGTGATACAGCTCTTCCACCGTCAACCCGGACAGGACCGACAACGCGGTGCGCGCGCCGATGCCGCTGATCTTGAGCAGCTGGCGGAACGCCTGACGTTCACCGTCCGTGGCGAAGCCGTAAAGCAACTGTGCATCCTCGCGGACCACCAGCTGCGTGTGCAGCGTGACCTTGCCGCCGGTGGCCGGCAGCTGATAGAAGGTACTCATCGGCACGTCGACTTCATAGGCCACGCCCTGGACATCCACCAGCACCATGGGGGGATGCTTCTCGAGCAGCGTTCCCGACAGGCGGCCGATCAAATCAGCCTCCCGTTACGCATGCGATAACCAGCCGTCGCGAGCTTGCCCAGCCCCTGTCCGCCGTGCGCGTGGCATATGGCGCACGCCAGCGCGTCGGCCGCGTCGGGGCTGGGGTCGCCGGGCAGCCCCAGCAGCCGGCGCACCATCTGCTGTACCTGCTCTTTATGAGCGTGCCCCTTTCCCACAACGGCCTGCTTGACCTGTAGTGCGGTGTACTCGGACACCGGCAGGTGGCAGGACACGGCAGCGCAGATGGCGGCACCGCGCGCCTGGCCGAGCAGCAGCGTCGACGCCGGGTTGACGTTGACGAACACCTTTTCCACCACCACTTGGTCGGGACGATGCTGGGCGATCACTTCACTGAGGCTTTCCAGAATCGCTTTGAGACGCTCGGGCAGAGCTCCATCTGGAGTACGAATCACTCCGCTCGCGACGTAAACAAGCTGCTGGCCCGCGCGGTCCAGCAGCCCATAGCCGGTGATGCGCAGCCCAGGATCGATGCCGAGGATCCGGGTACGGGTGCCAGCAGGGCTGCTTTCCCGGGTCCCGGTCTTGGCGACCAGCAATCTGGCGTTCATTCGCCTGGAGCGCTCACTGTTCCAGGACTGCGGTGGTATACACGTCCTGGACATCGTCCAGGGCCTCGAGCGCATCGAGCAACCGCTGCATCTTCGCCGCGTCTTCCCCGCTCAGGACATTCTCGATAGTGGGCTTCATGGTGACGTCGGCCAGCTCGGGCTTGAGCCCCGCCCGCTGCAGCGACTCTTTCACAGCCACGAAGCTGTTGGGCGCGCTGATGACCTCGATGCTGCCATCGTCGTTGGCGATGACATCTTCGGCACCCGCCTCGATCGCCGCCTCCATTACGCGCATCTCGCTCGTGCCGGGCGCAAAAACGAGCTGGCCGCAATGCTTGAACAGAAAGCCAACCGAACCATCGGTACCGAGATTGCCGCCGTGCTTGGCGAACGCGTGACGCACATCGGCCACCGTGCGGGTCTTGTTGTCGGTCAGGCAGTCAGCCATCACCGCGGCGCCACCGATACCGTAACCCTCGTAGCGCACCTCCTCGTAGCTGACCCCCTCCAATTCACCGCTGCCACGCCGCATCGCGCGCTCGACGTTTTCCTTCGGCATGTTGGCCTCGTAGGCCTTGTCCACGGCCAGGCGCAACCGGGGGTTGGCGCTCGCGTCGGGCCCGCCCAGGCGCGAGGCGACCGTGATCTCCTTGATCAGCCGGGTGAAGACCTTACCCCGCTTCGCATCTTGCGCAGCCTTCTTGTGCTTGATGTTGGCCCATTTGCTATGACCTGCCATCGGCGAGATTGCTGCCCAGGAGCGCGGGCACTCCTTCAAAGATAATCCAGCTGCGGATCCGGAAGCACTTCGCTCGCCGATGAACTCCAGAACAGGCAAACAGATTCGGCTCTCTGTGCGTCGCGGATATAATCGACAAAGTCTAGCATAGCCGTCCTTGGAGCCCGTCATGGTGCAGCCGCTTCTGGTCGCGAAAAGCAAACAGGAAATCTATCTGCTCCCGAGCATGGCCAACCGCCACGGCCTGATCACCGGCGCTACCGGAACTGGGAAAACCGTGACGCTGCAGAAAATGGCGGAGGGGTTCAGCGCGATCGGCGTGCCCGTGTTCATGGCCGACGTCAAAGGCGATCTGTCCGGCATCAGCCAGCCGGGGACGATGACGCCAAAACTCAAGGAACGGGTCGACCTGCTCGGCACCAAGGACTTCGCCTTCGCCGGCTCGCCCGTGACCTTCTGGGATGTGTTCGGCGAGCAAGGCCATCCGGTCCGCGCGACGATATCGGAGCTGGGACCGCTACTCCTGTCGCGGATACTGGAGTTGAACGACACCCAGGAGGGTGTGTTCACGCTGGTGTTCAAAGCCTGCGATGACAATGGCCTGCTGCTGCTCGATCTCAAGGATCTGCGCGCGGCGCTTCAATTCATCGGCGACAACGCGAAGCAACTCACCACGCAATACGGAAACGTCTCTGCGGCCAGCATCGGCGCCATCCAGCGTGGTCTGCTGACGCTGGAGCAGCAAGGCGGCGACAAGTTCTTCGGCGAGCCCGCGCTCAACGTGGCGGATCTGATGCAGACCGACAAAGGCCGGGGCGTGGTCAACATTTTAGCGGCAGACAAACTGATGCAGACTCCGCGTGTCTACGGCACGCTCCTGCTGTGGATGCTGTCGGAGCTGTACGAGTCCCTGCCCGAGGTGGGCGACCCGGAGAAACCGAAGCTCGTGTTCTTCTTCGACGAGGCGCACCTGCTGTTCACCGACGCCCCCAAGGCGTTGCTGGACAAGATCGAGCAGGTGGTGCGCCTGATCCGGTCCAAGGGCGTGGGGGTGTACTTCGTGACGCAGAATCCGCTGGATGTTCCCGACAAAGTTCTGGGACAGCTAGGCAACCGCGTGCAGCACGCGCTGCGCGCCTTTACTCCCCGCGACCAGAAGGCGGTGCAGACTGCCGCTACCACCATGCGCGCTAATCCCGGGCTCGACACCGAGAAGGTCATCACAGAGCTGGGTGTGGGCGAGGCGCTGGTATCGTTTCTCGATGCGAAAGGCACACCGAGCGTGGTGGAGCGCGCGTGGATCCTGCCACCATCGAGCCGCATCGGTCCAATCACGCCGCAAGAGCGGGAGCAGGCGATCAAGGCGTCGCTGGTGTATGGCCACTACGAGCAAACAGTCGACCGGGAATCAGCGTACGAGAAGCTCTCGGCAGCGGGTAAGCAACGGATCGAGACAGCACCTGCTCAGGGGCAGCCGGCCGGAACTGCGCCCGCGAACGGCGGCGGTGGGGTGATGGATGTGTTGAGCGGGATTCTTCTGGGATCGACGGGCCCGCGCGGTGGACACAAGGAAGGGGTGCTCGAAGCGGCGGCGAAGAGCGCCGCGCGCTCGGTGGGTTCCCAGGTGGGACGCGAGATCATCCGCGGCGTGCTGGGGGGCTTGCTCGGCGGGCGAAAGCGCTGAGCTAGCTGTGGCGGGCGCATCTGTCGTCTGCGGAGGTTCCTCCCGGAACCCGTGTCGCCGAGGTCGTTCGTCTCTATTTCCCCGCAGTAGAGGCAGTCCAAGCGAGCGTTGTATACTGAGTAAACGCGCCTAACCACAGAGGTCTATCGAGGATTAGCCGATGGGCCTCTGAACAACCGAGGGCGTCCTTGTATACAAGCGTGCGATCATGCAATATCCGAGCGAATCAGAGCTTGAAACCTGCCTCAAGAGCATCGCTACTGAGGTAGGCGATCCCAGCAACGTACCCTTTCGAATCAACGTTGTCCCTCTCTTAGGTAAGCCGCCGATGTACTCGGTAGTGATTCTGTCGGCGTCCAAAGAACCGCTCAGAGAACGCCTCGGCCATCTGCTTTCCAGATCGTTCAGCCTCGGGGTGAGTTCTTTCATGCTGAACGGTAACGAGGCCGCCTCGCTCGTGACGCATCATCAGCGGCGTTAACCGCTGACGACGGTGTGGCCCGTCACCTCGGACCGCGTTGCCGAGCGGTGACGCGTAGGCGTGCGCGTGGTGCGCCTTGCCCCTTCGCTCCCGGACGCGGCAGGTTTACGGGAGGCTTGCGAGGAGCGGGCGGGTGATGGACCTCAGTCGAGTCTGTCGGTTCGATCTTCTGCGACTGGGCGGGCATCGTTGGGGGCTTCGAGGTGGCCATAGCTCTTCTACGAGGGTGGATACCGCGTTCATCTTACCCTCCACCGCGGTAACCCGGTCAAGTCGTCGCAGCCAACAATCGGCCCCAAGCAAGGCACTGGTCTTTCGTATCGGCGACAAGGAATTCTCGCGGTCAATGTACGATGGGGAAGGCAGCTCGGTTCCCGAATTCGCTATCGCGAATCGCTAGTGGCAACTGCCTCTACCGGTGTCCAGAACCCTCACCCCCGACGACGACAGGAATTCCCACCGGTAGCCGTCCGGCCAAAGCGTCATGCGGAGTACTCCGTGCGCTCCGTTGATCCGCACCTCGCTGTAGGGTCGAATCAGAAGGAAAGGAGTCAGGGCCGCGCCACCTGTTCCCACAACGAATTCTCTGATGCCTCGTTGCATGTCACGATGACCGTCGGGGTCCAAGGGAGCGAAGCGCTCATAGTCGTGATCATGGCCGCCCAGGACCACGTCTACACCGTGGGAGTAAAGAATTCTCCAGAGAGGATCCAAGCGTGGATCGTTGCCATGCCCGCCAGAACTAAATCGTGGATGGTGGAAGAACGCCAACGCGCATACTGTGGGATGGCTCTCGAGATCCGCGGCGAGCCATTGCTCTTGCCTGGATTCGAGCGGCCTGTCGAGAATGTTGCTGTTCAGAGCAATGATGTGCCACGCGCCAAGCTCGAAGCTGTAGAAGCCTTCGCCAGGCACCCCCGCCTGCTCGCCCCAGTAGGCGTAGTAAGGCGCCGCGCTGGGCGTGTTGTGCTCGTGGTTTCCAGGCGTCGGTCGAGTGCGATCCTTGAACCGACCCCAGGTCGGGTCATAGCACTCTCGAAAGTCCCGTTCTGTCCCGTTTGGGTACGCTAGATCACCAAGGGCGAGCACAGTCCCGGGCATACGATCGATGAGGCGCGCGGTCGCCTCGGCGCCCGTCCCGACATATCCTGAGCGGCCGCATTGCGCGATATCCCCTGCGGCGATTAGCGTTTCCCCAACTTCGTCCGGCGAAGGGGAGACTGCACCAGCGGGGGCACACGCGAACGCCAGCACACCCGCTAGAACGCCGGTCAGTGCGTGAAACACCTTCCTTTTCACGACACGCAGGTCATCATTTACCTCGCGCGCATGTATTCCGCCGCTCCCGCTGATTGGCGGCCTGCGCGTCAGGGTCCGAAGCGGCTACACATTGAAGCGGAAATGCATCACGTCACCGTCCCG
>JBGPPC010000049.1:0-17671 GCA_041488355.1 Gammaproteobacteria bacterium
GGGCGTGCCGCGTTTTCGTCCGAATCAGAGCGAGAGCCTGCGGCGGTTCACCTGGCTGGTGGACGAGTTCTATGACCGTCAGGTGAAGCTGATCGTGAGCGCCGAAGAGACGGTGGAGCACCTGTATGATGGCGTCCCCGAGCGTAGCGATACCGAGCGGACGCGAAGTCGACTGATCGAGATGCAAACCACGCGCTATCTCAGTCTTCCGCATCTCGCGTAGCCGAGGCGGCGCGACAATCGAACGGCGGCGACCCACAGGGCAGGGCGATGGCGAAATTCAAGGCGTACCGCATCTACAACGAGGACGGAAAGGTCCAGGCACGGCTGGTGGACACCACGCTGGACGAGCTGGATCCGGGCGAAGTCGTATTCAGGACCGCGTTCTCGAGCGTCAACTATAAGGACGCCCTCGCGGCGACCGGGACCGGCAAAATCATCCGGCGCTTCCCTTGCATCGGCGGAGTCGACGGTTGCGGCACAGTGATCTCGTCCACCAACCCAGGCATCAAGGAGGGGGATCAGGTCATCTGCACCAGCTTCGATCTGGGCGTCGCACATGACGGCGGCTATTCTGAATACGTACGCGTGCCGGCGGCATGGGTGGTGCCACTGCCCACTGGGTTGACGCTGTTCGAGGCCATGGCCGTAGGCACCGCCGGCTTCACCGCCGCCCTTGCCGTGGAGCGCATGGAGCACGATGGCCTGAGGCCGGCCAATGGATCCGTTTTGGTCACCGGCGCCACCGGCGGTGTGGGCAGCATCGCGATCGATATCCTCGCCGGCGCGGGATACAACGTGACGGCGTTGAGCGGCAAAGAAGGCGAGGTCGACTACTTGAAGCGGCTGGGTGCGAAGGAAGTGGTGCTGCGGAGCAGCCTGGACCTGACGAGGATCAAACCCTTGGACAAAGCGACCTGGGCGGCCGCGGTAGACAACCTCGGCGGGGATGTATTGGCATGGCTGGCCAGTACCATGCAGATCGGCGGTACGCTCGCAGCCATCGGGCTGGCGGCGAGCCATACGCTCAACACTACAGTGATGCCCTTTATTCTTCGCGGCGTGAGTTTGCTCGGGATAGACTCTGTGAATACGCGGATGGCCGTGCGTCGGAGAGTGTGGCAGCGACTGGCTTCCGATCTCAAGCCGCGGCACCTAAGCGACATTTGCAATACGGTGACGCTCGAGCAGCTGCCTGCGGTGTTCGAGAAGATTCTCAAAGCCCAAGCACGTGGCCGCACCGTAGTGAAGCTGGCCGGCTGACGCGCGCGCAATTCAAGCTAGCGGAGGAAAAGATGGCGGGGACGTATCGGGATTTCTACCGCCGCTCCATTGATCAGCACGAACTGTTCTGGGCCGAGCAGGCGCTGCTCGTGGATTGGCACAAGCCTTTCGAGCGTGTACTCGACTACAGCCGCCCTCCGTTCGCGCGCTGGTTCGTCGGCGGTCAAACCAATCTGTGCCACAACGCCGTCGATCGGCACCTTACCACCCGGCCTGACCAGCTCGCTCTGGTCTGGATCTCAACCGAAGTCGACCAGCGCAAGACCTACACGTATCGCCAGCTCCACACCGAAGTGAACCAGCTCGCCGCCGCGTTGCGCGCGCTGGGCGTCGGGAAGGGCAACCGCGTACTTATCTATATGCCGATGATCCCGGAGGCCGTGATCGCGATGCTGGCGACGGTCCGGATCGGTGCGATCCACTCGGTGGTGTTCGGCGGGTTCGCCGCCGCGAGTCTGGCGGCCCGCATCGACGACGTCCAGCCCAAGGTGATGATCACCAGCGATGCCGGCATGCGCATGGGCAAGGTGATAGCGCTGAAACCCCTCGCGGACGAATCGATCCGAATGTCTAACTCACCGCCAGAGCACGTGATTGTAGTGAACCGTGGTCTAGCGACGCCGCTGTCCATGACGCCGGGCCGCGACCTCGACTACGCAGCGTTGCTCGCAGAGCATGTATCGGTTCAAGTCCCGGTGACTTGGTTGGAGTCCTCGGAGCCGAGCTACGTCTTGTACACCAGCGGCACCACGGGCCGTCCCAAAGGCATCCAGCGCGACACCGGCGGCTATGCCGTGGCGCTCGCGGCTTCAATGCAGCACATCTACTGCTCGCGGCCGGGCGAAGTCTACTTCTGCACCTCGGACATCGGCTGGGTGGTGGGTCATTCCTATATTGTGTACGGGCCGCTCATCAACGGATCGACTTCCATCCTGTATGAGGGCGTGCCAATGCGCCCGGACGCAGGGGTGTGGTGGAAGATCGTGCAGGATTTTAGAGTGACTTCGATGTTTTCTTCACCGACCGCCGTGCGAGTGCTGAAGAAACAAGACCCGCGTTATCTCAAGCAGTACGATACGTCCAGCCTCAACTACCTGTTCCTCGCCGGCGAGCCGTTGGACCAGCCTACGTCCGAATGGATCGAGCAGGGGCTGGGGGTCAAAGTTATTGACAACTACTGGCAGACCGAATCCGGGTGGCCGATCTTGACCAGCGCCCCCGGTGTGGAGGAGACACCACGTAAGCTCGGCTCACCCAGCTTCGCCGCGTACGGCTACCGTCTCGCGCTCAAGCATGAGAGCACCGGACAGGACGCGGGGCCGAACGAAAAGGGCGTGCTGTGCATCGTGCCGCCCTTGCCGCCAGGCTGCATGAGCACTGTCTGGGGCAACGATGAGCGCTTCGTACAAACCTACTTTTCCATGTTCCCGCACGAGCAGGTCTATACCACTTTCGACTGGGCGGTGCGAGACGAGGACGGCTACTACTTTATATTGGGACGCACGGACGACGTCATCAACGTCGCCGGCCACCGTCTCGGGACACGTGAGATCGAAGAAGCCGTCCAGGCGCATCCCAATATTGCCGAGGTTGCTGTCGTCGGGGTCAACGACGCAGTGAAGGGTCAGGTACCGGTGGCGTTCGCCGTCGTCAAGGACGCCACCAAGGTTGCCACTCCTGAGCTGGCGCTCGTGCAAGAGCGCGAGGTGATGGCTACCGTGGACCGGGAGCTCGGCGCCATCGGTCGTCCCGCGCGCATTCACTTCGTGCAGATGCTGCCCAAGACCCGTTCCGGCAAGCTGCTCCGGCGAAGCATCCAGGCACTGGCGGAAGGGCGAGATCCGGGCGACCTCACCACGCTCGAAGAGCCCGCAGCCTTGGACCAGATCAAGACCATCCTCGCAGCGCACCGGTGAGAGCACCCGCACTCCTAGCGCTTGCGCGGATCATCCTCAGGATTCGCGTACTCGATTGGATTGCCGATCGGTCCCACGCCCGTCTCGTGAATGATCACCTCCCGTGAGCAGCGGCGCGCCGATAGACGATGCCCCCGCCATGCTCCGAGCATGCTGAGCAGCAGAGTTCAAGATGTGCCATTAGCTCCCTCCCGGAGGCTCGGACACAGACGAGTGGCGCGATCACACGAGCGAAACGCAACTGCGAGTATACCCAGTGTCGCTGAGTAGCGTCATTGCCGCTGAGGCCGACAAATCTCCCGATGCTCTGCACCGCTCCACTGGAGTGTATGCATGCTAGCTCACTGCGTGCGTTTCGCTCGCAACAGCCCTCGGCGTCTTGCTACAATGCGCGCTCGCGCCCCCGCACATCATTACAACGCGCATCAATGCGCGGATATCACGATCTTCGCGGAGCCGCGCGCACGCCGCGAAGCAACAACATAGCAGCCAGACATGAACTCCGCGCCGGGGCTTATGACTTGCCCGGGGCCGGGGGGAGGTTTCTTCGGGAGGTTGGGATTGGACCGTATGCGAATCCATCTGAGAGATAAGGAGACTAGATGAACAAAGCAGAACTGGTTGAGGCGATCGCCAAAAAAACAGGCGGCACGAAGGTATCGGTCGAAACTACCCTCGATGCTTTTTTGGAGACCGTGACCGGGGTTCTCGGCAAAGGGGAATCTGTGGCGCTAATAGGCTTCGGGACCTTCTCGATGTCCAGACGTGCTGCGCGCAAGGGCCGCAACCCTGCAACCGGGGCGGAGATCAAGATACCGGCTTCCAAGGTCGCCAAGTTCTCTTCCGGTGCAAAGCTGAAGAAAGCAGTGAATAAGAAATAGAGTTATCAGCGTAAGCGGCGGGAATGAATCCCGCGAGCGGGCGCAAGTCTTTCGAGGGACGCCTCAAGCGAGGTGTCCTTTGTTTTTTGGTCAAGAGTACACGGCTCGCGAATTGATGCGCGAGAGAGTTGCGCCGTGCGAACGTAGGCCTGCCGAAAACGTCGGATCCGGAATCCGTGTTTTTTGTCGTTGCACTCTGCATTGCACAAACTCAGATGCTTGAGCCGTCCCTGGAGGCGTGATACGGTTCCACCCCATCTGTCGGCTAGCGGAACATTCGAAACGCAATCGAACCGATGGCATGAACAGGGGAGGATCGATGAGCAGGTTCGTCGCGGTGGTTGTTTCGGTGCTTTGCCTTTTGTCGCTTCAGACGCGGCCAGCTCTTGCCGCAGGGGCGGTTGAGATGCAGGTGGAGCATATCGTCGTTCAGGCGATCGACGAGTATAACCAGTCGATGGAGGCTAATGATCCGCAGGCGTGGCTGAGATATTTCACGGACAACGCGCGCCGCCATGGGCCGCTATCTGACCAACAAGGGAAGAAACAGCTCGCGGACTACTATGCGTGGGAGTTCAAGACCTTCCAGGCCAAGTGGGTTACGAAAAGGATACTGGTCAGTGGACGCTCCGCTGCTGTGGTGTTTATGTGGGATGCGGTCCACAAGCCGTCCGGCGCTCCGGTCCAGATAGAGATGGTGGGAATCTGTGAGATGGGTCCGAGCGGCCGGTTCGAATCTGTGAGCTTCTACTACGATACTGCGAAGGCATTAAAGCTGCTCGCCGAGGGCGATGCGCCCGCTAAGTAGTGTCAATCATCCGGCGTATGCAGATTGTCCTGAAAGTGCAGTCTCGAGAACGATGGATCGCCACAAGTCATTTGTGTTGGAGGTATTGATGCACCGCGATGTCAGGTCTGCCTATGTGTCCCCCCACCCGTGCCCTCAAGGAATCGAGGTTCGTCACCGGCAACCGGGCTCCGCCAACGTCGCATCGATCGTGGCGCGCACATTCGCAGGTCTGGCAGTTTCGCTAGCGTTGATGCTGGCGCCCGGAAGCGGCGGGATTGTTTGCGTCACAGCTGCCGAAACCGAATGTCCCCCGGGGGATGGCTGGGTTGACTGCCAGGCGGAGCAAGGCGACCTGATGGCGGTTTACGTCAAGGGAAGGGAAGCCTACGAGACCGCCCGCACATCCGGTGATTTCTCCGAGGCCCTCGCCTTGTCGCGCCAGTTGGTGGCGAAGGGGGACAAGAACGGTGAACGCCTGTTAAAGATGGTCTATCTTCAGCTGGGCTGGGGCGCACATCGGGACTACGTGCAAGCGTACGTCTGGTTAAGCGAGGGGATCGTGGGTGGTGCTGATTACCTGCTTGCCTCGCGTAAGACGTTGGTGCAGAAGATGACGCCGGAACAACTCGCCGAGGCAAAAAAATTGGTCGGCGGTTAGGCGGCCAATAGAGCGCGAGCAAGAGCCCGTACTGCTGATCGAAAAGCCGTTCGGGGAGGCCGGCTCTCGCGCTATTCCTTCAGTTTCAGGTCTTTCTTGATGAAGGTCGCCAGAGTCTCGATCTTGGATTCGTCGAGGATGCCTTTGAACGGAGGCATGCCTTTCGACATCCGGCCGTTGGTGATGACCTGAATTACTTCTTCGCGGGTCAGCTTGGTTACTCGCAGGTCTGCGCCGTAACCGCCTTCACTGGGCCCGCCTCTGCCATCGTACTTGTGGCAGAGCACACAGTTTTGGAACAGCTCCCGCCCGCCTGCACGGGGAACCACGATCACCGGCCGGTCTTCGTCATCGGCAAGAGCCGACGTCTCCGGCAGAACTGACCACAACGAGAGCACTGCGCACGCGAATACTCTCCAACTGCGCGCCCACCGATTCCTCAATTCGATTTTTGCCATACTAGATAAATTGAATAGATAAGACCCTCGCCGTCCCGAGGGCTGCGTGGACCGGCACATTTCTGCGCCGGTCCACGCCTGCTGCTAGTTGGTTACTGCGGAAGCTCGAACACGTAAAGCATGTTGCTCGGCACTTGCGCCTTCAACTCCGGAGTGGCGCTCACGAACCACTGCGGCCACGCCCCGCCCAGGCCCACTTCGATGGCAATGTATTGCTTCCCGCCTGCCATGAACGACATGGGCGGCGCGTTGATCGCGGAGCCCGTCTCGAAGCGCCACAACTCCTCCAGCGTATCGGCATCGAGCGCCACCACCTGGCCATCCGCGTAGCCGGCGAACACCAGCCCGCCCGCCGTGGACATCAGGCCGCCCAGCTGCGGATGCTTGGTCCAATGCTTCTTGGCGACCTTGCCCGTGGAAACATCGATGGCGGTAATGCTGCCGGCGATCCGCCCGCAATTGGGATCATCGAACGTCGTGAACGGGGCGCCGCCCAGGAACAGCCCGCGCGGCTTGTGGGCGCCCGGAACCTGTACTTCTGCAAATGCCTTGTTGCATCCTTCGATCACAGGGATGTAGTACATGCCCGTTTGCGGGCTGTACGTCGTCGGAGGCCAGTTCTTGCCACCCATGTGTCCTGGTTCGAGCGTGCCTTCGAGCTCACCTCGTCCCTTGGTTGCTGTGCCACGACCAGCCGACGTGCCCACCGCGTAGGTTTGAACATCGGACTTCGGGTTATAGGCAACGGGCTTGCCCTTTGCGTCCAGGCCCGGTGTCCAGTTCAGCTTCGCCACGAACTGCGTTCCCCAGAGATACTCGCCGGTCTTACGATCCAGCGCATAGGCGAACCCGTTGCGGTTGGAGTGCAGAGTCGCGCGGACGAACTTGCCGTTGATGTTCGTATCGACGAAGGTGTTTTCCGAGATCGAATCGAAGTCGTAGGGGTCGTTCGGGGTGTGCTGAAATCCCCAGCGGATTTTGCCGGTGTCTGCGTCGAGTCCGAGGGTGCTGTCTGTCCAGAGATTGTCGCCGGGGCGATAGGCGTTGTCCCAATCCGGGCCCGGGTTCGCGGTTCCCCAGACGATGAGGTTTAGCTCAGGATCGTAGGACCCCGTCACCCAAGTGCTTCCGCCACCGGTTTTCCACGCGTCGTAGCTGTCCTTCCACGTCTCGTGGCCCGGCTCGCCGGGGCCCGGAATGGTGTAGGTCCTCCAGCGACGCTTACCGGTCTTCAAGTCCAGGGCTTCGATCCAGCCGCGCACGCCGAACTCGGCGCCCGCCATACCGGTCACCACCATGTCCTTGACGATCAGCGGAGCGCCGGTGAAGACCTCACCGTTGCCCGGATCTGCTACCTGCACTTCCCAGACCTTAGTGCCGTCGGTCTTGTTCAGGGCCAGCACGCGACCGTCGATCACGATGGAAATCACCATGCCACCGGCCAGTACGGCGCCGCGATTGTTAATGCCGCAACAGGCCACGGTTGTGGCGTAGTCGCGATCGGCCGCGGGGTTGTATTTCCAGACCTGGCGCGGCACGCCACCGCGCACGTCCAGCTTGGTGACCTCGCCCCAGCCGGTGGTCAAGTAGAGAAAGCCGTCTTCAGCGACCGGCGTTCCCTCCAGCCCGGCGAACGGGAACACAATCACTTCCTTGCCGCCGCCCTGTGCACCGCCCATCGCCCAGGTGAAGGCGACCTTCAGGTTCTTGACGTTGGACTTGTTGATCTGATCCAGACCCGAGAACCGATGGGCCTTGTAGTCGCCATGGTGGTTCAGCCAATTCTGCGGCTCGCGATCGCTATTGATCAGGCGCTCTGGGGTTACATCGGCCGCAACAGCCGCAGTCGAAATTGCTGCCGCAGCGAAGATCGCCCCAAGTCCTGCAATAGAAAAATGCAGTATTGCTTTCATTGTCTCCTCCCGAGTTGGAATGTCGACGGGACGAACTCTGCTAAGACGCAACTCTTGCGGCGCATTCGTAGAAGGACCGCCCATCGCAACTCATTTTACAACCAAACTGCATGGCGGCAACATCACTTCCCATTGGGCCCTGCAGCAGAAAGAGCATGACTGAGCAGCTGGACAACGGGGACATGGCAAAGCCAGGGACGCGCTTACCTGCAGAGCGAGAATACATGATGATGTCTGGTCGGGGCGGGTTAGGCCGTGCCGCAGCAAGCTTCGCCTGCTGTCGAACCCGTCGGGTTCAAGGCCCGTCTCGACGCGAGTGCAACGCAACGAATGCGGAGTTGGCGGAGAGAGAGGGATTCGAACCCTCGGTACGGTTTTAGGCCGTACACACGCTTTCCAGGCGTGCACCTTCAACCACTCGGTCATCTCTCCGCGTTTCCTGCGACTACTCCGTCCAGGGTCAGCGGTGGAAAGCGTGTTTGGACACACACGCTTTAGCTCCGGCCGCTCCGCTTAACCTGTCCACTCTGTGGCCAGGTTAGCCTGCGCTGCAATCTGCTTAGGACCGCAGATTGTCCAGGCGTGCACCTTCAACCACTCGGTCATCTCTCCGCGTTTCCTGCAACGACTCTGCTCAGGGGCCAGCGGCGAAAAGCGCGTTTGGACACACACGCTTTAGCCGAGGCCGCCGCGCCTAACGCGGCTGCAAGTCCCTCTCTCGTCACGACCTGCCGAGAAAGGCGCGCGAGCATAAATCAGAAGCCCTCAGCTGTCAAAATATAGACCTGCCTTGGCCAACGTCCGGTGTCGGTCGGGTCGCTTGCGCCGACCGCTATCTCACCGCGGTTTTGAGTTGCTCCAGAATGGCAGGGTTCTCAAGCGTAGACACGTCTTGGTTGATGTCGTCGCCCCTCGCAAGAGAGCGCAACAGGCGGCGCATGATTTTCCCAGAGCGGGTCTTGGGCAGGTTGTCGCCAAAGCGGATATCGTCGGGCTTTGCGATCGGTCCGATCTCCTGGGCCACCCAGTCGCGCAGCTTGGTTGCGATCTCCTGCGCCGCTGCACCTTCCGGGCGGGATCCCTTGAGCACCACGAACGCGACGATGGCCTCGCCTTTGATCTCATGCGGCTTACCCACCACCGCCGCTTCGGCCACCAGCACGTTGGCAACCAACGCCGACTCGACTTCCATCGTGCCGAGCCGGTGGCCGGAGACATTCAGGACGTCGTCGATGCGCCCCATGATCCAAAAGTAGCCATCCATGTCGCGATTGGCGCCGTCGCCGGCAAGGTAGTACTGACCCTTGAAGTCCTCCGGGTAGTAGGTCTTCTTGAAGCGCTCGGGATCGCCCCAGATGGTGCGAATCATCCCCGGCCACGGGCGTTTGATGACCAGGATCCCACCCTTACCTTTCTCGACCGAGTGGCCGATCTCATCCACCACATCCGCCATGATTCCGGGCAGAGGAAACGTGCACGATCCGGGTTTGAGCGGCGTCGCGCCCGGCAGGGGACTGATCATGTGACCGCCGGTTTCGGTCTGCCACCAGGTGTCAACGATCGGGCAGCGGCCCGCGCCCACGGTGTTGTAGTACCACATCCAGGCCTCGGGGTTGATCGGCTCGCCCACCGAGCCGAGCAGTCGCAGGCTGGACAGGTTGTATTTCTTGGGCAGATCGGCACCGGCCTTGATCAGGGAGCGGATCGCGGTGGGCGCGGTGTAGAAGATGCTGACCTTATGGTCCTGGATCATTTTCCAGAAGCGCCCCGCGTCCGGATAGGTCGGCACCCCTTCGAATATGATCTCGGTAGCGCCCACGGCCAGCGGGCCGTAGCAGGCGTAGCTGTGTCCGGTCACCCAGCCGACATCGGCTGTGCACCAAAAGACGTCGTTACGCTTATGGTCGAACACCCACTGCATGGTGAGGATCGTCCACAACAAGTAGCCGCCCGTGGAATGCTGGACGCCCTTGGGCTTGCCGGTCGAGCCCGACGTATACAAGATAAACAGGGGGTGTTCGGCGTTGACCCATACCGGTTCGCACACGTCGGGTTGAGTCCGCACCAGTTCGCTCCACCACACATCGCGCGGCGTGTGCACGTGAATGTTGCTTCCGGTCCGCTTGTAGATCACCACGTGTCTGACAGCGTCGCACCCGCCCATCGCGAAGGCTTCGTCCACCGCCGGTTTGAGCGGTACCTCCTTGCCCCCGCGCATTCCACCGTCCGCAGTTATGACCGCGACAGCGCCGGCATCCACGATCCGCTCCTGCAAGCTCTTGGCCGAGAAGCCGCCGAACACGACCGAGTGAGTAGCGCCGATTCGGGCGCACGCCTGCATGGCTACGACCACTTCGACGCTCATCGGCATATAGATGATCACGCGATCGCCCGGCTTGATACCGAGCGATTTGAGGCCATTGGCGAATTGGCATACGCGGTGATAGAGCTGTTTGTAGGTGATCTTGGTGATCGAGCCATCATCGGCTTCAAAAACAATGGCTACCTTGTCGGGCTGAGTGCCGAGATGGCGGTCGAGACAGTTGTAGGACGCATTGAGCTCCCCGTCCGCGAACCATTTGAAGAATGGCCGCTGCGACTCGTCGAGGACTTGGCTGAAAGGTTTGTGCCAGAGCACGTACTCCCGTGCCAGCCGGGCCCAGAAGCTCTCGAGATCGCGTGCCGCTTCATCGCACAACGCCTGGTAGGCAATCAGGCCCGAAACGTTTGCTTGCTTGACGAAGTCGGTGGGCGGCGGAAATACCCGGGTTTCGTTGAGGACTGACTCGATGGTGCTCATGGACACTCCTTCTGGAACTGAACGCCTTGCTCTGGGCTCGCTCGGCTTATCGAGTGGCGATTATAGCGACAAGAACGTGTAGCGCGGATCGACGACGGGACCACCGCGAAGACAGTGGTGCTAGAATCGCACTTCGATGATTTCGACCTGCAAGCGCGCGGCCAGGCGACGAAAGGCTGAGAACCCATGACCGTGGTTAGACAGGAGGACGTCGTCGACAGCGTAGCCGACGCGCTCCAGTTTATCTCCTACTACCATCCCCTCGATTACATCCAGGCGCTTGGCGAAGCGTATCGGCACGAACAATCTGCGGCCGCTCGCGACGCCATCGCCCAGATCCTCACGAACTCGCGCATGTGCGCGCAAGGCCATCGCCCGATCTGCCAGGACACGGGGATCGTCGTGGCGTTCGTCAAGATCGGCATGGCGGTGCGTTGGGATGGAGCCGGGATGAGCGTCGCGGAGATGGTGAACGAAGGGGTGCGCCGCGCCTACAGTCATCCGGAAAATGTGCTGCGCGCCTCGATCGTGTCCGATCCAGCTGGGATGCGCAAGAATACCCGCGACAACACGCCAGCCGTGATCCACATGGAGGTGGTGCCGGGAGATACGGTCGAGGTCACCGTCGCCGCAAAAGGGGGCGGCTCCGAGAACAAGTCGAAGTTCACGATGCTCAATCCGTCGGACAGCGTCGTCGACTGGGTGCTGAAAACGGTTCCCGCCATGGGCGCAGGCTGGTGCCCGCCCGGCATGCTCGGGATCGGCATCGGTGGGAGTGCAGAGAAGGCGATGGTGCTGGCCAAGGAGGCCCTGATGGAACCCATCGATATGCACGAGTTGAAGCGCCGAGGGCCAAACAACCGTCTCGAGGAGCTGCGACTGGAGATCTGCGACAAGGTCAACGCGCTGGGCATCGGCGCACAAGGGCTGGGCGGGCTTACCACGGTGCTGGACGTCAAGATCCGCGATTTCCCGACGCACGCAGCATCGCTTCCGGTGGCTATCATTCCGAACTGTGCAGCCACCCGTCACATTCATTTCGTGCTCGACGGCAGCGGCCCCGCGCGCTTCAAAGCACCTCGGCTGGAGGATTGGCCGGATGTGCATTGGGCACCGGCTCCCAACGCGCGGCGCGTGCACCTCGCCAGGCTGACGAAGCAGGATGTCGCCGGCTGGAAGCCCGGCGAGACGCTGCTCTTGACGGGCAAATTACTCACCGGCCGCGACGCGGCCCACAAGCGGATCGCCGATCTCCTGAGCAAGGGTACGTCGCTGCCCGAAGGCGTCGACTTCCGCAACCGTTTCATATACTACGTGGGGCCAGTGGACGCAGTGCGCGGTGAAGCAGTGGGTCCGGCAGGTCCGACCACGGCGACGCGCATGGACAAGTTCACGGAAACAATGCTGGAGCACACCGGCTTGCTCGGTATGATCGGCAAGGCCGAACGCGGGCCCGATGCGATCGATGCGATCAAGCGGCACGGCGCGGTCTACCTGATCGCGGTCGGCGGGGCCGCGTATCTGGTGTCGAAGGCGATCAAGTCTTCTCGGGTTGTGGCCTTCGCCGATTTAGGCATGGAAGCCATCTATGAGTTCGAAGTGGAAGACATGCCGGTGACCGTTGCTGTCGACGCCGCCGGCAACTCGGTACATAGTACGGGTCCCGCCCAGTGGCGCGCCAAGATCGCGAATATCCCCGTGACGCTTGCCTAGCGCCTTCGCATCGGCGCAGCGAGGACATAGAGATGAGGAGGATCGACCTTCTCGGCGGCACGTTGTGGATCAACAATTACGAGTCGCGAGCTACGAATCACCAATCACGTCTTCTATGGCGGGCCTCCCCGCATTGCAGGGTAGTGAACCTGGTCAGGTCCGGAAGGAAGCAGCCACAGCTATTTCTTGCAAGTGCCGGGGGTAAGGCTCGCCTCCCGTTTGGGGGCTGGCGCCGCTTTGCGCCAGCCCCCAATTGGCCAGCATGACGCCAGCACCTGCCAGCGGTCCGGGACAGTCGGTTCGCGCGGAGCCGGCGCACATCGCTCGACCGGGCTCGGGCCAAGCCCTTGCACGCAAATGGCGCCCACGCACGTTCGCGGAGTTGGTGGGTCAGGAACACGTCGTGCGCGCGCTGACCAACGCGCTGCGCCAAAACCGCTTGCACCACGCTTGGATGCTGACCGGAACGCGCGGGGTCGGGAAGACCACGCTCGCGCGAATCATGGCTAAGGCCCTCAACTGCGAGACCGGGATCACCGCGACACCCTGCGGGATCTGCAGTGCCTGCACCGAGATCGATAGCGGACGCTTTGTCGACCTGCTGGAGCTGGACGCGGCTTCCAACACACAAGTGGATAACATGCGCGAGTTGCTGGAGAACGCTCTGTACGCGCCCACCAGCGGCCGCTTCAAGGTCTACATCATCGATGAAGTGCATATGCTCTCGCGCTCGGCCTTCAACGCGATGCTGAAGACGCTCGAGGAGCCCCCGGAGCATGTGAAATTCATTCTGGCGACCACTGATCCGCAGAAGGTTCCGGTCACGGTGCTCTCGCGCTGCCTGCAGTTCAACCTGAAGCAAATCCCTGCGCCCGAGATCCGCGGACGACTGGAGGTGATTCTCAACGCTGAAGACGTTCCATCCGAAGTGACAGCGCTGAACCTGATCGCGCGCGCGGCGCAAGGCAGCCTGCGAGACGCGCTGAGCCTCCTCGATCAGGCCATCGCGCACGGGGCGGGCAGGGTGGAGGAGCACTCGGTGCGAGCCATGCTCGGAACGGTGGATGAGTCCTATCTCTCTTCCATTCTGCAAGCACTGGTGCAGCGAGACGGGGTGCGGATGCTGGCCATCGCGGACGAGATGCAGGCGCGCAGCTTCGACTTCGAATCCGCGCTGCAGGATCTTGCCACGTTGCTGCATCGGATTGCCCTACTGCAGACTTTGCCGGCTGCAGCCGTCGCGGACGACTTCGATCGCAAGCCGGTAGCGGCGCTGGCAGCGAGTCTGCCGCCCGAGGACGTTCAGCTCTATTACCAGATCGCGCTCCAGGGGCGCTCGGATCTCCCCTTGGCGCCCGACGAGTACGCAGGGTTCACCATGCCGCTGTTGCGTATGCTCGCGTTCGCGCCGCAGGGGTCGGGACCAAGCACCAGTTCGGTCGCTGAACCGACCGCCGTCGCGGGGACGAGCGCCGGCACGCACACCGGCGCTGCGCCCAAGCCCACAGCTGAATCGGCGGCCGTCCCCTCGTCCGGCGGTCGAGCCACTACCGACTGGCCAGATCTCGTGGCCAGCCTCAAGCTCGGAGGTATGGCGCGCATGCTGGCGCAACACAGCGAATTGATGCGCGACGACGGAGACCGATTGGAGCTGATGGTTCCGGAAGCGCACCGACACTTGCTGGATCAGGCGTATCGGGACAAGCTGCAAGCTGCCCTTGAAGAACGGTATGGACGCAAGCTGCGGCTGCAATTCGCGCTTGGGCCAAGCACCGGTAACACCCCGGCGGAGCGAGACGACCAAGAAAGGCTGGCCCGACAGCGGCGCGCCATCGAGGCGATCGAGGGCGATCCCTTCGTGCGCGAGGTGGTAGAGAACTTCGATGCGCGGGTGCCCGACGATTCCATCCGGCCGACCGAGCCGGGCGAGAAGCTGGAGGCTGGGACCAGCTCTCCAGACAGACGATAAGGAGCAACGCTAATGATGAAGGGTCAGTTGGCCGGCCTGATGAAACAGGCGCAACAGATGCAGGAGAACATGAAACGACTGCAGGAAGAGCTTGCGATGCTGGAAGTCGAGGGCCAATCAGGCGCCGGACTCGTGTCCGTCGTGATGACCTGCCGCCACGACGTCAAGCGCGTGAAAATCGACCCGAGCCTGCTGTCGGACGACAAGGACATGCTGGAGGATCTGGTGGCTGCAGCGTTCAACGACGCGGTGCGCAAGGCCGAGGCGACCTCTCAGGAGAGAATGGCGAGCATCACCTCCGGGCTCCCGTTGCCACCCGGAATGAAACTGCCGTTCTGAAGGGCCGTGACTCGTGATTCGTGATTCGTGACCAGCCACGCCACCGCCGCAACGCCCTTCCTCCAGGACGCGGTGAATCCGCATGGGGTGGGTCACCTAGGTTGCAAGGCCTGCGAACACGCCACGGGTTACGAGTCACGAAACACGAATCACGAGTCACGAAACACGTGAATCCTCCTTCCTCTCTGCAGGAGCTGATCGACTCGTTGCGCTGCCTGCCCGGGGTCGGACCAAAGTCGGCGCAGCGCATGGCGTTCCACGTCCTCCAGCGTGATCGGCCGGGCGCCGCCCAGCTGGCCCGCGCCCTCACCGATGCGCTTGCGGTGGTACGCCACTGCGAGAAATGCAATACCTTTACCGAGGAGCAGGTATGCGAGCTATGCCGCTCGCCGCGACGCGACAACGCGCTGTTGTGCGTGGTCGAGACGCCGGCTGACCTGCTGATGATGGAACAGGCTCAATGCTACCGCGGGCGGTACTTTGTGCTGATGGGCAGATTATCGCCCCTCGACGGTATCGGCCCGCGCGAGATTCATCTCGACCGGCTCGTGCGGCGCGCCAGCGACGGCCTGGTGAAAGAGGTCATCCTGGCCACGAATTTCACGGTCGAAGGCGAGGCAACGGCTCACTACATCGGTGATGTGTTGCGGGCGAAAGAGATCCGAGTGAGCCGCATTGCTCGCGGCCTGCCCGTGGGCGGAGAGCTGGAGCACGTGGACAGCGGCACTTTGGCTCAGGCGGTAGTCGAGCGCCGGGAGGTATGATGTCGCGCGCGCTGGCTCACTTGCCGCATCGCTCCGGCGCACCACGTCGGATGCGGGCGCGGCCGGATGCCGCCGAGCCCCGTGATCTGGAAGCCTCGCTCGGCTTGGATTCCAGCCATGGGCCGCAGAAGATCCACAAAATCTTGGCCGCCGCCGGCCTGGGCTCAAGGCGAGAGATGGAGGAGCTGATCCGAGCCGGCAAGGTCAGGGTCAACGGCGGCGCGGCGCAACTGGGCATGCGAGTCCAGCCTGGGGACGTGATTCGTGTCGGCAAGCGCCAGGTGACCGTCCGCGATAGTGCCAAGCTGCCGCGAATCATCGCGTACCACAAGCCCGAAGGCGAGATCGTCAGTCATGACGATCCGCAAGGGCGCCCGAGCGTATTCGAGAAACTGCCCCCGATGCGTCGCGGTAAATGGCTCGCGGTTGGGCGTCTCGATTACAACACCTCCGGGTTGCTGATTTTTACCACCTCGGGAGAGCTTTGCAACCGGCTAATGCACCCGCGCTACGAGGTTGAGCGAGAGTACGCCGTGCGCATCATCGGCAAGCTCAGCGAGGAGCAGTTCAGACAACTCAAGAAAGGCGTGCGGCTGGAGGACGGCATGGCGCGATTCGACCTGATCGAAGAGCGTGGCGGCCGCGGCCTGAACAACTGGTACCGGGTAGTGCTGCGCGAAGGGCGCAACCGGATCGTCAGGCGCATGTTCGACGCCATCGGTTTTCGCGTCAGCCGGCTGATGCGTGTTCGCTTCGGCGTCGTGTCGCTACCGTTTGGATTGCGCCGCGGCACCTGGCGTGAGATGGACGATACGCAGACGGGAGCGGTTCTCGAATGGTCTGCAGCTCTGGTAAATCCGACCGTACCGGAAGACGTGCCAGCGCAGCGATCGGCGCTTCGTGTTGACGTGCAGCGTGAGCGGCCACAGCGGCCGAGTTCCACGCGTCGGTCCGGCATTCGCTCAGGCGAATTCAATCCGGCAGCTGCGCGCGCTCGAGCAGAAAAACCGACGCGTCCTCGGCGCCAGCGTCGAGCCAAGTGAATTCCAAATCGGGGTAGACGGCCTTCAGCGTCTCGCGCTCGGCACCGACCTCCACCAGCAGCAATCCGCGCGGTGTGAGGTGGCGCTTGCCCTGCTGCAGAATGCGGCGCACCACATCCAGCCCATCGTTTCCGCCTGCCAGCGCGAGCGCCGGCTCGTGACGGTACTCGGGTGGCAGCGTCGGCATGGAGGTTTCGGCGACGTAGGGTGGGTTGCTTACGATCACATCGTAGCGTTCATCGCCCAGCGCAGCGAACAGATCCGACTCCACGGTGCGCACACGCCCGCTCAATTCGTAGTCCTGGACGTTGCGCCGAGCCACCTCGAGGGCTGCGGCGGAGATATCGCTGGCATCGACACTGGCGCGGCGAAGCGCAAGTGCGAGAAGCACGGCGAGACAACCCGAGCCAGTGCATAGATCCAGCGCACGGTGCACCAAGTCAGCGTCAGGGATCCACGCGGCCAGGCCGTGATCGAGCATCTGAGCGATATGCGAGCGCGGCACGATGACGCGCTCATCGACGTAGAATCGGAACTGGCCAAGCCACGCCTCGTGTGTCAGATAGGCCGCTGGCACTCTGTCGCGCACACGCTGCTCCAGCACGTCGAGCACAGCGTTCACTTCCTCCGGTAGCAGGTGCGCATCGAGGAACGGTTCCAACCGATCCAGCGGTAGATGCAAGGTGTGCAGGACGAGGTAGGCTGCCTCGTCGTAGGCATTATCGGTGCCGTGGCCGTAAACCAACCCCGCCGAGTCGAATCGGCTGACCGCAAAACGCAACAAATCGCGGACCGTCCTGAGAATCCCGCGAGCGTCAGCGAACATCCAGCAGTTCTTCGAGGGTCCGTTGGTAGATGCGGCTGAGCGCCTCTATGTCATCCAGTGCGATGCGCTCGTCGATTTGATGGATGGATGCGTTGACCGGACCCACCTCGACCACTTGCGGGCAAATGCTCACGATAAAACGCCCGTCCGACGTGCCTCCCGTCGTGGAGAGTTCTGGCTCGACGCCGACGACCTCCCGGATGGCCACGTTCAACGTCTCCACCAATCGCCCACCCGCCGTGAGGAACGGCATGGCCGACAGCGACCAGGTGAGGCGATAGGCGAGTTCGTGATCGTGCAGCACGGCCTCAAGCCTA
>JBGPPC010000050.1:0-17548 GCA_041488355.1 Gammaproteobacteria bacterium
CAGGATCGCGGACAGCACGTCGCGTCCCTGGTTGTCGGTCCCCAGCAGATAGCCCGCTTTCCCTTGTGCGGTCCATCCCGGCGGCGTGAAGGCATCCAGCAGATTGACCGAGGCGAGATCGAATGGGTTGTGGCGCGCGATCCAGGGGGCGAACAAGGCACCGCCCACACACAACAGCGTAAGCACCGCGGCCACTACCGTGACTGGCGAGTGGCGGAAGCTATAGAGTAGGTCCGAGTCCCAGGCTCGGACAAGCGATCCGCGAGTCACGTTAGTAAGCATTGACCGGGATCCAACGTCTTCACTCACCACACCCTTCACCCTTCACCCTTCACCCTTCACCCTTCACCCTTCACCCTTCACTTCATCACTACCCACTTGAGCTGGATAAAGTTGTTAGCCAGCTGCACCATCTCCACGCTTTTCCGCATACCCCAAACGAGCGGTTGCTGATGCAATGGCAGGTGACCGATGTCCTCGGCATGGATCTTGAAGGCCTCCGCGATCATGGCCTGACGTTTCGCGACGTTGTTCTCAGAGGCGATCTTGTGCGTGAGGTCGTCCAAGCGCGGGTTGGAGTACGCGCCCAGGTTGAACTGGCCCTGGCCGCCCTCTCCCGGGGTCGCGATCAGGGCGAACAGTGCGTTCTGGCTGTCCAGGTCGGCCGGCGTCCACCCGAGCATGTAGAACGAAGTGTCGCGCCGCAAGATCTTCGGGAAGAAGATAGCTTTGGTTTCAGCCACGAGATTGATCTTGATGCCGACGCGCGCGAGCATCGCCGCCACCGCCTGACAGATCTCCGAGTCGTTCACATAACGGTCGTTCGGACAATTCATCCCCACTTCGAATCCGTCTGGATAGCCGGCTTGTGCCAGCAGCTTTTTCGCACTATCTGGGTCGTAAGGTAGACGCTTGTCCAACTCCGGCGCGAACCCGTTGACCACCGGCGCGACCATCAACGCGGTCGGCGTCGACGTCCCGCGCATGATGCGAGATTTGATCGCTTCGATATCGATGGCCTGATAGAAAGCCTGGCGCACGCGCTTGTCCTTGAACGGGTTCTTACCCTTGACGTTGGAGAACAGCAGCTCGTCGCGTTTCTGGTCCATGCCGAGAAAGATGGTGCGCGCCTCCATTCCCTGCATGATTTTGAGGTCCGGGCTGCCTTGGATGCGCGGGAGATCCTGGAGCGGCACCGGCTCCATCATGTCGATCTCACCGGAAATGAGCGCGGCCACACGCGTCGCGGCATTAGCGATGGGTGTGAAGGCAGCCTCCGTGACGTTGTGCTCTGGCTTCGACCACCAGCTCGGGTTCGGCACCAGCACAGTGCGCACGCCGGGCTCGCGCGATTTGAGCATAAACGGACCGGTCCCATTGGCGTGCGTGCTGGCGTAGTTCTCAGTGCCCTTGCGCACGTCCACCGGCCGCGCAGCATTATTCTTTTCGCACCACGCCTTGGACATGATGTACCAGGTCGTAAATGTGTCCGGCAGGATCGGGAAGGGCTCGCGGGTGACGATGTCCACGGCATGCGCGTCGATCTTGCGGATCTCCTGGATGGCGCCTACGTACATCTTCACGTCCGAGCCCTCGCTGCGGGCCCGCTCGAACGAGAAGATCACGTCGTCCGCGCCGAACGAGGTGCCGTCGTGAAACTTGACGTCGCGGCGCAGGTTGAAGCGCCACACGGTCGGCGAGGTCTGCTTCCAGTCGGTCGCAAGCTGCGGCACCGTCTCCAGCTTCTTGCCGCGCCCCGTCAATCCCTCATACATGTTGCCGGTAAAACTCAGCTGCACGGCCTCGTTGAACATGTACGGATCCATGGACAGCGCGTCGCCCTGGTCTGCGTAACGGAACGTCTTCGCATCGACGGGCGCCGCGGTCAGCGCTAGCGAGCACCCGAGGCCGATGGCGATTCGAAGTAGCGCAGCGTACATATCGATCTCCGGTGTGCGCCCCCACCCCAACCCTCCCCCGCGAGCGGGGGAGGGCGAGGGAGGACGCTATAAGTTTGGAACTGGTGGATTTAGCCCATCAGGTCAGCGGCAGCGCCTCTTCCGCCAGCGCGGCCAGATAACCCGCGCCGAGCGGAATCACGTCGTCGTTGAAGTCGTAGTTGGGGTTATGGAGGTAGCAGCCGCTTGGCTCGCCGCCCTGCCCGAGCAGTACGTAAGCACCCGGCCGTGCTTGCAGCATGTAGGAGAAATCTTCGCCACCCATCGTCGGGTCGAACTCTCGCACCACGTTGTCCCGCCCGAAAATGCGCTCGCCTACGCGCGCTGCGAACTCTGCTTCCTTTGGCGTGTTCACGGTGGCTGGATAGCCGCGGATGTATTCGAGTTGCGCGCTCGCCCTCAAGCCCGAGGCGACTGCCTCGGCAATCTCCCGGATGCGCTTCTCCGCGAGTGTCTGCGTCTCTGAGCGGAACGTGCGCACCGTGCCCACCAGCTTGACAGCGTCCGGAATCACATTGAAGGTGCCGAGCTGGCTGGTCTCCATCGAGCACACGCTGACCACGATAGCATCGAGCGGGCTGACATTGCGGCTGGCGATCGTTTGCAGGGCAGTGATGATGTGCGCGGCGGCGACAACTGGATCCACACCGAGGTGCGGCATCGCCGCGTGCCCACCCATGCCGCGCACCTCGATCCGAATCTCGTCGGTTGCGGCGAGTATCGGGCCGGCCCGCACGGCGATCCTGCCGGCTGCAAGGCCAGGCCAGTTGTGCAGGGCGTAGACCTGGTCCACGGGAAAGCGCCGGAACAGCCCCTCCTGCACCATCACGTTCCCGCCGCCGCCGTGCTCCTCCGCTGGCTGGAAGATCACATAGGCAGTGCCATCGAACCCGCGCGTTTCCGAGAGATAGCGCGCAGCCCCGAGCAGCATGGTCGTGTGGCCGTCGTGACCACAGGCGTGCATGCGACCCTCGTTCTGCGATTTGTGCGGCCGCGCGCCCGTCTCGTGCATGGGCAGGCAGTCCATGTCCGCCCTCAGGCCGATCGCCTTCGCGCTCGCCTTGCGTCCCCGAATGACGCCCACCACCCCAGTCTTCGCCAACCCACGATGCACTTCGATGCCCCAGCCAGCCAGCTGATCTGCGACGCGTTGAGCAGTGCGCGCCTCCTGGAATGCCAGCTCTGGATGGGCGTGCAGATCCCGACGGAACGCCGTGAGCTCGGTGTGATACGTGCGGATGTGTTCGACGGGGTTGCTCATCTCTTGTCCCTCAGTGAGCCGCCGCAACCCGATCCAGGCGCAGGCGCGGGTCGACCGCGTAGTAGAGCAGATCGACCACCAGGTTGATGACGACGAAAAACAGCGCGATCAGGCACAGATAGGCCGCCATCACCGGCACGTCGGCGAAGGTCACCGACTGGATGAACAGCAGCCCCATGCCCGGCCACTGGAATACGGTCTCCGTGATGATCGCGAAGGCGATGATGGATCCAAGCTGCAAGCCGGTGATGGTGATGACCGGGACCAAAGTATTCTTGAGCGCATGGCGGAAGTGGATGGCGCGCTCGCTCAGGCCTCGGGCGCGTGCGAACTTGATGTAATCGGTACGCAGCACCTCGAGCATCTCGGAGCGCACGAGCCGCATGATGAGCGTCATCTGGAACAGGCCCAGCGTGATCGAGGGCAGGATTAACGCTTTCAGACCGGACACCGTGAGCAGCCCGGTGGTCCACCAGCCGATAGCCACCGTCTCACCGCGACCGAAAGACGGCAGCCACCCGAGGTTCACCGCGAACACCAGGATCAGCAAGATCCCGATGAGGAACGTCGGCAGAGACACGCCCGCCAGGGACACCGCGAGAAGACACTGCGACAGCAATGAGCCGCGCCTGAGCGCGGTGTATACGCCCATCGGGATGCCGGCCGCCAGCGCCAGGAGTGCCGCGACCAGCGACAGCTCGAGCGTGGCCGGCAACCGCTCGACGATGAGCGTGGACACGGGACGCAGCTGGCGCAGCGACAATCCGAACTCGCCCCGGACGGCGCGCGCGACAAACGTGGCGTACTGAACGTAAAACGGCCGGTCCAGTCCCAGGTCTCGCGTCATTCGAACGCGGTCTTCCGGGGTGGCGTCCTGGCCCATCATGAAGACGACCGGATCGCCCACGAAGCGGAACAGCGCAAAGGCGATCAGACCCACGGCGAGCATGACGAGCAGCGCTTGCGCCAGCCGCCGGAGAACGAACGCTAACACGGGGTCCCGAGCCTCACCTGAGAATGACGTGCCGCCGGCGTCGAGCGCCGAAGAAATGGGGCGGCGCTTGGATGTTGCCCAATTCGTCTGGAGGCGTCAATCGAGGTGCCGTACAGGTGTTAGGAGCTGGTTGAAAAACGCCTACACCGTTCGTGTTGAGCCCTACGACTCCGTGACTAAGGCCACTACCCCCGTTCGTCCCCGGATCAAGTCCGGGGCAGGCTCTGAGCGTAGGGCGCGCTGCGCCCGGAGTCGAAGGATCAGCGCGAACGGTGTTCTTAGAACAGCCTCCCAAGTCGCCAAGGATCGCGAGCGGGCCAAGGCGGGTTGGAGTGATAGGATGGCGGCGGCGCGGAAACGCTCCTTCCGCATCAACCCTGCGACGATCCTACGAACCATGAGCCCGGCCCGAGTCCTCTTGCATCAGATCCGTGCCCGGCCCAGGCTGGTCATCGCCACGATCCTCGGCTTGTCGACGCTGGCAGTGCTTCCAGCCACGCTATCCGCAACCACTCGAGCGCTGCTGGCATGGGACGTAGGGGCCGGGCTTTACCTCACGCTAGCCTGGATCATGATGCTGCGCGCGAACGTTGAGCGAATGCGCCGGCGGGCCAAGCAGCAGGACGACGGCGCGGTGGTTGTCCTGACGCTGACCGTGTTCGCAGCCGTGGCCAGCCTCGCGGCCATCGTGCTGGAACTGATCGGGGCAAAAGACTATTCGCCCCATGTTCAACATCTGCACTTGGCGCTGTCCGTCGTCACGATTCTTTGCTCCTGGTTCCTCGTCCACACTGCTTTCGCGCTGCACTACGCGCACGAGTTCTACGAGGACGGGACGAGTGCCGAAACGCACTGCCTCACGTTTCCCGGGAATCCCGAGCCAAACTACCTCGACTTTCTGTACTTTGCCTTCGTGCTCGGCACCACCTCGCAGACCTCGGACGTGACCATATCCTCCAGCGCAATGCGCCGGCTGGCACTCATCCATGGGGTCATCGCGTTCTTCTTCAATACGACGCTGCTCGCGTTGGTAGTCAACATCGCCGCCGGGCTGATCTGATACTACGTGGGGTGACGAAAGGTAAGAATTGCTCCACCGGTGGCCAGAGAAGACCGGGTTGCGTGGGGCAATGTCTTAGCTCGAATTTTGGCTATCGGCTAAGACCTGCCCGTCGGGGAGCGTGATGAAATAGCTTTAAAGCGGCCATAGAGACGTAAGGCACCGCGGATTCGATTGGTCAGAACAGGTCAAGAACGGACTTTACTAAGTCCCCCCGTAGTACCGTTCTGACGGGGGCAGGTCACTGCTTCGATCGTCTCCATAGGAGATGAATGGCCGCGACCAAGCGCAGTGTCCATCACCAGTGTGGGTTTTCTCACGCATCTCATATCTCTGGAAGCTAGGGCCCCCAATAGGTTGGTCCCGGGACCCTAGCCTCAGTGGTTGAAGTCGTCAGAGCGCCATCCGCCATCACGCGTCCCCGGCCTTCAGCGTCATCTTGACGTGATGGATTAGTGTCTTAGGGACGCCGCGAGCACGCGTGCCTTTACCCATTCCTTGAAGCCGCGGCCTTCTGGTCGTTATCGTTTCTTTTGCCCTGGACGGTGAGCCATTCGGGCAGCGGCCTGCCTGCCGCGTGCTCGATGACGTACTGCCGGATGAGCTTTCGGACCACCTGAGAGGGCGTCAAATCCTGCGCGGCGCAAATCTCCTCAAAGATCCTTTTCTTTCGAGGATCAATCAGGATGGTCAGCCTCGCCGTCCTGCTTTCAGTTGTTGGGTTCGAGCGCGGCATGTTAATTCAATTGTAATTGCCAACAAAGTTGAGAGCAATATAATTTAAAGCCACCCTTATGTAGTCGTAAGCCAGGAGGAGGTTGGTGCCGCGCGCAGAGGGCATTTGGCTCACGCGACGCAACTCACTGCCGACGCTGATGCGAGCGGCGCAGTGTCTTTGCAAGCTAACGATCGTTTTCAAAAACGTACGACGCCGGCACCGAGAACCAAGCCCGCCTGCGGTGCGGCTCCCTTATTCCCGGACGGTCTCCTCACCTGCCCGCAGATCGCCGTTTGCAAATGTCGTCGCGAAATCCTGTGAAGTGCGGTCCAAGGACGTCTCCAGTGCTCCTGCGTTCAGCCTTAAATGTGGTCGCATCGCAGCAGGACCAAGGTTGTGAATCAAGAGCCCCAAGGACTGCTGGAACTGCCGAGCCCGTTTCTGAGAGAGTCGGGGATGCTTCGGCTTATGGAGTCCGCGGATAGCCGACAGCAGGAGCTCTACGAGCGCATCGTAGGAGGAACATACAACAAACCTTATATCCTTGAAGACGAGGAACTGCGCTACCTCTGCTTTGGTATCGAGAACATACAAAGCGCGATGCGGATCTCGGACCCCTACGCCCTCGATCTCACTTATACGCAGATGATGATGGCGTTCTTGCTGTTCGACTGCCAACCAAGAAGGATCGCCCTCATTGGGCTTGGGGGTGGTTCCATCGCGAAGTATTGCTACCGATACCTTCCCGCCGCTCGCATTGTTGCTGTTGAGAACGATCCTGACGTGATCGCGTTGCGGGACGAATTTCTCATCCCGCGCGACGATTCCCGCTTTTCGGTGATTCAGGCCGACGGAGGAGCGTACCTGTCCGGGCTTCAGAGAAAGGTGGACGCACTGCTAGTTGACGCGTTTGACCGCGACGGTATTCCCGCTTCTCTGGCGAATCCCGGATTCTATGAGAACGCGCGGCGCTGTCTAAGCCCAAGGGGTATGTTCGTCATGAACCTAGCCGGAGACCGAATCACTTGTCTTTCCCATCTCCGGTGGATACGCGACGTCTTCGGTGACGCGGTCATCGCGGTACTTATCGATGACGGCGGCAATTACGTGGTCTTCGCCGCGAAGAACAGACCTTTTGAGCCCCAATGGAAATGGCTTGTGTGCCAGGCGAGAAGACTCGAGGACCTATTCGGTCTCGAGTTCTCTACCTACGTCAAGCAGCTCAAACAGTGTTATGGCCGTAAGATCGGAGAGGCCTTCTAGGGCAATCTTTTGAGACATGTGGCGTGAAGGGCGCTAACGCAAATATCGAAGGCGTTCTCGACAAGCTGGTCGAGTGCACGACGCGCGGTGCACAGGTAGAACTGATCCTTCGCGTCGGTCACAAGATCAGGAGGTTCCGAGTGCACGAGGTGATCGCTCCCAAAGGTGCGCTGTCTACCCCGCGCGAAGCTCGGGCACGGGGTATCGTCTGGTCCGAGCACGGAGCGCGTCGCGATGAATATGTTCAGGTGCGGGACATCGAATCGGTGCGCGCTGAGCAGGCGATTCCATACTTCGCCTCGGAGGCGTTCTTCGAGAGGCACCCGCTTCCACCGAACTGGTTACGCTTGGCCAGATGTCCGACAGGAGCGAAAGGATAGAGATCATCGGTCTTGCGGCCTTTCGCAGTAAGCGCTTTGAACGTTTGCGCGGGCGACAGCCCAGAAATCAGGTCTCGTAGCTGACGATCCGCGCCTAGGCGCGGAGGGAAGCACAAGATGGCAGAAGATCAATCGTTCTCGCGACTGGTTCTCGTCTTCGCGATCGCCATCGCTGTTGTTATCGGGGTGATTTTGGCTTCGACGCTTTTTTAGACAACCGCACCTGGCTCCAGCACTCATTGCGCTGCCGGCTTTGCCGGTAAGCCGCTCTCCTCGCCGACCTTGGCAGGAGCCCCAAGATCCACGTGATCAAGCAAGGCCAGCAGGCCCCTGAGCAATGCGATAGGCGAAGGCGGGCAGCCGCGAATGTGCAAGTCAACGGGGAGGACCGCGGAGACGCCGCCGACGCAAGCATAGCTGCCCGAAAAGATGCCACCGTCTCGGGCACAATCACCTATAGCGACAACCCACTTCGGTTCAGGCGTGGCCTGATAGGTGCGTTCGAGCGCCTCGCGCATGTTGGTGGTGACTGGACCCGTTACGAGCAGCACGTCGGCGTGGCGCGGCGAGGCGACGAACCGAATTCCAAATCGCTCCAAGTCGTACAGGACGTTGTTGAGGGCGTGTATTTCCAGTTCACACCCATTGCAGGATCCCGCATCGACCTCTCGAATCGAGAGCGTTCGGCCCAATCGCCGTCGGGCCACACTGCCGAGCTGCGCTGCGAGCTCCTTCATGGCGGCTTCGTCTTTGAGCGGCGCTGCTTCGGTCAGCGGACCGTGCACGAGACTTTTGAACAGGAGTCTACGCATAACTCATAAATCGTGGCCCGAATACGAGCAATTAAAGGACTTGTTGCAAAGGGGAAAGTCGGCAACGATGTTGCCTTCGATCACAGCCTCGAGCAGTGGCCACTGGAACCATGACGGATCGCGCAAGTGGCAGCGCTCGATGCTGCCATCGTCGCGCAGTTGGACCCATGCCAGAACATCGCCGCGAAAGCCCTCGACCAGCGCGACACCTTCGCCTGCGTGGATCTCGAGTCGCGCCGGCAAAGCAGTTCGGATGGCACCGGAAGGCAGCTGCCGCAGAATCTGATCGATGATCGCCATGCTTTGCTCGACCTCGCGCACGCGGATCCAGAGGCGGGCATTCACGTCACCGTCTTCCAGCACAGGCACTTCGAACTGCAGCGCGTCGTATGGCGGATAGCCGGGCGTCCGTCTCGCATCGAACGCCCGTCCCGAAGCCCGCCCGACGTAGCCTCCCGCCCCGAACTGTCGCGCGAGCGCCGGTGTAAGGATTCCCGTCCCGACGGTACGGTCTTGCAGCGACGCCGTGTTGTCATAGAGCTCGATAAGTTCGGGAAAGTGCGCCCGAATGTGGGCGATGAGCGCTGCGATCGTACCCACCTCGTCTTCCGGCAGGTCGCAAAGTACCCCGCCGGGCGCGATGCGATCCATCATGAGCCGATGACCGAAGCACTTGTCCGCCACTCGAAGCACATATTCGCGCAGAAGGCCGAACTGCGCATGCAGCATGGCGAACGCAGCATCGTTGCATACGGCACCGAGATCGCCGAAGTGATTTGCCAGTCGTTCCAATTCGGCCATGAGCGCCCGCAACCAGATGGCGCGCTGTGGAACGTGGGTTCCAAGCGCTGCCTCGACTGCCCGCGCAAAGGCCAAAGCGTAGGCCACGGTACTGTCGCCGGAAACCCGCCCGGTGAGCACGGCAGCCCGCTCGACCGAGAGCCCGACCATGAGCGACTCGATCCCTTTGTGCACATAACCAAGGCGCTCCTCGAGCCGCACGATCGTCTCGCCGTTTGCCGTGAAGCGGAAGTGACCGGGTTCGATGATGCCCGCGTGAACGGGACCGACCGCAATCTGATGCAGGCCCTCGCCTTCGACCGGCAGGAAAACATATCGAATAGGCGCGCCCGCACTACCCCTCACCCCAAGAGGATGTCGCAGGCGCCACGTACCGTGATCCAGCCATGGACGCGTGTCTACAAGACCCTCTGGCTCCAGCCCCACCAGGTCGCGGACTGTCCGCTCAAGGCGAATCGCAGGCGGATGCAGACGTCCTACGGAAGGGAAGCCGTTGTGGTCGCAGGCCAAGCTGAGCACAGCGGGCCCGTCATTGCCCGGGCCGACGACAGCCATGTGCACAAACGCCTTAGCGCCCCACAGTCCGAGCAGAGTGAACTGTCCATCTACGAGAAGGCTGGTCGCCTGCTCCCAGGCCTCCCGGTCGACGATGACACGAGGCCACGGCCGATGCGTCTTGATGAGGCGGCCGTCCTCCATCACATCGCGCAAAGTCGTCATGTGCGCCATAGCCTGGTATCCCTAAATGAATTATCTAGGCTAACCCAGTAAGCTGGCGACATGCTGAAACCAAGACACCAGGGCAGGCGGAAGATAGATCCCGGCAGCCACGACCAGCGCCAAATGCGCGAACATCGGAACGAAGGAGGCCTCGCTACGCGCATCGCTTCCGTATGGATCCCCAAACGCTAGGCTATTGAGCCGCAGGAGCAGGGCGCCCAATGCCACGAGCAGCCCGAGCGCCAACGCGACGGCAAGCGCGGGCTGACGGGCAAAAGTCGACGTGATGATCAGGAATTCGCTCATGAAGATGCCCATGGGCGGGAGCCCGACGATGGTGATCACGCCGAGGACCAGCCCCCACCCCAGGACTGGATGCGACACCGTCAGGCCTCGAATCTCGGCCATCGTCTGCGTACCCTTCACCTGTGCGATATGGCCGACGGAAAAAAAGATGGCCGACTTGGTCAGGCTGTGAAAGGTCATATGCAGCAGCCCCGCGAAGTTCGCGAGGGGCCCACCCATCCCAAAGGCGAAGGTGATGATTCCCATGTGCTCGATCGAGGAGTAGGCGAACATCCGCTTGATGTCGTGCCGCCGATACAACATGAAGGCCGCGAACAGCACCGAGATCAAACCCAGGGTGACCATCAGCGGTCCTGGCGCCAGCGCTCCTGGGTTGGCGGACATCACCATCTTGAAGCGAAGCACCGCAAACAGCGCGACGTTCAGAAGCAACCCCGACAGCACCGCCGAGATTGGCGTCGGGCCTTCCGCATGCGCGTCTGGGAGCCATGCATGCAAAGGCACAAGCCCGACTTTTGTCCCGTAACCCAGCAGCAAGAACACGAAAGCAAGATTGAGCAGGGCAGGATCAAAAGCCGAGGCCCTCTTCACCAGTACATCCCAGGCCATTGCGTCCACACCCTCGCCCACAACCGACCGCGCGGCGAGATAGACGAGTATCGTCCCGAACAAGGCGAGCGCAATGCCGACGCTTCCCAGAATGAAATACTTCCAAGCCGCCTCAAGGGCGGCCGGGGTGCGATAGATCCCGACCATCAACACCGTGGTCAGCGTCGCCAGCTCGACGGCAACCCACATCAGCCCTACGTTGTTTGCCAACAGCGCCAGGTTCATCGCGAACATCAGCATCTGATACATGGCGTGGTAGAAGCGAAGATAGACCGGCGTCAAGCGTCCAGTTTCGAGCTCGTGCGCGATGTAGCTGCCGCTGAACACGCTGGTCGTGAAACCGACGAACGTCGTCAGCACGATAAACACCACGTTGACGTCATCGACGATGAGGAACGGCCCGGGTTCGGGCCGCACGAAGAAAAGGCCGGTCGAGGCCAGGAACGTGAGCAGAGTGCCCAGGACGTTGAGCCGCGCGGTGACCCGATAATTGGGGAACAGGGCCAGCAGCAATGCGCTGCACATTGGGATCACCAGGATTGCTCTAGCCAGCGACGGACCCAAAGCGTTCATGACCGCTCGCCGCGGAAACGCTCTAGCGCGTGCACGTCCACCGTGTCGAAGCGCTCCCGGATCCGGAACAGAAAAATCCCGATCACGATCAATGCTACGAGAATAGAAAACGCCACACTGATCTCCACGACCAGCGGCATGCCTTTGGCTGCTGTGGCCGCGAGGATCAAGCCGTTTTCGATCGACATGAACCCGATCACTTGACTGACCGCGTTGCGGCGCGAAATCATCATCAGCAGACCAAGCAGGATCACCGATAAGGAAAAGGCCAGGTCTTCGCGCGCGAGCGTGCCGGCCTCAGCCGTGATTGGCAGCATCACCAGAATGGACAGCGCCACCAGCCCGATGCCGCCCAACATTGTTCGTCCGATTCCCCCGACGGTCTCGATGGTCCGGTGGATTCCCAGAC
The DNA here is from genome assembly GCA_041488355.1 of Gammaproteobacteria bacterium. GTDB lineage: Bacteria > Pseudomonadota > Gammaproteobacteria > Burkholderiales > SHXO01 > SHXO01. The sequence goes on from JBGPPC010000050.1 coordinate 11,865, forward strand.
GCACGATGATTCGATGCAACGCCATCGGAATGATGATGGCTTTCACGAGCAGGGCGATAGCCGCCGTGATGTAGAGATGCGGAGCGAGCTGGATATGGGCTTGCCATGCGACCGATAGCGAGACCACGAGCGCGTGCAGCGCGAAGGTATTGAGAAGACCGAACATACGGTCCTGATACAAAAGCAAGAAGCTGACGAGCACCAATCCGCCGGCGAGCAGATGGGCGACGTCCAGCGCGAGGCGGCTCATTACACGCTCTGCGACACAAACAGCAGCAACGCGGCCAGCAGCCCGAGCATGAGCGCCGCGCCGAGGAAGTCCGAAACCCGAAACACGCGCATCTTCGCCGTTACGGTCTCGAAGACCGCCAGGAGGAAGCCGCCTACAGCGAGCTTGACGATGTACGCGACCAGCCCCGCCGCGTAAGCAGGGAAACCCTGGCCGGCCGTAGCGACACCCCACGGCACGAAAACACAGCCGATCAAGGACAAGTAGAGCAATAGCTTGAGCGAGGCGGCCGCTTCGATCACCGCCAGATGGCGCCCCGAGTACTCGAGGATCATGGCCTCATGGATCATCGTCAGCTCGAGATGGGTCGCCGGATTGTCGACCGGGATCCGCGCATTCTCCGCGATCGCCACCATGATCAGGCCAACGAGCGACATGGCCAGAGAGACGCGCAGCCCCACATCGGGTCCATGCAGGAATGCCGAGACGGACGAAAGCTGAGTCGAGCCCGCCAGGAGCGACAGCGTGAATACAACCATCAGCATTGCCGGTTCGGCCAGCGAGGCGATCATCATCTCTCGGCTCGAGCCGATGCCGCCGAAGCTGGTGCCGACATCGAGCCCCGCCAGCGCCAGGGCAAAGCGGGCGCTGCCCAGGAGCGCGACGATCGCAATCAGGTCAGCCGCTCGACTCAGCACCAGACCGGTAGCGAACGTGGGCACCAAAGCAGCGGCGACCAACGTCGTGGCGAAGACAAGGTAGGGCGCGACGCGAAACAACCACGAAGCGTTCTCTGCCAGCACGACCTCTTTGCGCAACAGCTTGAACAGGTCGCGGTAGGGCTGCAGCACGGGCGGGCCGCGGCGACGCAGCAAGTGCGCTTTGACTTTACGGACGTAGCCGGTCAGCAATGGCGCGAGCAGGAGCACCAGTACGAGCTGAACAAGCTGAACCAGCGCATCCAGGATCAGTGCCATACCGCCAGCACCATCAAGAGCACCACGAGAGCACCGAACACGAGACTCAGGTAGGCTCGGATGGTCCACGATTGCACTCGGTTCAGGCGCTCCGCGGCAAAGCCTACAAGGCTCCCGACCGGCGCGTACAGGGAATCCCACGCGAGGTCCCGGAGATACACGTGGAAGCGGGCAGGCCGCACGTCCCCTGGTGGAGGCATGTAGACCTCTTCGCGCGCTCGGAACGCGACAGCACCGAACACCCGACGAATCGGCTGGGCAAAACTATCGGCCGTGTACTGGGTGTCCGGGCTCGCATCCGGGAATCCGCAGTCCCAGGCGGCGGATCGTCTCAGCGCACGTGAGGCCCAGCGATGGATGACATACGCTGCCAGCCACGCCGACGCGGCGATCAGGACGAACAGCACCAGGCCGTTGTAGGAGCTTCGGCTCTCTGCGATCGGCACGATGGTAAGCCACTCCAATTGCCTCTGCTCTGGCAGCTGTGCGCCCAGCAGTTGATGCGCGACCGGGGCGAGCGCATCGATGAAATACCCGGGCACGACCCCAGCGATCAGGCAGAGAAGAGCAAGAGCAAACATCGCGGTCAGTGAAAAAACATCGGTTTCCTTGGCATCCTGCGCGACGCTTGTCCTGGGGCGTCCGAGAAAGGTCACGCCGAATGCTTTGACGAAGCAGCCAGCAGCGAGCGCCGCAGACAGAGCCAGCATGGCGCCGATCGCAGGCACCAGAAATTTGAGCAACCACTGTGGAAGCTTGGGGCTCAGGAGAATCGCTTGGAACGTGAGCCATTCCGAAACGAACCCGTTGAACGGAGGGAGCGCCGAGATGGCCGTTGAGCCTACCAAAAAGGCAAAGGCGGTGAGCGGCATGCGGTGGATGAGTCCGCCCAAGCGCTCCATGTCGCGCTCGCCGGTCGCAGTCAGTACTGCACCGGATCCGAAAAATAGGAGGCTCTTGAAGACGCAATGATTGAAGACATGCAGCAGAGCCGCCGTCAGCGCGAGCGCCGCCGCCCACCGCATATCGTTGGCCTGAAAGGCAAGCGCGAGGCCAAGCCCGATGAAAATAATGCCGATGTTCTCTACCGTGTGATAGGCGAGCAGGCGCTTGAGATCGTGCTGCATCAGCGCATACAGCACGCCCAGGACCGCGGTGATGCCGCCGAAGGTGAGCACCACGGCACCCCACCACCATGTGGGTGGACCCAGGAGGTCGAGGACAATGCGTACGAAACCGTATACCGCGACCTTTGTCATCACGCCGCTCATGAGTGCCGAGACGTGACTAGGCGCGGCCGGGTGAGCGAGTGGCAGCCAAACGTGTAACGGCACGAGGCCGGCCTTGGACCCGGCGCCAACCAGAGCCAAAGCGAGGACGGCGGCGGACACGGTTGCCGGGGGGGGCGCGCTGCGGATCGCATCGAAGCTGTAGGCGCCGCCGGGCCCCGCCAGCAGACCAAGAGCCAGAAGCAGCGACAGCGTGCCTAGACTCGCCATCAACAGGTAGATATACCCTGCCCTCGCGTTGTCAGGCTGCCGATGGTGAGCCATTACCAGCGCCCACGACGTAAGAGACATGAACTCCCAAGTGAGCAGAAAGGTGAATGCGTCGTCTGCGAGGACAACGAGATTCATGCCCGCTAGAAAAGCTGGGAAGAACGGCAACACACGTTCTGGCGCCTCTTCATGCTGTCCGTAGCCCAGGCCGTAGAGGCTTGCCATGGCGCTACCGAGATTGGTAATGACTAGGAAGAGCGCACTCAGGGTATCTAGGCGAAAATGCGCCCCGAGCCAGGGCAGGCCGATCGGCAGCGTGACGCTGTCGGGTGCAGCCGTTTCAGCGAGAAGCGCGGAGCAAGCGGTTATTAAGGCAGCTGCGGTAGTGACAAACGAGATCGCATAAACGAGAGACGTCGCCGCGCTCCGGCGCATACCGACCAGAGCCATTACGCTGGTCGCGAGCAGCACGCCACAGCATGACAGCAGGACTGTCACCGCCATGGCGTCGTTGTGCTCATCTTTAGCCCTAGGGCGAGGTCGAAGGGATACGGTGGTTTAGCGCGCCTTGAGTCGCACGCCTCGCCCGCCCTTGTCGCTGATGGCCCCTTCGTTGATGAGTTCTACGCCCGCGGTTTCCAGTGCGGCAATCAGTTTCATCAGCGAATCCACATTGCCTCGGATCACGCCTTCGCTTGCTTCCATCCTCTGGATCGTCGGAAGCGACAGTCCGGAAGCCTCCGCAAGCGCTCGCTGGTCGAGGCCGACCAACGCTCGAGCAGCCCTCAGTTGTGCGGCAGTGATCATGTACAGCACATCATATCTGACGGCTCAGATATGGATACTCAATGTTAAGACGGCCCGCAACTTTCTGCAAGTCGAGTCGCCAGGCGGGAGGGCGTGGCGGCGATCCTGCTTACACCAACAGGTCCGGAGTCGCGTCGTCCACCGCGATGGCGCAACGCCGGTATGACGACGGAATTGTGACGGGGCGTGATGCTTCGCCGCACGAGGGCCGAGTCAGGAGGCGTGCTACACGGAGTAGGGAGAAGGCATGTAAGTCGAATCGGGTAACTCGAATGCAGCAGCGGGCTAGCTCCCTTGGACGTGGGTCGCTGATTGCGTGGGGATGGGCGAGATTTTGGTAGTTCTGCTGCGCCCAGTCCTGCATGGTCGGGCAAGCGCCAACAACGGGCGCGTTTCCAGAAATTGGCTCGTCTCAGCGAACTAAGCACTTGCGGGGGCGCAGCGCCGGCCGCATCCTTGCAAACATGTCTATCGAAGAACTGACCCCAGTCACGGGCCGCGCCCTGGCGCGCTTCCGTTTCTACGAGGAGCTGAACGACTTCCTGCCGCGGGAGCGGCGCAAGCGGGACTTCGACTACCGCTGTGCGCGAGCGGCCACGATCAAAAACGCTATCGAAGCGCTGGGCGTACCCCACACCGAAGTGGAGTTGATCCTGGCCGATGGCGAGTCGGTGGATTTCAGTTACCTAGTGCGCGATGGCGACCGCGTCAGCGTCTACCCGAAGTTCGAAGCGCTCGACGTCCGGGAGCTGCTGCGCGTGCGAGATGAGCCGTTGCGCGACACGAGGTTCATCGCCGACGCGCATCTCGGTGGGCTGGCGCGCCTGCTGCGCATGCTCGGCTTCGATACGCTGTACAGCAACGAGCTCGCCGACGGACAGATTCGCGCCACCAGCCAGATCGAAGCGCGCGTGGTGCTGACGCGCGATCGCGAGCTGCTCAAGTGCCGCACGATCACTCACGGTTGCTTCGTCCACTCTCTGCGGCCGCAAGATCAGCTGCGTGAAGTAGTCGACCGCTTGCAGCTGACGGCGAGCGCCAGACCCTTCACCCTCTGTCTCCACTGCAACCTGCCGCTGATCTTCATCGACAAGGAGGTCGTGGCCGATCGGCTGCCGCCACGCGTGGCCGCGGTCTACCAGCGCTACTCCTGGTGCGAGGAGTGCGACCGGATCTACTGGGAGGGCTCGCACTGGCGTCGCATGCGCGAGCTCCTCGGCCGGTCCATCGACCTGTCGCCGCAATAGATCCTCGACCTGGGCATGGCCTGAATGCGGCCTTACCAAGTGTCGCCGATTTCGGAGCCCTCGGCCGGCTAACGCGGTAAGACGTGGCGTATCCAATTCCGGCCCCAACAACGGTGCATGCCAATGTACCGAGCGGGCCGAAGATTAGACCAATCAAGCCCCCAACTGCCCCACCCGCGAGCGCACGCTCGACCTTCGTTTGCGGACAGTCCGTGTCCTCCCAGCCGCCCCGCGTATAGTCCATGACGCAACCCTCAAGATGATCAAGGCGTGCAGACTACCGCCGCGAGTAGCTCAGGCGTTGAGCCACTGAGCCAAGGGGGACTGACAGGCGCGCTGTCGCGTTCTTTGACTACCCTTGGCTTCGAGCTCTATTGATACCTGGAGCATGAGTGGGCCGCTCCACTGCGGAACGTCTGCGCTAAGTTCTGGAGCCGAGATTCAGACCAAGACACTCCCGATCTGTTAGCTGCTTGACAGCCTCCCAAAGCTGCGCGTATGTTCAAAAAAACCGTAGAGTAAACCGTGTCTTTCCGCTGAAGGCCTCCGGTCAATGCGGCGCGAGAAGGCTCGGAAAAAGAGGGAGGACCACGTATGCGCGCAAGAGGCTGGCCGCTGAGAGCGGCTTACGGTCTGATCGCCGGATTCGGGCTGGCTGCTGCCGGCTGCGCGCTGGCTGCCGATCCGATCAAGATCGGCTTCTCGGTTTCGCTCACCGGCGGCACCGACGACTATGGCAAGGCTGCCTTGATGGGCTTCAAGCTCGCGTTGAAGGAGTACAACGCCAAGGGCGGTTACAAAGGCCAGCCGGTCGAGGCGGTGATCTACGACGACGAGACCAAGCCCGCCAAGGGCGTGGAGAACGTCACCCGGCTGATCACCCGCGATCGGGTCTTCGGCATCGTGGGGCCGGTCAACTCCGGGG
>JBGPPC010000051.1:0-17536 GCA_041488355.1 Gammaproteobacteria bacterium
CGCGGCGCAGACATACGAACTGTTCAGGAGCAGCTTGGCCACTCGGACGTGCGCACGACACAGATCTATACGCACGTCATCAAGCGCGGCGGCCTCGCGGTCAAAAGCCCGCTTGGAGCGGTGTTGAATCTGGGCGTGTCGTCTTGACCGAGACTCAGGCTTTCTGCGAAGCGCGCAGTGCCCGGTCCAAGTCCGCCACTAAGTCTTCGGGGTCTTCAAGACCCACCGACAACCGCACTGTGCCTTCCGTGATGCCAGCCGCGCGCAGTGCAGCGTCGTCCATGCGGTAATGGGTCGTGGTGGCCGGATGGATGACCAGTGACTTCGCGTCGCCAACGTTGGCCAGGTGCGAGAAGACGCTCAGCGTCTCTATAAAACGTTTACCCGCCGCGCGGCTGCCTTTGATGGAAAAGGTAAACACCGCGCCGCAGCCGTTCGGTAGCAGCTTCTTCGCCAGCTCGTGGTCGGGGTGGTCGGGCAGCTCGGGGTAGGACACCGACTCCACTGCCGCGTTGGCTTTGAGGAAAGACACGATGCGGCGCGTGTTGTCCACGTGGCGCTGCATGCGCAGGCTCAGCGTTTCGATCCCCTGCAGGATCTGGAACGCGTTGTGCGGGCTCATGCAGGCGCCGAAGTCGCGCAGTCCCTCGCGGCGCGCGCGCAGGATGAAGGCCGCCGTTGTCGACTCCTCCGTGAACACCATGTTGTGGAAGCCGGCATAAGGCTCGGTCAGAGTTGGAAATTTCCCGGATTTCTCCCAGTCGAATCGTCCGCCGTCGACGAGCACACCGCCGATGGCTACGCCATGGCCGCCGAGGAACTTGGTGGCCGAGTGGTAGACGAGATCTGCGCCCAGATCGAACGGGCGCATCAGGTAGGGCGTGGTGAACGTGGAGTCGACCAGTAAGGGTATGCCACCGTCGTGCGCGACCTGCGCCACGCGCGGGATATCGAGCACGTCCAGCCCGGGGTTGCCTAGAGTCTCGCCGAACAGCAGCCGCGTATTCGGACGGATGGCTATATGGAAAGCGTCCACGTCGTGCGGGTCGACGAACGTGGTCTCGATGCCGAAGCGCGGCAGCGTGTAGTGCAGGAGATTGTGCGAGCCGCCGTAAAGCGAGCGCGAGGCGACGATGTGTGACCCCGCACCCATCAAGGTGCAGATGGCGAGATGAAGCGCCGCTTGCCCGCTTGCTGTCGCAACCGCCCCTACGCCGCCTTCCAATGCCGACACCCGCTCTTCCAGCACGGCGTTCGTGGGGTTTGTGATGCGCGTGTACACGTGCCCACCGCGCTCCATGTTGAACAACGACGCAGCGTGGTCGGTGTCCTTGAATACATAGGAGGTTGTAAAGTAGATCGGCTGAGCGCGGGCGCCGTGCTCGGGGTCGGGCTGCTGCCCCGCATGCAAGCTCAGGGTGTCGAACTGATAGGACTTCGGGGTTGCCATCGGTGGCTCGCTGACTGTTTTTAGTAGAACGCTCCCCGCGCCGATATCGGCCAGATGGCCTCGACGCGATCGCCGCGGCAGCAGACCAGCCAATCGTAGAGATTGACCGTGGGATCGCAGTGACCAGGTACGAGCCGCACTTTCTGTCCTAGTTTGAGCGTTCCGGGTCCGGCGAGCTCGATCACGCCGTGCTCGTCCGAGGCCTTGGTGTAGGCAGCCCCGGCAACGCCCACTAGCAGCGGCATCCCGGAGTCGATGCTATGCGCCTTGAGGCCGACATCCACCACCGCGCGTACGGGCACCGGATGGCTCATGACCGTAGCGAGGATAAACAGACTTTGCTGGAAGTCGCGTACGGGTTTACCGTCGTCGCTCAGGTTGCGCCCGTAGTCCGCGTCCATGAAGATGTAAGAGCCCGGCTGGATCTCGTTGTATATGCCGGAGGCTGTCTCCAGCAGATAGGTGCCGGTGCCCGCGCCGGTGACAATCTCGGGGCGGAGGCCGGCGCTTTCCAGCAGCTGCAGGGTGGCTTGCACGTTGGTCACCGCCTGTGCGATGGCCTCGCGGCGCTGCTGCGATGTGCGCAAGTGCTGTGCGGCGCCGTGATAGGCGTGCACACCCGCGAAGCGCAGCCCCGGGGATTGCGCGATAAGCTGCGCCAAAGCCAACACGGGCTCACCCGGCTCCACTCCGCAGCGGTTGGCCCCTACGTTGACTTCGACCAGCACGTCCAGCTTGACGCCCGCCTCGCGCACCGCATGGGCCAGCTGCGTGACGTTGCCGGGGTCGTCCACGCACACGCTGATGCGGGCCTGGCGCGCCAGCTCTGCGAGCCTGGCCAGCTTCTGCGCTCCGACCACTTCGTTTGCCACCATCACGTCACCAACGCCGCCATGCACGAGCGCCTCGGCCTCGCTGACCTTCTGGCAACACACGCCCACCGCGCCACGCGCGATCTGCCGCAGCGCGATCTCCGGACATTTGTGCGATTTGGCATGCGGCCGCAGCCGCACGCTCGTGCCGCGCAGGGATTCGGTCAGCCGCATCAGGTTGTGCTCGAAGGCGTCCAGCTCGAGCAGCAAGGCGGGTGTGTCGACCTGGTCGATGCTCATCCCCACCGCTGCCGGCGCCGGTAGCGTATACGATCGCGCGACGCGTGGTGCAGGCTCGTTCATCGGTGTCTCCTCGACCTAACAGGCGGCTCGCTTGGGCGAAGCGAAAGCATAACAGTACGCGCAAGCCGCAAGAAAAGCTGGATGTTGCGTCTGGGGGACTTCGGGGCGTGAGCGTAGAATGTAACATCGTGGTCTGCGAATGCAGATAGTCCGGTACGACATCCACAGGCCTGCCGGCGCGCCAAGCGCGGCGAAATATGCTGGAGGGTTCAGGTGAGTGTGCGCTGGTCTTCCCTCAGGTTTCTCGTTCTGCTGTCAGCGGCGCTCTCGTTGACCGTGGGTTTGGCGGTGACCCTCGCCGCGAAGAGCGGCAGCCGCGACGAAGCGGTAGCGGAACTGTATAACCCGGACGCAGCGATCAGACGCAACGCCGTCGACCAGCTCGCGCAGTTCGGTCAGACTTCAGACGCCGACCTGGTCATCGAGGCGCTCCATGACACCGACCCCGAAGTGCGTGTGCACGCGGAGGTCGCCGTCTGGGTGCTGTGGGGCCGATCCGGCGACCCCGAGATCGATCAGCTGCTCAAATCTGGAATCCAGCGTATGGAAGACGGGCAGATGGCCCAGGCGGTGGAAGTTTTTACCCGCGTTACGGAACGCAAGCCCGACTTTGCCGAGGGCTGGAACAAACGCGCCACCGCGTACTACCTGATGGGGAATTTCGATCAATCGCTCAAGGACTGCGATGAAGTGATCAAGCGCAATCCGCAGCATTTCGGCGCGTTGTCCGGGTACGGGATGATCTACCTCCGGCTCGGCGAGCTGGAACACGCGCTCGGATACTTCGAGCGTGCGCTCGAGATCAATCCGAACCTCAAGGGCGTAGAGGAAAGCATCCTGCTCATTCGTTACAAGCTGCGCCAGGACGGCAAGCAGGATATCTGACAGGCGCTTGTGTGAGGCTCAGGCTGAGTGATTTGCGCCGAGCGGCGCTAACCACCTCGGCTCTTCGCACCATCCCTCCTTCGGCAACTCCCACCACCCCGTCTGCTTCGCAGACACCCCTCCTCCGGCAGGAGGGGAGAACTACTTCTTCTCTCCCCTCCTTTTCAAGGAGGGGTGGCGCCGAAGGCGACGGGGTGGTGGGAGTCTGAAGTGTTAGGACACCGTTCGCGCCGGGCGCAGTGGCGTGAGCCAATGTCGCTCCGGGTCTCGGCAACATACCAGCACGTCAGCTTACTTCTTCGCCTTCCTCTTCATGGGAGGCGCACGCCGCCTCGTCGCCGAGGGTCTGGCCCGCGTGCGTTTTGCGGGCAGCGAAATGCCCGACAAGTGCTGGAATACCTTCACCACCGCCGAGTCGTCCTCCAGCCCGTAGCCGGCCGCACCGGCCATCAGATACATCTGGTGCGCGGTCGCCGTGATCGGAAGCGGGAACGTCAGCTTCCTGGCCGAGTCGAGCACGATGCCGAGATCCTTCACGAAGATGTTGACTGCCGACAGCGGTGTGTAGTCACCAGCCAGGATATGCGGCACGCGGTTCTGGAACATCCAGGAAGCGCCCGCGCTGTTGGAGATGACCTCGTACAAGACGTTCGGGTCGACGCCCGCGCGTATGCCCAGCGCCATCGCCTCGCACGCGGAAGCGATATGGACGCCTGCCAACAGCTGGTTGATCATCTTCACCTTGGAGCCCATCCCGGGCTGCTCACCCAGGCGATACACCTTGACCGCCATGGCGTCGAGCACGGGCTGAGCCTGCCGGAACGCGCTTTTTGTGCCGGAGGACATGATCGAGAGCTGCCCGCTCGCTGCGCGCGCCGCCCCGCCGCTGACCGGAGCGTCGATCAAATAGATGCCGTGCTGTGACAGCCGCTGTCCGAGGTACTCGGCGAAGGCGGGCGGCACTGTCGCGCTGGCAACGACAACCGAGCCGCGCGCCATACGTGGGGCCGCACCGTTGCGCCCGAACAGCACTTCGTCGGTCTGCTCGGCGTTGAGCACGAGCAGAATCACGATCGACGTATTGGCACCGACTTCCGCAGGGTTCGCTGCGGCGATTCCGCCTTGCTTGGCGAACGCCTTGACCACCTCCGGGCGCACGTCGTACGCGTGCACTTGGAAGCCCTTGTTCACCAGCGTGCGCGCAACGCCCAAGCCCATGGATCCCAGGCCGATCACGCCGACGCTCTTGCCTTTTTTCTTTGCCATTTTCTTTGCCATTCTCTCCCCTCCCATGATGGCTTCGTGCAAAGCCGGCAGTTTATAGTGCCGTGAGGCTGGCCGCTATCCGCCGCATGGCATGAGACAACGGTATGATGATTCTTTCCGGCAGTCGTTCTTCAGCTCAGACCGAATTCGATGAGCAGCAAACCCCATCATACCGCGCGTGGCTTCCGCAACAATTACTCGTCTGGTCCGCGCGGCAGCTTCTGGAAGTGGCAGCGCGAGCGCTGGGAGGAGGGGCTGCCGAAGATGCCCGAAGGCGGATACCATTTCGAGCGCCTTCACCCCGATGTAGCCTGGCTCCGAGCCAACCGGACGCAGGCGACGCTGACCTGGATCGGGCATGCCACGTTTCTGTTGCAGCTCGACGGCGTCAATATCCTGACCGATGCGCACCTGACTGAACGTTCGTCTCCGGTCGGTTTCGTTGGCCCGAGGCGCGTAGTCCCGCCAGCGCTCGGTTTCCGTGATCTGCCGCATATCGATGCAGCGATCCTCTCGCACAACCACTACGACCACCTGGATCGCGAGACGGTGAGGCGGCTCGCTTCGCAGGCAGGGGGCGCACCGCACTTCTTCGTGCCGCTCGGGCTCAAAGCCTGGTTCGCGGGGCAGGGCATCCGCACCGTGAGCGAGCACGACTGGTGGGACGAGGCCCAACTTGGGCACTTGAAGCTCACACTGGTGCCGGTGCAGCACTGGAGTGCGCGATCGCCCTGGGACCGCGACAGGACGTTGTGGGGAGGCTGGGTCATCGAACAGCCCGGCTTCCGATTCTTCTTTACCGGCGATACCGGTTACTCTGCCGACTTCAAAGATATCGGAGAGCGCTTCGGTTCGTTCGATCTGGCGGCGATTCCGATCGGCGCGTACGAGCCGCGCTGGTTTATGCGCATCATGCACGTCAATCCGGAGGAAGCGGTCAAGATCCACCAGGACATCCGCGCGCGCCGTTCGGTCGCAATGCACTGGGGCACTTTCATTCTGACCGATGAGCCGCTCGATGAACCTCCGCACCGATTGGCTGCGGCGCGGCTGGCAGCCGGCATAGCGCCAGAGGAGTTCTTCCTGATGAAGCACGGCGAGACGCGCAAGCTGGCGCCGATGTTTCGGCCCGGTCCCGCATTCGTATCGATTGCGGAGCCGGCGACCACCAGATGACGCAAGCCGGCGAGCGAGCGCAAGCGGATACCGTCGACTTCGCGCGCCTCAAGAGCCGCATCCGGGCCTGGGGCGCGGAGCAGGGCTTCTCGCAAATCGGTGTTGCCGACATTGAGCTGGGCGAAGCCGAAGCGCGGCTGCTCGACTGGCTGTCGAGGGGATTCCACGGCGACATGCGTTACATGGAGCGGCACGGCACACGCCGCAGCCGTCCGGCCGAACTGGTTCCGGGCACGGTGCGCGTGATTTCGGCGCGCCTTGACTATTGGCCGGCGAACGCAGCGGACAGCGAGTCGGTCATGGCGGAGGGCAGGCAGGCGTACGTGTCGCGCTATGCGCTGGGGCGCGACTATCACAAGGTTCTGCGCGGCAGACTGCAGAAGGTGGCCGACCGCATCGAGCAGGACATCGGCGCGTTCCACTACCGTGTGTTCACCGACAGCGCGCCGGTGCTGGAAGTGGAGCTGGCGGCGAAAGCGGGCCTTGGATGGCGCGGCAAGCACACTCTGCTGCTCGATCGCGAGGCCGGCTCGTGGTTCTTCCTCGGTGAGATCTACACCGACTTGCCGCTACCTGTCGACGAAGCGCAGAGCGAGCATTGCGGCACTTGCCAGCGCTGCATCGATGTCTGTCCCACGCAAGCGATCGTGGCGCCCTACCAGCTCGATGCGCGCCGCTGCATCTCCTATCTCACCATCGAACATCCCGGCAGCATCCCGGAAGACCTGCGGCCGCTCATGGGCAATCGCGTGTACGGCTGCGACGATTGCCAGCTCGTGTGTCCGTGGAATCGGTTTGCGCTGAAGAGCGACCTGGACGACTTTCGCATCCGCCACGGACTGGACTGCGCTACGCTGCTGGAGCTGTTCGCCTGGAGTGCGGAGGAGTTCGAGAGCAAGCTCGAAGGGAGCGCTATCCGGCGCATCGGTCACGAGCGCTGGCTGCGCAACCTCGCGGTGGGTCTGGGCAACGCGCCGGGCGATCGAGCCATCCTGCAAGCGCTGGAGGCGCACCGGAGTCATCGATCCGAGCTGGTGCGCGAGCATGTGGTCTGGGCCATCGCCGAGCAGCAGCGCAAACTGCGGAGGCAATGCGATGGCCGATCTTCTTGAGCCCTGTATAAGTGGCCAACAGCAGGTACTCAAGTAGTCGTCATTCCGGCGAACGCCGGAAAACGCAGCGCAGGAGCGTTTCGAGGAACGGCCATCCAGCATTGGTGGCCAAGCTTGAGCTCGCATGCGCAGCCTTGTTTGCGTTGGCGTTGGTTGCGATGCACGCCTGCGGGCCCGCATTAGCGGAGGAGACCATGAAGCTCACTTCTACGGCATTTGGCGAGAACCAGTCGATCCCAAAGGTATACACCTGCGAAGGCAAGGACACGTCGCCGCCACTCGCTTGGAGTGGCGTGCCGGCGAACGCGAAGAGCCTGGCATTGATCGTAGATGACCCGGATGCTCCGGATCCCGCGGCGCCACGCATGACATGGGTTCACTGGGTCTTGTACGACATCCCGGCGAACGCTTCCGGCCTGGCCGAGGGCGTGGCATCCGGCGGGTTGCCGAAAGGCACGCTGGATGGGACCAACGACTGGCAACGGACGGGTTACGGCGGCCCGTGCCCGCCGATCGGGCGCCACCGTTACTTCCACAAGTTGTACGCGCTGGATACTGTGCTACCGGATCTGAAGAAACCAACCAAGGCGGCGCTGGAGCAGGCGATGAAGGGTCACGTCATCGCGCAGGCGCAGTTGCTTGGGACGTATCAGAAGGGCCAGCGCTGCCCTGATTAGTGACGAAGCTCCTGGATTCCGGGTTCCACGCGGCCCCGGAACGACGAGCTGAGGTTTGTCGCTAGTCGGAGCGCGGAAAAGACAAAGGCCGCGCATTGCCCACACGCGGCCCACCCACAGCAATGAATGCGGTCAGCCCTTGCTGGTGGTCTTGCGGATCTCCTTCTCGTCGGTCCACTCCAGCAGTCCGTTGCGGATGTTCCACAGCTGCAGATTGAACTTGTAGTAGACGTCCTTCACGTCCTTCGCCTGTTTCACGATGGACGTGATGTTGCCCTCCATGCGGTACTGTGCGCCCACCATCTTGCCTTTCTCGACCGCCTGCTCCTTTTCGTACAGCTCACTCTGCTGCCGCTGGAGCTCTTCTACCTGCTGCTGCATGGCGACGGCATCGACCGCGAAGCGAACCTTGCCGCTCTTCTGCAGTTCGGCGCGGATTTTGTCTGTGATCGAACGGGTGTCGATGTACTCGCTGGTCTTGTTCTTGACCTCCTGCACCGTGACGATGGGCAGGTTGCCGCCTGCGATCACGGGGTCCTGCAGCATCGAGCGCGTCATGGACTCGGCGATCATCTGCAGGTCGGTCGAGCCGAACTGGTTAGTGACGGTTTCCACGGCCTTCTCATCGCCGTAGCGGGTCTTCTCTTGAGCGCAGCCAGCGGCGAGAGCCACTGCGGCGAGCAACGGCAACAGCGCGAGGCCGCGGGTGCGGCTTGAATCGATCATTGTTGATCTCCTTTCAGTAAATAAGCCCGCCTGGCGTGGGAGCTATCATCCGCTATGTCGGGGCGCCCGCGGCTATGGCTACTCCTGACTCTGCAGGATCAGGCGGTAGTCCACGGCCTTGCTCGTGGGTGCGATGCCGGTGACGACGATGTTGGTGCTCTCGTTCATAAGCAGCGGTTTCCACACTTCCTCTTCCCAGGCGCGCATACCCTCGCGGTCGATCCAGCGGAACTTGTAATTGATCCGCTTCACATGGGAGCTGTCGTTGTTGAGGTTGACGTCGATCTTCAGCAGATCGCCGGTCATCGTGCAGCGCATTTCGGTCGCCTGGATGGTGGTGCGCTTGCCTTCGGTCACCACCTTGGCCTTGACCAGGTCCTCTATCGTGCCGATCTTGGTGTCCCCGATCGGGCAACCGTAGGCGAAGCCTGGCTTCTCAAACCCCTTCTTGGCGGCGCATCCCGCCACGAGCACGGCCGCCAGCACCGCGATGATGGTCCATGTCGATTTCATTTTGGATTCTCCATGCTGTTGGGGTTGCTGCTCCAACGTTCCTACTTGCCGCCAGTTGACGAGCCGTTACCCATCGCAGGCTCCGGAGCCTGTACGAAGAGCTGCCCCCGCAACATGCGTAAGCCTACCACGGCGTAGCGTCCGGATAGTTTCAGTTCAACGCTGCGCGTGCCTCCGGGTGTCTGCAGGGTGATGGTATGGGTTCCGGGCGGCAGACGCGCACGGGCTATGCCAATCTCCGACGGAAGCGTCCGCCAGGTACGTTCGTCCGCCGATTCGGTCACGACCGAACCGAGGGTCACCGCGAGCGCGGCTATCGCAAGCCACATGTTGTTCTGCTTCTGCGACTGGTGTTGGAGCGCGTACTGCGTTGCTGCCTTGGCGGCCGACCGGATAGCGCCACGCAACATGATGCTGGGCATGTCGTCCTTGAGCGCGCGGCGCGCCATCACGTCGATACTGGTAATCGGCGCCACGGTCAGCGACTGCCCGTCATTCAGTCCGAGCTGGCCGGGAAGGTAGGGCGTCGAGGTCGCCACCATCACCGGAAACGAAATCGGGACCAGGATCAGCGTGCCGTTTACCGGGATGGGCAGCGGGAACTGGCGCGACTGCAGAGCTGGCGCCGTGCCGGATCCAATCACGAACAGCGTGTCGGTCAGCCCGTCGTCAGGCGCGCTAACCCGCTGGTCCAGACCGCGCAGTGCCTCCTCGAGCAGCGGCTGGTTGGGTTGCAGCTCGTTTGCGAGGCGGTAGCCAGGTGCGGCCAGGCTCGGCTCGCCCAACGACTCGTAGACGAAGCCCGCCAGATAGTGCGACAGCGCGCTCTGGTAGCTGTTCTTCAGCGCGTTCACTGCGGGATTGTCGATGGTTTGGACCGGATACCCGTTCAGCTCCTTGAAATTCGTGCGCGCGCCTTTCTGTTGCGCTTCCTGCTGCACCTTGGCCAATTCCTTGCTGCGCAGGTCCGCGATCACGGCCTCCAGCTCGTGCGTCTGCTTGATGGCGACGCGGGCGTTGTCGTAGTCCCCCAGGGCCAGGTAGTTGAGACCGATGTACGTCAGCAGCATGACTTTTTCGTAGTCATGGCCTTCGTATGGGCGCACCTTGTCGTTGATCACGTAGCTTGCCACGCCCGAGAGCAGCTTCGAGGGGTTGGTCTGTGCCGTGTGTTCCCAGGCCTGCACAGTCTCGTTCGCTGACATCCAGGCTTTCTGGCTGTCCGGGTAGCGGTCTACCCATCGCTCCAGCATCCCGAGCTCGAGGTAGTAGAGCAGGTCCTTGTCCTTACCCTTGTTGTTCTTGTCGAGCTGCTTGATGGCAGCGTCCACTTTGCCCTCTGCGGCCAGGTTCGTGGTCTGGTTGAGCTCCTTGTCATAACTGCGAAAAGCGGCGCAGCCAGACAGGCACAGCGTTACGCAGAGCGCCAGCCACGCAGAACGCCAATTCCCAGAGCCAGCCGGGGGAGAAGCGTATTGCTCAGGCACCCAGTTGCTCCGCGAGGTGGTTGAAGTCGTTTGCGACCACGTCGAACCCAGCATCATGCGGGAGGCTGTATCCCGAGCGATGACCGAACTCCCGCGGCCGCCGCACGAAAGCGGTGCGTAAGCCATTGGCTCGCGCCGCTGCCAGGTCGTCCTCGTGTGCGGCGACCATCAACGTCTCCTCGGGGCGTGTGCCAAGCAAAGCACACGCGCCCAAGTAGGTCTGGGGATCCGGCTTGTAGCGATGGAACAGTTCGGCGGAGAGGATGCAGTCCCACGGCAGACCGGCGTGTTTCGCCATCTCGGTAAGTAACGCCACGTTGCCGTTGGACAAAGTCGTGATGACGAACTTGCTCTTCAGGCGCTTCAGGCCCCGGACTGCGTCCGGCCACGGGCGCAGCCTGTGCCAGGCCCTATTCAACTCATCTGCCTCGGGTTCGGACAGCCCGTGGACGCCGAATCGGGGGAGGATTTCATCCAGGATGAGCCGGTGCAGCTGATCGATGCTCATCCAAGGCAATTCGGCGCGCCGCACGCGGTCCATCGCGGGCCGGTAACCGGCGCGCCAAGCATCGGCGAATGCGGCCCAGTCCACCTCCAGCCCCTTGCGCGCCGCCAACGCCCGGCCTTCGCGGACGAGGCTGCCACGCCAGTCCACGACCGTGCCGAAAACATCGAACAGCAGTGCGCGTATGGCGTTCAACGCTGCAAACGTGAGAAGGAGGACAGAGTGTGGGACGGATTATACGGCCCGGCCGGCGGCGGGCAATCCCATACAACGACAGGCTGAACCGCCCAGCGCGGCGTTACGGGCTACCGCGCCGGGGCGGAAATCTGGTGAGACGGGAGTGAGGCTTTGCGTTACCGCAACGAATAGCCCCTCTCTTGTGGCGAACGCTCAGTGGATCACGACGCCCCAAGGCCTCTCTCCGACGGGGACGTCGGTGATTTTCTGGTTGGTCTCGGTGTCGATGACCGATACCGCGTTGGACCGGCCCGCGGCCACATACAGCTTCTTGCCATCGGGCGTGATGGCCATGTTCCAAGGACGCTTGCCGACCGGGATAGTCGCGATGATCTCGTCGCTGTCCGTGTCGATCACCGACACCGTCGCATCCTTGCCGTTGGAGATGTAGACGCGTTTGCCGTCGGGGCGCACTGCCACGCCGTTCGAGAAGCTGCCGCCCTTGATGCTCTTGACCACGGCCTGCTTGACCACGTCGATGACGTAGATCGTGCTATCGAGCTCGCACGCTACGTAAGCCTTGCTGCTGTCGGGCAGGAAGCCGATCCCGCGTGGGCGGCGCCCGACCGGTACGCTCGCGACTTCCTTGCGCTGGCCGAGGTCGATGATGTCGACTTGTGTTGCCTCCTCGGCGCTGGAGTAGATCCATTTCCCATCGGGGCTGAACACGGCATGCTCGGGGTTCTTCCCCTCGACTTTGATGTTGGCGACGCGCTTCTTGGTTGCCGTGTCGATGAGCGCGATCGAGTTGGTCAGCTCTACTGCCGCCGCCACTAAATGGCCGTCCGGAGACAGGCCCACGCCCTCCGGCGATTCACCCAGGTCGATGCTGTCCACCACCTTCTGCTGTTCGAGATCCACGATCAGCAGCGCGTTGTTAGGTTGGTCGCTGACATACAACGTGTTGCTGGCTTTCCCGGTGGCAATGCCACGCGGCTTCTTGCCGGCCTTGATGGTCTTGGTGACGGTGTCGGTTTGCGTATCGATCACCGAGATCGTGCCGCTCTCCTCGTTGGGCACGTAGGCGAGCGGCGCAGCGAGTACGCCTTGCCAGGCGAGCGCGAGAGCTGCCGCGGGTAGTAGAACAGTGCGCATCTTCACAAATGGTCTCCTTTTTTCGACGCCCGGCATTGTAACCGCACGTCGGTCCGGCGATAGCGGTCCATGTCTTGGAACACTGCCAGCCCACCGAGTTCGATCGCTGAAACGCGGCGGTTAGGGCTCGTGCTTTCCGGAAGCGAGGTCGTGCGTCGATCCATGTCCCTGCGAGACGCGCTCAGTTGGCGTCGTCCGAATGCGCGGTCTTGGCGGGCCTGTCGAAATCGTAACGGACGCCGAGCCATATGCCGAAGGGAGCGCCGGGCGAGCTGAACATGGAGGATGGCACGCCGGCGTTGTTGTAACTGAAGTTCGGACCGGCGAAGAAGTTAGCGCCCAGAACGCCCGCAGTCTGGTATTTTCTGTCGAACAGATTGTTGATACGGCCGAACACCTGTAGTTGATCGGTGATGTAGTAGCGCGCGTCCAAATTGACAACGGTGTAGCCGGGTACCGATCCGTTCTGATCCTGATTGTTGTTGTCTCCCTGCGCGTACTGGCTGCTGGCATAGACCAGAGTTCCGCCGATGGAGAGCTTAGGCGTCGCCTGCCAGTCGGCACGCAGCTTAAAGTTGTTCCGCGGGATGCCAGGGATGTGGTCCCCGGGTTGCACCTGGATATCCCCAGTCGCCGGGTTGGCGGTCGAGTTGTTGGGACTTTGCACGGTGAAAGACGACTGATAGGTGGCATCCACGAACGCGTACGCGGCTTGCAGCTTCACCGTACCGATCTGCTGCTGCAAGCCTAGCTCCAGCCCCTGCCGTCGCGTCTGCGGAACGTTGGTGAAGTAGCCGACAGCGCCGCTGGAACTGGCGCTTACGAATTGGATGTCGTTGTAGAGATTTGCGTGATAGACGGCGGCGCTCCATGCGGTGTTGGGGCCGAGAACGCCTCGGCCGCCCAACTCCAACGTCTTGGCGATCACGGCCTGCAGCGGCGGATCCGAGAGAAAGGCATTGGGTAACGGGCACGGCGCACTAGGATCCGCGCAAGTCAGCTCGACCGCGGTCGGCGCGCGCATGCCTTCGTTGTAGCTGATGTAGGTGTTGACGGCCTTGCTCGGGTTGTAGTTCAAACCGACTGCAGGGTTGAAGCGCTGATAGGTGTTGCTCCCGTCCACTGCCGGCTTGTTACCCAGCTCGTCGGTGATATCGATGATGGCGATGTTGTAGCGGCCGGCCAGCGTCAGCAACAGCTTTTCGGTGATTGCGAACGTGTCCGTGAAATAAAACCCGGTGTAAGCGGTGGTGCTGCTTATGTCCGTCTCCAGCACATACGGGGTCACCCCTACCACCTGGCGGGTCGAGTCGAAGACCGCGTCCTGCGAGCTCTGCTGGAAGCTGGTGCTGCCGTAGTCATAGCTCGCGCCGACCGTGAGGCTGTTCTTGTGCGAGGCCAGCGGCGTGAGCAATGTGAACTGGAGAGCGCCGCCAAGGCCATTGGTGTCGATCACGCTTTGGTCGTTGGAAGCCGGACAAACGCCGCCGACGCAGGTCGAGCCGTTAGTGCCAGGTGCCGTGAACTGATCGTTGATGTTGCTGCTGGTGTTGGTGCTGTTGAGCTGGCGCCAGTACACGTTTCCAGCGAGGATCTTGTCTTCGGTCAGCACTTTGCTCAACTGCAAGGTGATCGCATTCAGATTGTTGTTGGTGATGTCCGGCCAGGTATAGGCGAGCTTGTCGTTGGCCGAGTACATGGCGGTCGGTATGGTCTGGGTCCCCCAGAGATTGTTGTTCGCGAACGTGTAGCTAAGGTCCACATCGAAGTCCGCGGTTTGGTAACCAACTTTGCCGAACAACTGCCGGACGGTGCTTGGCGAATAGTCGCGCCACCCCTGGCTACTAAAGTAGTCGCCGTAGACGTAGTAGTCGAAGTTGTCCTTGACGCCGCCGTACTCGACGCTTCCGGTGTAAGTGTCCCACGAGCCGCCAGACAGCGTCACTGCCCCACCCGGGTACTCGCGACCGCTCTTCGTGTTGACAGACAGCGCGCCGCCCAGTGTGTTCAAACCGAACACCGGGTTGGATCCCGGGATGAGGGTCATGGTGGAAATGGCACCTTGCGGGATCAGATCCCAATTCACCACGTCGCCAAAGGGATCATTCACGCGCACGCCGTCCTGGAACACCGACAAGCCCTGCGGAACACCCAGCAGCGGCGACGCGGTGAACCCCCGGAAGTTCACGTCCGGCTGGAACGGATTGCCCTGCGCCTCGTTGACGCTCACGCTGCCGATGTTGCGGTCGAGGTAGTCCGGCACGCTGACCGACTCCTGCTTTCTCATCTCGCTGCCGGTCATGATCTGAACATTGGCCGGCACCTCGTTGATTGCGGTGCCGATGCCGGGCACCGGCGTCGTGCCCACGATCTCCACGGTGGGCGTCTCCAGCTGGGCCGCGGGGTTCTCCTTGGGTTCGGCTTGCTGGGCTGGCGCGGACAAGGTCGAGCATCCGGCCGCGAACAATGCGACGGCGATCCTGGTTTTCATTTTTTTGGTCTCCCCCTGTTCTTTCTGCACGCACGCCCCCTGCATGCGGCTAGTCGCAATCTAAGCTGCGGTATATCGGGTACGGCAGGGAATAATTCCCGGGCCGCCCGGGAAAACTTCCCGGCCGCCGGGCGTTGGGCTATGTTTCGCGACTGGCCCGGGAATTATGGATCGACCTCGCGGTCCCTGACCCCTTCCGGGCTGGCCGTCGACGGGGCCCGAGGGAACCCCCTTGCCACGTCTGGAAGGCTTCGGTATAGATGCTGGACTAGCGTCTCCGAACCTACCTATTCAAAGGTTCCATCCCTGTTCCCGTCGTGATGTCGACAATGGATACACATCTACCCCTGCTCCTGGCGACCAACGTACCCTCACATCGGCGCCAAGTCTCGCGCGACCTGCTGGTCGTCGCCGCCATCACTGTTGGAATGTACCTGTTTTCAGTCCTGTTTGAACTCAGGGAATGGCTGACCGATGTGACCCACCCGCTCGAGCCCTACCAGATCGACGAGCTGCCGCTCACCTTCGCGGCGCTCGCGCTGTCTCTCGCCTGGTTCGCGTGGCGCCGGTGGCGGCAGTCGGAGCAGGAGCTGCGGCTGCGCGTCGCGGCCCAACATGCGCTGGTGGAGCGCGAGAAGGAGCTGGCCGAGACCCTGTCCGAGAACCGGCTGCTGTCGCAGAAGTATCTGCTCGTGCAGGAGGAGGAGCGGCGCAACCTGGCGCGCGAGATGCACGACGAGATGGGGCAATGCCTCAACGCCATCAAGCTGGATGCGGTTTCGATCTGCGAGCTGTCGAAGGGTATGCAACCGGAGATCGAAAAGAGCGCCAGCTCGATCGTGGAGATTTCAAACCACGTGTACGACGTCGTTCGCAGCATGATGCAGCGACTGCGGCCCGCTGCTCTGGATGCGCTGGGGCTGCGCGACGCGGTGGGCGATCTGGTTGATCAATGGCGCCGTCGCAATCCGAGCGTGACGTGTGGCTTCGAATCGGAAGGCGATCTCTCCGGACTCGGGGAACTGACCAATATCACCGTCTACCGGCTGGTGCAGGAATGCCTGACCAACGTTGCGAAGCATTCGGGCGCCACGCACGTCTACATAGGCGTAGCGCGCACTGGTGCATCGGAGGTGCGCGTGACGGTGCGCGACAATGGGCGCGGGATGGACCTGCACGCCAAGCGCTCGGGCCTGGGGCTGGTGGGTCTGCGCGAACGAGTGGAGGCGCTGCATGGGCGCGTGGACTTGACCGGTGCGCCGGGCGCAGGCATGCACGTCACGGCGCGGCTGCCCGTGACGGACAAGGGGTAGACGAATGGCCGCCTTGAGGGTGATCCTGATCGACGACCACTCGGTAGTGCGGGAAGGCTACCGCCGCCTGCTGGAGCGGACCCCCGACATCGAGGTGATCGCCGAGGCGGCGAGTGGCGAAGAGGCCTATCGGCTGTTCTGCGAGCAGCGCCCGGACGTCGTGGTGATGGACATCAACCTCCCGGGCATGAGCGGGATCGAGGCGACGCGCCGCATCCTGGCGCGCGAGCCCGAGGCGCGGGTGCTCGTGTTCAGCATGCACGAGGACGCTTTGTTCGGCTCGCGCGCACTGCAGGCCGGCGCGCGCGGCTACGTGACCAAGGCCAGTGCTCCGGAGGTGTTAGTGGAAGCGGTGCGCACGGTCGCGCAGGGGCGCATGTTTCTCAGCCACGACATGGCGCAGCGCTTGGCGTTGCAGGCTGTGCCGGGCCAAGAGTTGCCGCTCGACGCGCTCTCGCCGCGCGAGTTCGAGGTGTTCCGGCTCCTGGCCGAGGGCAAGGCGGTAAGCGAAATTGCCCGCATCCTCTCGCTCAGCCAGAAGACCATCGCCAACTACCAGTCGGCCATCAAACAAAAGCTCGAAGCCCACACTTCCGCGCAGATGGTGTGGATTGCGCTCAAGCGCGGGCTGGTTGGAGGTAACGCGGAGTAGCGGAGAATCTCAAGCCTGCACTGCCCCCTATAAACAGACGGCCAAGCCGGGACCCAGGCGCATTTGGCCAACAGCGCTGGATTCCGGCTTTCGCCTGAATGACGACTACTGAACTGCGCGTTGTTAGCCGTTTACGCAAACCTCAATAAGCCAAGGCGTTGTCGAGCAGCTCGGCCCAGTGACGAACGGGCAGTTCAGTTCCGGTCTGGATGTGCGCCAGACATCCGATGTTGGCAGTGGCGATGACCTGCGGCGAATCCGACTCGAGTGCGGCGACCTTGTTCGCCAGGAGCTGGCCGGACAGCTTGGGCTGCAAGATGGAATACGTGCCGGCCGAGCCGCAGCACAGGTGCGCGTCGGGCACCGCCGTGAGCTGACAGCCCGCGGCGCTTAGCAGTCCTTCGATCCCGCCGCGTATCTGCTGACCGTGCTGGAGCGTGCAGGGCGAGTGGAATGCAACGCGTGTGACTCCCGACTTGTTGTGTACCGCCCGCGCCGAGCGCGCCAGCAGCGTCTCGAGCACGTCCTGGTGAGCGGAGAGAATTTCGCTCGCATCCTTGGTGAGCTCCGACACCCTCTTCGCCTTTGCGGCGTAGCGCGGGTCGTACTGCAGCAGCTCGCCATACTCCTTGACCATCACACCGCAACCGCTCGCGGTCATGACGATGGCCTCGACTCCCTGCCCGACGTAGGGCCACCATGCGTCGACGTTCCGCCGCATCATGTCCAGCCCTTCCCCCTGAGCGTTCAGGTGGTAGGCAACGGCGCCGCAGCAG
>JBGPPC010000052.1:0-17462 GCA_041488355.1 Gammaproteobacteria bacterium
CGACATGAATGGCTCCGTAGCGAAAGCTTGGACCGATATGACGAGGGCCGGCGTCAAGCGTATCCAGTCCTCCGACATCGAGATGGCCGCCTGAGCGCGGCAGCTCAATGAAAAAGGCGGGCCGATGGCTCGCCTTTTTCGTCTGCAAGCTGGCTTCCGCTGATTTACTAGCCGCTGGTCTTCTGAGGCGACAAGCGATCGCGGTTGGCTCGGATCGCCGCTGCCGCCAACTCCGTCAGCCCCTCGCCGTCGTGTTCGTCCACCCACTGCAGGAGCTCGCGGCGCATGCGCGGATCCCAGAAGCGCTTGATATGGCCGGCCACGCCTTCGATCGCGACCGCATGGTCGGGTTCCGCATGGAAGAAGGCCGCAATCTCGTTGACCATCTTCACCAGCTTGTGCCCCTCCATCGCGACGTCTCTAAGCCTTCGCCTGCTCGTGCGCGGGCAACAGCTCGTGTTGCCGCTTATCGAATTCGGTGAACTGCCGCTGCCACTCGGACGGTTGAGCGACGCGGCTGACCTGCACCGCCGTTACCTTGTACTCGGGGCAGTTGGTGGCCCAGTCCGAGTTGTCGGTGGTGACGACGTTGGCACCTGAGAAGGGGTGATGGAATGTGGTGTATACCACGCCCGCCTGTATGCGATCGGTGATGACTGCGCGCAGGACGGTCTCGCCAGCCCGGCTCTTTACTCCGACCCAATCGCCGTCGTTGATACCGCGTTGCTCGGCGTCGTGCGGGTGTATTTCCAGGCGGTCTTCGTCGTGCCAAATGAGATTCGGGGTGCGCCGAGTCTGCGCGCCGACGTTGTACTGGCTGAGAATACGTCCGGTGGTGAGCAAAAGCGGATACTGCCGCGTGCTTCGTTCCTCAGTAGGGACGTACTCGGTCATGACGAAGCGGCCCTTGCCGCGGACGAATTCCTGCACGTGCATCACCGGTGTTCCTTCCGGTGCCTTGTCGTTGCACGGCCACTGAATGCTGCCCAGCCGGTCGATCTTCTCGAACGTCACGCCGTGGAAGGTCGGGGTGAGGCGTGCGATCTCGTCCATGATCTGCGACGGATGGTCGTAGTGCATGGGATAGCCCATCGCGTTCGACAGCGCGACGGTAACCTCCCAGTCGGCCAGGCCGGCGAGCGCTGGCATGACCTTGCGCACGCGCGAGATGCGGCGTTCGGCGTTGGTGAAGGTGCCGTCCTTCTCCAGGAAGCTGGAGCCGGGCAAGAAGACGTGGGCGAACTTCGCCGTCTCGTTCAGAAAGATGTCTTGCACGACGAGACACTCAAGCGCCCGCAGCGCCGCGGTTACGTGCTGCGTATCGGGGTCGGACTGCGCCAGGTCTTCGCCTTGCACGTACATGCCCAGGAAAGAGCCATCCAGCGAGGCGTCGAACATGTTGGGAATGCGCAGGCCCGGCTCGGCGTCGAGCTTGACCTTCCAGTCGTTCTCGAACAGAGCGCGCACCGCGGGATCGGAGACATGGCGATAGCCCGGTAACTCATGCGGGAAGGAGCCCATGTCGCACGAGCCCTGGACGTTGTTCTGGCCGCGCAGCGGGTTCACGCCTACGCCCTTGCGTCCGAGGTTGCCGGTGACCATGGCGAGATTCGCGATGCCGATGACCATGGTGGAGCCTTGACTGTGCTCGGTCACTCCGAGACCGTAATAGATCGCACCATTGCGCGCGCCGGCATACAGGCGTGCAGCCCCGCGCAGGTCCGCCGCAGGCACACCCGTGACGGCTTCCATCGCTTCGGGTGAGTTGCGCACATCGCTGATGAAGGCTTTCCATTTCTCGTAGTCCTTCGGCTCGCAGCGCGCGCGCACGAAGTCCTCTTTGTGCAGCCCCTCGGTGACGATCACGTGCGCAAGCGCGTTGATCACCGCTACGTTGGTCCCCGGCAGCAGCTTGAGGTGATAGTCGGCTTCCACGTGGGGCATGCGCACCAGGTCGATCTGGCGCGGGTCCACGACGATCAGCTTGGCACCCTGACGCAGCCGGCGCTTCATCTGCGACGCGAAGACCGGATGGCCGTCGGTGGGGTTGGCGCCGATGACGACGACGACGTCGGCCTCCTCGACCGAGTCGAAATCCTGGGTGCCAGCCGACTCACCCAGGGTCGTCTTCAACCCATAACCTGTAGGTGAGTGGCAGACGCGCGCGCAGGTGTCCACGTTGTTGTTGCCGAACGCGGCGCGCACCAGTTTCTGCACCAGATACGTCTCCTCGTTGGTGCAGCGTGACGAAGTGATGCCGCCCACCGCACCGCGGCCATACTTGGCCTGGATGCGTTTGAACTCGGCGGCGGCATAGGCGATCGCTTCATCCCAGGACACCTCCTGCCAGGGATCCGTGATTTTCTTGCGGATCATCGGCGTGCGGATGCGGTCGGGATGGGTGGCGTAGCCCCATGCGAAACGGCCCTTGACGCACGAGTGACCGTGATTGGCGCCGCCGTCCTTGTTGGGAACCATGCGCACGACTTGCGTGCCTTTCATCTCGGCTTTAAATGAGCAGCCGACGCCGCAGTAGGCGCACGTGGTGATCTCGCTGTGATCGGGCTGACCGTCGTCGATGATGGACTTCTCCATCAGTGTGGAAGTGGGACAGGCCTGGACGCAGGCGCCGCAGGACACGCATTCAGAAGCCAGAAAGTCGGTCGGGCCCGCTGCGATCACGGAGGCGAAGCCGCGGCTGTCGACGGTCAGGGCGAAAGTGCCTTGAACTTCCTCGCACGCGCGCACGCAGCGCGAGCACACGATGCACTTGGTCGGATCGAACGTGAAGTAGGGGTTGGAGGTGTCCTTCTCCGCGCGCAGATGATTGGCGCCGTCGTAGCCGTAGCGTACGTCGCGCAACCCCACGACACCCGCCATCTCCTGCAGCTCGCAGTTGCCGTTCGCCGGGCAGGTCAGGCAATCCAGGGGATGGTCGGAGATGTAGAGCTCCATCACGCCGCGGCGCAGTTCCGCGAGCTTGCGCGTTTGCGTGCGCACCTTCATACCGGGCTCGGCCAGCGTGGTGCACGAGGCAGGGTAGCCCTTGCGGCCCTCGATTTCCACCAGGCACAGGCGGCAGGAACCGAAGGCCTCGAGCATGTCGGTGGCGCACAGCTTGGGCACGCGCACGCCAGCCTCCGTCGCGGCGCGCATCACGGAGGTTCCGGCCGGTACCGTGACGGCCACGCCGTCGATTTCCAACGTTACGAGATGCTGGGATACGCGCACGGGCGTTCCCGCGTCCAACACTTTGACCGAGTACATAGCTTCCTCCGTCCTTACCGTTTCAGGCGGCCTTCGCCGCTTTCCTGGGTATCCCGAAGTCCTCGGGGAAATGTTCGAGTGCGCTGCGCACTGGGAACGGTGTCATGCCGCCCAGCGCGCAGAGTGAGCCGTGCAGCATAGTCTCGCACAGGTCGCGCAACAGTTCGATGTTGGCCTCGCGCCGCTCGCCTTGCCGGACGCGATCGATGACCTCGACGCCGCGGGTCGAGCCGATACGGCAGGGCGTGCACTTGCCGCACGACTCGATAGCGCAGAATTCCATCGCGTACCGCGCCATCTGCGCCATATCAACGGTGTCGTCGAACACCACGACGCCGCCGTGCCCAACCATGCCGCCGATGGCAACGAACGCCTCGTAGTCGAGCGGCGTGTCGAACTGGGACTCGGGCAGGTAAGCGCCCAGCGGACCGCCCACTTGTACCGCGCGGATGGGGCGTCCGGAGGCCGAACCCCCGCCGTAGTCGTAGAGCAGCTCGCGCAGCGTGATGCCGAACGCTTTCTCGACCAGGCCGCCATGCTTGATATTGCCCGCGAGCTGGAACGGCAGCGTGCCGCGCGAACGCCCCATGCCGTAATCCGCGTAGTACTTCGCTCCCTTGTCGAGGATGATCGACACGGAGGCGAACGTGATCACGTTGTTGATCACCGTGGGCTTGCCGAACAGGCCTTCGATGGCTGGCAGCGGCGGCTTGAACCGCACCATGCCTCGCTTGCCTTCCAGGCTTTCCAGCATAGCGGTCTCTTCGCCACAGATGTAGGCGCCGGCGCCACGCCGCAACTCGAGATGGAAGGTTCGACCGCTTCCGAGGATGTCGTCACCCAGATAGCCGGCTTGCTGGGCGGCGGCGATGGCCGCCTCGAACGTGCGCTCGGCGTCGGGGTACTCCGAACGCAGGTACACATAACCTCGCGTGGCACCGACTGCGATTGCGCTGATCGTCATGCCCTCGATCAGCACAAATGGGTCGCCCTCCATGATCATGCGATCGGAGAAGGTGCCGGAGTCGCCCTCGTCGGCGTTGCACACCACGTACTTGATCGCGCCCGGCGTGTTCAGCACGGTGCGCCACTTGATGCCGGCGGGGAAGGCGGCGCCGCCGCGCCCGCGCAGGCCGGACTGGATGACGGCTTCGACGATGTCAGCGCCGCCCAGGGCGAGCGCGTTGCGCAGACCCCGCCACCCGTCATGGGCTTCGTAATCGGCGGTGCTGATGGGATCCGTGATGCCCACGCGCGCGAAGGTAAGCCGCTCCTGTCGCTTGAGGTAGGGAATTTCGTCGGTAGGGCCGAGCCGGAGCGCGTGCGCGCCACCCTGCAGAAGGCCGGCCTCGAACAGTCCGGCAACGTCCTCGGGTGCCACGGGACCGTAGGCGATTCTTCCCGCAGGCGTCGCGATCTCCACCAGTGGCTCCAGCCACAGGAGTCCGCGCGAGCCGTTGCGCACCACGTGAATCTGGAGCCCGCGTGCTGCAGCCGCGTGCGTGATCGCCTGCGCGACTTCCTCCGCACCGACCGACAGCGCGGCAGCGTCGCGCGGAACGTAGACCGTGACGGTCATGGCTTCTCCATCGACTTCACCAGACGGTCGAAGCGCTCGGGCGTGACGCGGCCGTACAGCCGCCCATCGATCGTCATGGCCGGAGAGCAGGCGCAGTCACCGAGACAATACACAGGCTCGAGCGTGATCCCGTCCGTACTGGTGTGGTGGAAATCCGTGCCCAGGCGGACCTGCGCATGCTGAGCAAGCGCCTCACCGCCCATGGACTGGCAGGCCTCGGCGCGACAAAGCTTGACCACGTGCCGTCCGGGAGGGGAGGTGCGGAAGTCGTGATAGAAGGTAACCACGCCGTGCACCTCGGCACGTGTGATGTTGAGTGCGTCGGCGATCCGCGGCAAAACCTGTGGCGGAACGTAGCCGAGACGCTCTTGGATGGCGTGCAGAAGCGGCATCAGCCCGCCGGGGCGCGCGGCGTGCAGCGCGATCGCCTCTTCCACCGCGGCGTGATGCGGCGTGCTGGGGTTTGAGCCCCCGCTGGTCGTTTCCCCCTTCACCGGTTCTGTTCCTTAGGTCTACACATCGCTAGAATATGCATTCGAGTGCATAAGTATACTGGCAAGCGCGGTCGTTTCGTGTAAAGCTAGCAACATCGATACCGCACAACAATATGCACCGGATTGCATATGAAGAGGATCGAGATCCGCCCGTCCTGGATATTCAGCAACGAAGCCGGGGAGGAGGTCGATCACCAGCTGTTCACACTGCTGCACGCCGTGCACGACGCCGGGAAGCTGACTCTCGCCGCCAAGCGGGTGGATCTATCCTATCGCCACGCCTGGAACATCATCGCGAAATGGTCGCAGTTCTTTGGCAGTCCCTTGGTGCAGCTACAACAGGGGCGGGGGTCGCGCCTGTCCCCGCTCGGCCAGAAGCTGGTGTGGGCCGAGGCCCGCGCGGTTGCCCG
The DNA here is from genome assembly GCA_041488355.1 of Gammaproteobacteria bacterium. Lineage (GTDB taxonomy): Bacteria > Pseudomonadota > Gammaproteobacteria > Burkholderiales > SHXO01 > SHXO01. The sequence goes on from JBGPPC010000052.1 coordinate 5,751, forward strand.
TCTGTTGCCCCAGCTCGAGAACATCGCCTCGGAGCTCAACCTGGAGATCAACCGGGTGATGGCGGAGAGCAGCCCGACCCTGCGCCTGCACGCCAGCTACGGCTACGCGGTAGCGCAGATCCCCGAGCTGCTCCGGCGGCACAGCAAGATCGCGCTCGATCTGCAGTACCTGAGCGCCGCTGACGCTCTTGCTTCGCTGGCGCGCGGAGCATGCGACATCGCCGGGTTCCATGTGCCCGAGGGCGAGCGCGGGGCGCGCGCCATCGCCCAGTACCGCAACTGGCTCGACCCGTCGGAGCAACAACTCATCTACCTCGTGCGCCGGCAGCAGGGCCTGTTCGTCGGCCCCGATAATCCTAAGCGGATTGCTGCGCTCGCCGACCTCCGGCGCCGAGGTGTGCGCTTCGTCAATCGCCAGCGCGGTTCGGGCACCCGGCTGTTGTTCGACACGTTGCTGGAAGAGCTGGGCATGGATCCTCGCACGATCGATGGTTACGCGACCGAGGAGTACACCCACGCGGCGGTCGCTGCTTACGTGGCGAGTGGAATGGCCGATGTGGGGCTAGGCGTGGAGCCGGCGGCCCGCCAGTTCAACCTCGGCTTCGTGCCGATTGCCACAGAACGCTATTTCCTGATCTGCAGCCGGCAAACGCTGCAGTATCCATGGGTGCAGGAAATGCTGCGCCTGATGCGCGGGCCGGAGTTTCAGGAACTGGTGGCGTCACTGCCGGGCTATATCGCCGACCGCTCCGGTGAGACCATGGAGCTGACCGATGCGTTTCCCTGGCTGGCGACGACACGAATGCGCGCTCGCGGAAGAGGCAAACTGAGAGCCTCGGGCTGAGGCGTGCGCGCGCCCGGCAGTCGGATACAATCGAGAGCGCAATGCGGAGAATTCGCAGGACGGCAAGCACAGCAAGCACCTCGGCCAATGTCTAACCCCGCACACTCGGGTGGACGCCCGCCAAGCGTTTTTTCCACATGCCGACACCGCAACCAGATATGGCCGTGAACCATCCCGACGTCCCCGAGTTTGTCCGCAGGTGGCTCAACCTCGCGGACGCTCGGCGCGGCGCCAAGGCCCTCCAGGCGAGCGACGAGTTCTTTGCGCCCAAGGACCGCATGCTCAGTCCGGAGCCGGCGATCTTCATTGCGGGCAAGTACGATGACAACGGCAAATGGATGGACGGCTGGGAAACGCGGCGCAAGCGCGGCGAGGGTTACGACTGGTGTGTGGTGCGGCTGGCCTATCCAGGCATCATTCGCGGCTTGGACATCGACACCAGTCACTTCACGGGTAACTACCCACCCGCCGCCTCGATAGATGTGTGCGAAAGCCACACAGAACCCGACAGCCGCACGGCGTGGGCTCCGCTGGTCAGGCCCACCAATCTGCGTGGCAACTCGCACCACTACATTCAGATCGACAGTCCAAACGTCTGGACGCACGTCCGGCTCAACATCTTCCCTGACGGCGGCATCGCGCGCCTGCGCGTCTACGGCAAGGTCGCGCGCTCCTGGGAAGGCGCTGACCGAGACGTCGAGTACGACCTGGCAGCGCTGGACAACGGCGGGCGCGCCGTCGCCTGCAACGACGAGCACTTCGGGTCGATGTGGAATCTGATTGCGCCTGGGCGCGGCGTCAACATGGGCGACGGCTGGGAGACGCGCCGCCGGCGCGAGCCAGGAAACGATTGGGTGATCCTTGCTCTGGGCCACGCCGGCCGAATCGCCCAGGTCGAGGTGGACACTGCTCACTTCAAGGGAAACTATCCGGATCGCTGCTCCGTGCAGGCCGCCCTGGTTACCGGCGGCACCGACGAATCGGCAGTCACCCAGTCCATGTTCTGGCGCACGCTGCTGCCGGAGCAGAAATTGCAGATGGACCAGCAGCATTTTTTCCAGCGCGAGCTGGTCGACCTCGGGCCGGTGACGCACGTCCGCCTCAACGTCATCCCGGACGGTGGCGTCAGCCGCCTGCGGCTTTACGGCCGGCTCGCATGAGTGGGTGATGCCGATGTCGCCGCTGATCGTCCCGCTGACCGCACTCACGCGGGAAGCCTTCGCGCCATTCGGTGATGTGATCCAGGTCGAAGGCAGTGCCCACTACACGATCAACAGTGGGTATGCGGAGCGCTATCACGACCTCGCTACGGTGGATGTGATGGAACAGGGTGGGCGAGCTTTGATCAGCATCTTCCGGGCGACACCACGGCCAGCGCCGGTGCGCATCGAGATCATGGAGCGCCATCCGCTGTCCAGTCAGGCCTTCGTTCCCCTCAGCGGCATCCCGTTCCTCGTCGTGGTAGGGCCGGCTGGCGATGCCCCCAACGCCGAATCGTTGCGCGCGTTTATCACGAATGGCCGCCAGGGGATCAACTACCGCCGCGGCGTCTGGCATCACGCGCTGCTCGCTCTAGAAAGCCCATGCGATTTTCTGGTTGTCGACCGCGGCGGGCCCGGCCCGGATTGCGACGAGGTGACCCTCGGCGGGCGAGAGATTCTGTTGCAGCACTAGCCGCGACCACCGAACGGAAACGAAGTGACCGAGCCGGCCTACCCCCGCGACATGATCGGCTACGGTGCCGATCCGCCGTTTGCGGATTGGCCGGGCGGCGCGCGCCTCGCGCTGCAGATAGTCCTGAATTACGAGGAGGGTAGCGAGAACAGCGTGCTGCATGGCGACCGCGCGTCGGAGACCTTTCTCTCCGAGATCATCGGCGCGCAGGCGTTCGAGGCGCGGCACTTAAGCATGGAGTCGCTCTACGAATACGGCAGCCGCGCGGGATTCTGGCGCATCCTGCGGGAACTCGAGCGGCGCGCAATCCCGGTCACCGTATTCGGCGTGTCGATGGCGTTGCAGCGTAATCCGGACGCCGTCGCCGCCATGCTCGCAGGCGAACACGAGATCGCATGCCATGGCTGGCGCTGGATCAGCTATCAGTCGATGGACGAAGCGACCGAGCGCGAGCACATGAGACTCGCCGTGGATACGATCCGCGGGCTTACCGGTTCGGCACCGCTCGGCTGGTACACCGGCCGCGACAGTTCGAACACGCGCAGGCTGCTGATCGAACACGGCGGCTTCCTATACGACGCAGATTCCTATGCTGACGATCTGCCGTATTGGGTTCAAGTCAGCGGCACGCCACACCTGGTGGTGCCGTACACGCTCGATACGAACGACATGCGCTTCGCGACCGCGCAAGGCTTCAACTCCGGCGAGCAATTTTTCCAGTACTTGAGGGATGCGTTCGAGGTCCTATACGCGGAAGGAGAGACGCGGCCGAAGATGATGTCTGTAGGACTGCATTGCCGCATTGCCGGGCGGCCGGGGCGTTTCGCCGCTCTATGCCGCTTCCTAGATCACGTACAGCGCCGCGATAACGTGTGGATTTGCCGGCGGGTGGACATTGCGCGGCACTGGATCCAGCGCCATCCGTACCGCCCCACGACGTGATCCCGACCGGCTACTTCTCCAGTGCCGGCCCGAGCAACGCGTTCGACTCGCCCAGCTTCGGATAGCGCAGCTCCGTCGCGTGGTCACGAAAGGCGGGATCGACCGGCATCGTCGCCGCCGGCAGCGCGGCACCGTCGGACACCACGCTGCGCCGAAATGCCCCGCGCACGGCGAACTGCGGATCGACCATCGCTTCGCCCACGCTGCGTACGACATTGCAGCACACGTCCTTCCCCTCGAAGCGTGCAAGCCATTCGCCGGCGTTGCGCCGCAGAATGATCTCTGCCACTGCGGCGCGCGTCGCTTGCGGATCCCTGCGGTCGTCGCGTAGCGCGGTCGGCAGCTCGATTGCATCGCAGAAGTTGGCCCAGAATCGATCCTCCAACGGTGCCGCGGCCAGATGCCTGGCGTCGGCGGTGCGATAGATCTGGTAGCGGGGACTGCCGCCGGACAGAAGCTCGCCGCCAGGCCGTGGGAAGTTTCCCGTGGTGACGCCATTGCCGATGCCCCAGTATAGAAACGGAAGCAAGCCGTCGGTCATCGCGATGTCCAGCTTGCAGCCTTTGCCGGTATGTTCCCGGTTGCGAAGGGCGAGCAGGATGTTGATCACCGCGGGATAGGCGCCTCCCGCGATGTCGGCCGTGAGCGCATTCGGAACGACGGGAGAACCATCGGCACCCGCTGAGATCGACAGCAGCCCCGCGTCCGCCTGATAGTTCAGGTCGTGGGCAGCCACCTGCGCCTTGGGACCGTTCTGCCCGTACCCCGTAATCGCGCAGTAGACGATGCGCGGGTTGAGCGCGGACAGCGCCTCGTAGCCGAATCCGAGGCGGTCCATGACACCGGGACGAAACTGTTCCACCACTACGTCTGTTGCCGCCAGCAGCGGACGCAACCGCGATAGCGCGTCGGGTGCCTTGAGATCGATGGCGATGCTGCCCTTGCCGCGGTTCAGCATCGCGAAGGACACGCTGGTGTCGGCAAAGCGAGGCCTGTAGGTGCGTAACTCCTCACCGCTGTCCGGACGCTCGATCTTGATTACCTCGGCTCCGGCCTCGGCCAGCAGCAGAGTCGCCATGGGACCGGGCAGCAGAGTGCTGAAGTCGAGAACGCGGATGCCGGAGAGAGGCTGCATAAAGATTTTGTCGGAGTGGATCGGGATCTCCATTCTACCGGCCCCACCCTCAAGTATTCAGATGGCGCGACGAAACTGCATGCGAGGAGTCCCTTCCAGGACCTCAATTCGGGAGGCAAGATCATGTCGGCCAACGTCCTAACCGAGTCACGGACCGCTGCCGTCGAGGCGATCCCGAGCAACCCCCAGCCCGAGATATCGCTGGAGGACATCTGGAACGGCATAGCCCAGGACCAGTTCTTCCCGCACTTTCAGCCCAAGGTTGCCCTGCGTGGCATGCAACTCCTGGGCGTCGAGGCGTTGATACGCTGGAAACATCCCGAGCACGGTCTGCTCCCGGCCGGATCGTTTCTGCCTCTGATTGCGGACAACTTCCTGTTCGAAGACCTGACCGCCATCATGCTCGACAAGACCGTGGGTCAGTGCCGGAAGTGGCGGCGCCAGGGCCTCGATGTGCAAATATCGATCAACCTTTCGCCCGTCCTTTTACTGACTCCTGGACTGGCGGACCGTATCGAGGCCAAGATCATCGAGCATGGCGTGGAGCACGAGAACCTCATCATCGAGGTGCCCGAAGCTGCTCTTGCGCATGACATCCAGGTGGCGCTGGAAAGCTTGCTGCAGTTGCGGGTGCGCGGATTCGGCCTGGCGATCGACGATTTCGGGACTGCCCAATGCTCGCGCGAACAGCTGGAGCGCATCCCGGCCACCGAGCTAAAAATCGACCGCAAGATGCTGGCGGGCGCGGCGCGCAATGCCCCGCTGCGCGTAGCGCTCAAGCGCGGGCTGGACATGGCGCGCGAGCTGAATCTCAAAGCCGTAGCCGAGGGCGTCGAAACTCAGGAGGAGTGGGAGCTGGTCGATGACCTGGGCTGCGATATGGCCCAAGGGTATCTCATCGCGCAGCCGATGCCAGCCGAGGATCTCGTCGGCTGGAAACGGGCCTGGAACGCGGATCCTTTTCTCTGACCCACCCGCACGTATCCGACGGCAACCGGCACCCCGCCGATCCATCGCACCGGCGAGCGCATTCCCGGGAGAAACGCCAGCCCTCGCTGCTTCTCTTTATGAGGCCTTGTGCGCTGCGCGAGCAGCAGTCGATAGCCGCCGAGAGTAGAATGGCATCCGCGCAGGGCAGCAGCGCGCACCAGGATGCTATCTCGAGCAGCGAACAAATTTCGACGCGCCGCGATGAGCAGGGCCTACGATCTCGGATGCAAGGCCGTCAGCGCCTTGTACAACAACGCTATTGGTACGCCGCCGATCCTGGATTTGAATCGGTATTTTCCGGATCACGAGCTGTTCGTTCACAACTGGCATAAGATCAGAGACGAGTGCCTGGGGGCGATGCAAGACATCGGCTCCGTTCCTCAATTTCACGAATTGATGGAGGCGCAAAGGCCGCTATCGACGCATGGCAATAGATACTGGCGTCTGTTCTTGCTCAAGGCGTACGGCAGTAACCATCGTAGGAATCAAGCTCGGTGTCCCTTCACGACCTCGCTGCTCAAGCAGGCTCGTTCGGTTCAGTCCGCAACATTTTCGATTCTCGAAGGCCGGAAACACATCCCCGTCCACCGCGGGCCGTTCCGAGGCGTTCTGCGATATCACCTCGGTTTGGTGATACCGAGAAAAGCGGACGGCAGTTCCTCAAACCGTTTGGGGATCGACGGGATAGTGCATGAACTGAAGGAGGGCGGGGAACTGCTCTGGGACGACACTTACCCTCACGAGGCCTGGAACGACAGCGAGGCGGTTCGAGCCGTGCTCATCCTCGACGTCATCCGGCCCGGCATGTCGCTGCCCCTAAGACTGGTTACCAGAGCGATCATCAGCCTGGTGCGGGTTTGGGTCGTGTTCAAGGGAGAAGGAGCCTAAGCCACCGGGCTGCCCGTGGCGCCGTGCAGCAGCACCGTGTCCTCATGGGAGTAGGCCGGCGTGCAGCAGCACAGGATCCGCAGCGGCTCCGCGCCGACATTGCTGATGCAGTGAGGCGTGCCGGCGGGAATGTGCACGGTGTCCCCTGCAAAGACGGAGAAGCGCTCCTCCCCGAGCGTCATCAATCCGCGGCCGGCGGTAATGTGGTAGAGCTCCTCGGTGCGCAAATGTTTGTGCGGCAGCGTCTCCTGACCGGGGCGCAGGGTAGCCTCGGCCAGGCTTTGCCTCTGGTTTCCGTGGTGATCCGGATGCATCAGCTCGCGAATCTCGGAACCGTCGGCGGTGATGTAAGAACGAATTGCCGCATAGGATGTCCGCATTTGCTTCACCCTTACTAACCAGCTTTCTGCCGTTCCGGCGCGAGCAGTGCCGAAATCGACGCCGCCGTCTGCTTGAGCAAGGGCAGCACCTCTTGCGTGAGCTTCTGGATCGGCCAGCGCGAGGCGTGGGTCCCGATGTTCAGCGCAGCTACGGCTCGACCACTCGCATCTACGATGGGTACCGCGATCGAGCGCAGCCCCATCTCCAGCTCCTGATCCACCAGCGCCCAACCCTGTCTGCGGACGACATCGATTTCTCGCAACAGCGCGGTCGGGTCGACGACGCTCTTGGGCGTGTACTTGGCGAGCGGAGAGGCATGTGTAAGCAGCAGCTCGACCTCTTCCGCGGGGAGCGCGGCGAGCAGCGCCCGGCCCATGGACGTCGCGAAGGCAGGCAGGCGCGTGCCGATTCCGAGATTGATCGACATGATGCGTACCGATGTCGGTACCCGCGCCACGTAGACGATCTCGGTCCGGTCGAGAACAGCGATCGAACACGACTCGTGGACACGCTCGACCAGCTCGACCATGTAAGGTTGGCCGAGCTGCCAGAGATTCTGCGAGTGCAGATAGGCGAAGCCGAGGCTCAATGCGCGCGGCTGCAGACCGAAGCGCTTGCCGTCGAACCCGGCATAGCCCAGGTGGACCAGCGTCAGAAGCAGCCGGCGAGCCGTACCGCGCGATAAGCCGGTCCTCTTCGCCACTTCGCTCAAAGTCATCGATGGCGTGCGAGTGTCGAACGCCTCGATCACCGCCAGGCCTTTGGCAAGTGCACGCACGAAGTCGCTGCCCCTGCCTTCCTTCTGTCTCGACGCTGCCGCTCGCGTCATCACCGCGGCTTTCGTTGCACTGCGGCGAACGTCTTGGCGGACGGAGCGAGCCTTGCCTCTCCCCGCCGATGAGGGCAGCGACTGGGCGGGCCTTGACAGCGAATCGGGGCCGGGCATAGAGTGTTCGAGAAGCGGACGTATGTCCGCATTGCGAACAAATCTACCAGCAAACGTCCGGAGGAGCAAATGCCATTCACGACCGTGTTCGGCTCCCTCTCCAAGTACGAGAAGGGAACGATGGAGATCATCAACGACAACCCCAAGTACTACGTCTTTTCCAATGTGTTCGAGGTGGCGTCGAAATCCAAACCGTATGAAAAGGTCGCGGTGGCCAAGAATCTCGAATACGTCATCGAAGCGATCCGAGCAGAAGGCACTTCGCCCTGGATGGCTTGCTCGCACGATGAGTTTGCCGTCGTGATGGACGGTGAGGTAGAGGTGGAATACGTCAAGCTCGATAATGCAGACACTGTAGCGCCGGCCGGCAAGGAGGGCACTGTCCAGGTGCCGGGCGAGCCGAAGGGCAAGCGTATGGGGACCATCCGTCTCAAGCGCGGTCACCAGGCATTGCTACCCAAAGGTGCGGCGTACCGTTTCAAGGCGCCCAAGGCCAGCGTCATGCTTCAGCAGACTATCGTAGGCCCGCTGACGGTCCAGAAATGGGGCGAGATCTGCGCCCATTGACGACGCTCGAGCACTTGGTCGAGAGACTTTCCGCGTAACTCAAAGCAAAAGGATTCGAGGAGAAGCACCATGAACGCACCCGTCGAGATGAAGCTGCCGGAAAAGATCGCCGGCTACCGCACCTTCACCTTGGGCCAGCTTACTTTCCAGCGCGACGAGTACTTCGTCACCATCACCTGGCCCGCGAAGGGCCAGCGCCAGTCCCACATCATGAGCGCCGACGCGTTCCTGCGCGCGCTCATGCGCGACGTGGCCTGGGGCTTCTTCTATGGGCTGGTGAACTTCGATGCCGTGTTCGGCTCGCGCAATTTGTATGGCCGGGTCGAACTGTTCGCCGGCCGTTACAACGAAGCGATCCACAAGGCGGGGCTTTCGTATGTGGAAGTCTTCGATACTCCGATGGTGATGGCCAAGTTCAAAGAAATCCTGAGCGACTGGGTCAATGAGGGCTTCGATCCGTTCGCTGCTCCGGCCGAGACCGGGGCTGCCGCCGCGTTCGGTGAAAAGCGCGGCAGCAACCTCAAGGCGATCGAACGCTTCCGCGTTGCCACCAAGCGCATGCCTGGTCTCGAAGGCGATTCACCGTTGCGCGACGATCTCGCCGTCAACCGCGCGTTCGCGGATGTGGCACAGCATGAGCCGGAGATCAAAGCCGAGCCAGGCTTCGAGAAGGAGTTGAGCGCCTTTAACTTATTCAAGTACCTGTCGCGCTCGGATGTGACGTGGAATCCTTCGGTCACTTCGGTCTGCAAGCAGAGCCTGTTCTGCCCCACGACTGAGGAATACATACTTCCGATTATCCATGGCAACGACCGCGTCGAGTGGTTCGTGCAGTTGTCCGACGAGATCACCTGGGAGGTGGGAGATCGCGAGACCGGACGTCCGCGCGCGCGCCTCACCATGAAGGCGGGCGACGTCGCGGCGATGCCGGCGGACATCCGTCATCAGGGCTTCTCGAAGAAGCGCTCGATGCTGCTGGTGTGGGAGAACGCCAACCCGGATCTGCCCAAGCGTTACGAGCGCGGCGAGCTGCCGCCGTACCCGGTCGAGTTCTGAGGTAAAACCCTCTCCCTTCGAGGGAGAGGGCAGGGTGAGGGTCCCCTCCGGGAGAGGGTAGGGTGAGGGCGCTAGCGGCTGCGGAGGCGCGGTTCGACGCTGTGCAAAACAAGCTGTTCATCGACGGCGAGTTCGTCGACTCGGATGCGCGCTCGCGCATTCCGGTCCTGAACCCGCACGACAACTCGCTCATCACGGAGGTTGCCGAGGCGCAGAAGGCCGACATCGACCGCGCTGTGGACGCGGCTCGCAGGGCCTTCCCGGCATGGGCCAGGCTGGCCGCCGCGGATCGCGGGCGGCTGCTGCTCAAGCTCGCGGACGCGATCGATGCGCGCGCCGAAGAGCTGGCGAAGCTCGAGACACTGGATACCGGTCACCCGTTGCGCGATACGAAGGGGCTGGACGTGGTGCGTACCGCGTTCACGTTCCGCTACTTCGGCGGCATGGCCGACAAGTACCAGGGCAGCGTGGTGCCGGTAGAGCAGGGGTTCCTTAACTATGTCTTGCGCGAGCCGCTCGGCGTAGTCGGCCAGATCGTGCCGTGGAATTTCCCGCTCATGTTCACGAGCTGGAAGATGGGCCCCGCGCTCGCTGCCGGCAATACCGTGGTGCTCAAGCCGGCGGAGTTGACGCCGCTGTCGAGCCTGCGCGTCGCCGAGCTCGCGCGCGAAGTCGGATTCCCTAAAGGCGTCATGAATGTCATACCGGGCTACGGCAACGTAGCCGGACAGGCGCTCGCCGAGCATCCCGGCGTGGACAAGATCGCCTTCACCGGTTCGACAGCGACCGGCCGCAAGATCGTACAGGCCTCGGCGGGCAATCTGAAGCGCGTGCAACTCGAGCTCGGCGGCAAGGGTGCCAACATCGTGTTCGATGACGCGAACCTGCTCGCCGCGGTGAACGGTTCAGCTTTCGCCATCTTCCACAATCAGGGGCAGGCTTGCATCGCCGGCTCGCGACTCATCCTGCATGAGAAGATCGCTGAAGCGTTCCTGGACAAGTTCCTGGCGCTGGCTCGCTCGATCCGATTGGGCAATCCCCTGGAGCCGGCGACCGAGATGGGGCCGCTCACGTCGACGCAGCACCGCGATCGGGTCCTCGCCTATGTAAAGGTGGCGCGTGAAGAAGGCGGTGAGGTACTGCTGGGCGGTAAGGCGCCGGAGCGTCAAGAATTGGCGAAAGGCTGCTACGTCGAGCCGACGATCGTTCGTGCCGGTCCACGCGCACGCGTGTCGCAGGAGGAGGTGTTCGGCCCCTTCGTCGCCGTGACAACCTTCCGCGACGATGAAGAGGTCATCGCGATTGCCAACGGCACCGAGTATGGCCTGGGCGGCGGTTTGTGGACCACCAACCTCGCGCGTGCGCATCGGGTTGCAGCGGCGATGCGCGCAGGCATGGTCTGGATCAACTGCTACAAGCGTGTCAACCCCGGATCCCCGTTCGGCGGAGTGGGCCGGTCGGGCTATGGGCGCGAGATGGGCTTCGAGGCGATGCACGATTACACCGAGGCCAAGTCGGTGTGGGTCAATGTCGACGCGCAGATCCCGCCCTATTACCCGCGCTGACCCGGCCCATGATCAATAAGATTGTCCCGTCGGTGACGGACGCGGTCGCAGATATCCAGGACGGGGCGACGATCATGATCGGTGGCTTCGGTTCCGCCGGAATGCCGGCGGAGCTGATCGATGCACTCATCGCTCAGGGCGCCAAGGATCTGACCATCGTCAACAACAACGCCGGCAACGGCGAGACGGGGCTCGCCGCGCTGCTCAAGGCGCGGCGGGTGCGCAAGATCCTCTGCTCCTTTCCGCGGCAAGTCGATTCGCATGTGTTCGATGCGCTGTATCGCGCGGGCGAAATCGAGCTCGAGCTGGTTCCGCAGGGTAACCTGGCCGAGCGCATCCGCGCCGGCGGCGCGGGGATCGGCGCTTTCTTCACGCCGACGGGGTACGGGACGCAGCTCGCCGAGGGCAAGGAAACGCGCTCGATCGACGGCCGCGGGTACGTGCTCGAGTATCCGATCCGCGCCGACTACGCTCTGATCAAAGCCGAGCAGGCCGACCGCTGGGGGAATCTGGTCTACCGCAAGACCGCGCGCAACTTCAGTCCGGTCATGGCGAGCGCAGCGAAATGCACCGTCGCGCAGGTCAATGAGCTGGTGGAGCTGGGCGCGCTCGATCCCGAGGCGATCGTCACGCCCGGGATCCATGTCCGGCGCGTGGTTCAGGTTCGGCGCTCGTCGATCGCGCGCCAGCGTGCCGAGGCCGCGGCCTAGACGGCGCGTGCAAG
>JBGPPC010000053.1:0-17280 GCA_041488355.1 Gammaproteobacteria bacterium
ACGCCGAACATGATCCAGTGCCACAGGCCGCTGGGCTGTGCAGGCCAAGCGTGACCCGTTGCGTCAGCGTGCCGCGGCGGTTTGCCGGGCGGATGTCCGGAGGGACTGAGATTCATAGACGGATCCAACCCGAGAGCAACCCGAGATCCGCGCGGCGGATGCCTCAGCCCGGCGGACCTGAGATCTCCTGACGTAGCGCGCTGAACCGCTGTTCAGGCCGCTCTCCGAACAGCGGATCTTGGCCGCGTTTCGCTTCGCGCTCTATGCTCGTCCAGTCTTCTTTTGAAAGGTGTTCGAGGGCTGCCAAGAACAGTCCTTGCTCCTCCGCGTACATATGTTGCCGAAACGTATTCAGATATCGTAGCGCCTGTTCTTCGATCGTACTGCGGAGAGTCACGGTTCCGTGAATCACGCCTTCAAGTCCGCCAGTCAGTTCTCGGCCGCTTCTCAAGATTTCCGAATGTTCGCGCGTCAGCTCCCGTACGCTGTCTCTGGCGGCGGGCACTCGTTCTGCAAGTTTGGCGAACACGAGATCCTCTCCAGGGTGGTGAAACCGATCCGCGTAGTCGACCATATAGTCCACGACATCTAGCATCATCTCGTAGTTGGGCGCTTCTCCCTTGTGAAACAACTCGAGTTGCTGCTCCAGGAGGCCCAGCAGCGCGCCAAACGCCCGATGTTCCGCTCTCCAAACGCTCACCAGTGAACTCATGTCGGTTTCCGCTTGGTCTACGCTGAGGGTCTTCCACACGCCGGGAAATTGTGAGTGCGGCGATATTAGAGTTGGATTACCACCAGCCGACGGTTGGCCGCTGCTTGCTCGAAACGTGGCCGTCGCTGTTGAAGAAGACCGATGCCCCGCCGATGCCTGCATAGTAGTAGTACCAGACCAGCTTTCCGTCGATCGTCAGCTCCTTGGCGGGCGCACCGAGCAGGCCGGTAATCTCTGGCTGCGTCATGCCTTTATCCACGTGGCTCCAGCTCTCTCGCAGGGCAACGATGGAGTCGGCGGCCGGCTTGGCAGGGGTTGCAGGTGCGGGCGTGGGCTGAGCCTGCGGCTGCGGAGCAGGTGACGGCTCTGTCTTGAGCGTCTTGACCTGCTCCTGCAAGCTCTTCACCTCGCGCCGCAGCTCTTCGACCTCCCTTTGCAGCGAGGATGCCTCGGTGTCCTGCGCATGTACCCGTGTCGTCGGGGTCGCCAGTGACATCAGCATAATTACCGCTCCGGCTGCGCGGCAAGCTTCCTGCGTCGCAGTTCCGCGGCTTGGCATCGCAGGCAGTATCGCGTTACTTCGAGGCGGCATAGACGGTGACCGCTTCCATCTGCTCGAGGCTCATTTTGTAGGTGACCGCGTGCATCACCGGTGCATTGCCTCGCTGTTCTGACTTGAAATACGCGAGCTGCTTGACGAGATAGGCTTGATATTGCCCACCCAGCCGCGGGACGTTGTCTTTGCCTGCTGCGTCGGCCCCGTGGCATGAGATGCAGGCAGGTACCCCGGCATCAGGCAGCCCCTGCTCATAGATCGCCTTTCCCTTGGCCATCAGTGTCTGGTCGCCCGGAACACCGGGTACAGGGGACTGAGCCGCATAGTAGGACGCAAGCTGCTTGATGGTTTGGTCGTTCAGCTGGGACGCCATTCCCCACATGTAGGCGATGGCGCTGGGATCGCCGCGTGAGTGATCGCGAAAGGCGATAAGCTGCGCTTCCAGATAGGCTGGCTGTTGGCCGGCCAGCCGCGGGAAACCAGGCGACACGCCGTCGCCGCGCGGCCCGTGACAGCTGCTGCAGACCTGAGTCGCCATTTGTGGGACTTGCGGGCCCTGAGTCGAACACCCGACAAGACACCCACCGAGTACCAGCCCCAGCCCTCCCCGGACACCGATTCTCATCGCTTTAACCTCCTGCCTCAGTTGGTCCGATGTCAGCTTCTGTCGTCTCGCCTGACAGCGCCCTATCCGTCAAAACGCAATCCAGGCGAAGACGTACAGCGTATTGTTGTCGGAGGCATTCCTGCCAGTGCCATCGTAGTTGCTGCTCGAGCCGTTGAACTTCGTGTAGAGCGTGTACTGCAGCGCCAGCTTCACGTTCTGCCACGGCAGGTAGTCCAGCTCTGCTGCCCAGCCCGTCGTGTTTGGACTGCCGGTGGGGGTCGCGTAGAGCGCGGGATTCGTGTTGCCGGTGATCGAGAAGTAGCCCAGCGATCCGCCCAATTTACGCTGGTAGAAATAGCTCCCGCCCACCTTGAAGCTTTTGAGGGTATTTGAGGGATCCGATGGCAACGTGGCATTCAGGGATTGCTTCTCGTAGATATAGATAGCTTCTGCCGAGAAGATGTGCTCGTCGCCGATGTACTGATATTCGGCATCCAGCCCCGTATCCCTGTATCCATCGGTGGGTCCTGACGTTACGTTGAAGCCCTGCGGCGTAACCTGATCTGCGAATCCGAGAAGGCCCACCTCGAACGAATTACGCCCCCACTGCGGCTGTACCGCGACCCGCCAATACGGTGAAAACCCGTGTACGGTGCTGCCGGGGAACGAGCTGTTCAGGGGCACATTGTTTATCCCGTGCGGCGCAGCCGCGTACCCGCCGAGTTCCAGATAGACGAGATTGTTCCAGTACCCGTAGCCAGTCAAGCCCGCTACCGTGCCATTACCTATACCATCTAGCTGAGTGGTCGCGACCGGCGATGGGGCGAGGCTGCTCGTCTGTGAGAAAGGGTAGTGCCAGGCCGGAGTGCTGTTCCAAGGGTCCTGTACCGTCGGGCTGTTATTGAATGTCACCCCCCAGGTCAGTGGTTTGTCTTGTCCCAGGGTGGTCTGATCGGCGAAGCGGATATCCGTGTTGTCCCAGCCAAACGAGTCGCTGTTGTTGTCGTACGTGATCTGGATAAAACCGCCCAGGTTCGGCGCGATCCTGCCGGCATAGAACAGGCTCGCCGCTTCGGGAAACTGGACCGTGCCGTTCTGGGACGTGCCTCCGGCAGCCGTGTCAGGAAACGCCGTTTTGAATTTGGTATAAGAGGCGACGAACTGCACCGACAACGGCGGCAGCCAATTGAGCAGCAACGCATCTTTGTTTTGGGCCGTGACCCCCTTGATCTGCGGCAGGTTGTCGATGAGATAGCCGTTCATCTTGAACGCTCGACCGAAAGGTGTCAGCTCCGGAAAGACGGTATGGCACCCTTCGCATGCCAAGCCGGTCTGTCTGGCAAAGCTGGGCACGGCCAGTGCGTTGTTGGAGCCTGCCAGCAATGCGGCTACTACCACTGCTGCGAATACAATCCCAGTACCTGCGCGAATAGCCTTCACGGTATGCTCCTCTCCCGACCAGGTCCCCAAAGTGCGTTCGCACCGCTTTTGTCGTGCGTTGATCACCAACACCGCCAACCGATTGCGTTTTAGTAGACGCGTGACCGCCGCGGTCGGGCTTGATCTAGATCAAACGTAGTCGCAGTAATTTGTTTGCGAGCTCTAAGGAAATTCAGCGCGAGAACGCGCTCCGCACGCAACACGGCGACGATCTGGCGTCATCCTGGAGCCTGCTCCTGCCGGTGCGGGCTTCCTTAGATGCCAGGGCGCGCGACCATATGAGAGAATAGCCGTGAATATCACGTGGCACAAGACGTAGCACAAGTATCGTCGATCAGGCGGTCGTCATGGCCACCAAACACGAGAGCGAACAGCCAAGCAAAACCAGCTCGGAACGCATGGCCAACGCCATGCGGGAAAGCGTGGCGCGTCTGGACGGCATCATTCAGTCAGCGATGGATGCGATCATCACGGTCGACGAGCGCCAGGACATCGCAATCTTCAATCCAGCGGCCGAGCAGATGTTCGGCTGTGCGGTTGCCGACGTGCTGAGTACGCCGCTCGAACAGTTCATCCCGTCGCGCTTTCGCGAGGCCCATCGCGCCCATATCGATCGTTTTGGAACGACTGGAGTCACCACGCGCAGGATGGGAGTGCAGTCGGAGATCGTAGCGTTGCGTGCGAACGGCGAAGAGTTTCCGGTGGAAGCATCGATATCGCAGGCGTCGGTGGCCGGAAGGAAGCTGTTCACCGTAATCCTGCGCGATATCACGGCGCGCAAGCGCGCAGAAGAGGCTGTGCGAGAGAGCGCGGAGCGCTACCAGAGGCTCGTAGAGCTCGTGCCTGATGCCATCTGCATCGAGCGCGACGATCGGATCGTCTTCCTGAACCGGGCCTGTATTCAGCTCTTGGGGAGCGATTCACCCGTGGGCGTGCTTGGCAAGTCACCACTGGAATTCATTCACCCGGATTTTCACGCGGTGGCCGCGGCCCGCCGGCACCGGCTCGCGTCGGGACTCGAGATCAATCCTGTGATGGACCAGCAGATCGTTCGATTGGATGGTGAAGTCAGGGATGTCGAGATTGCGGAGGCGTCGTTTTACGATGAAGGCAGCATGGCGTTCCTGTCGGTCTTGCGCGATGTCACTGATCGCAAGCGTGGTGAGCGTGAGCTGCGGGAGTCACGCGAGCAACTGCGTCAGCTGTCGGCTTCGCTGCAGGCGGTGCGCGAGGAGGAAAAGGCTCGCATTGCGCGCGAACTTCACGACGAGCTGGGTCAGGCCCTGACGGGACTCAAGATGGATCTGGCGCAACTCGTGTCTCAGCTGGCACCCGAGCAGCGGGGGGCCATTGGCCAGGCTGACGCCATGAAAGCGCTGATCGAGACTACAGTGGCTTCGGTGCGTCGGATCGCGACCGAGCTGCGGCCGCTCATGCTGGACGATCTGGGCCTGCTGTCGACCATCGAGTGGCTGGTGAGCGACTTCTCCAGGCGTACAGGGATCGCCGTGGAGTTGACCT
The DNA here is from genome assembly GCA_041488355.1 of Gammaproteobacteria bacterium. Lineage (GTDB taxonomy): Bacteria > Pseudomonadota > Gammaproteobacteria > Burkholderiales > SHXO01 > SHXO01. The sequence continues at coordinate 4,837 of JBGPPC010000053.1, forward strand.
TGCCCAAAGTGGAGTTCGAGTTGGATTCCGAACTTTCCACTGCATTGTTCCGGGTCCTGCAGGAATCGCTTACCAACGTCGCGCGCCACGCTGGCGCCAGTCGTGTCCGGATCACGCTGTCAGCCACCGAGTCCGATGTACAGTTGACGGTAGACGACAACGGCAAGGGCTTTGGTGCTTCGCTCGAAAGCGGTCCCAAGACCTTCGGGCTGCTCGGAATGCGAGAGCGCGCCACCATACTGGGCGGTGAGCTCGCCGTGCACAGCAATCCAGGTGCCGGCACATCGATAGTGATGACCGTCCCGCGGCGGACGGGAGTCCCGAAAGCGCCGTCATGATCACCATACTAGTGGCTGACGACCACGCGATCGTCAGGGAGGGGCTCAAGCAGATTCTGGCGCGCACCGGCGATTTGGTGGTCGGTGGAGAGGCGAGAAACGCGCAAGAGGTGATCCGGCTCGTGCGGGAGCGCGACTGGGACGTGCTGCTGATGGACATGTCGATGCCGGGTCGCAGCGGCCTCGACCTGATCAAGCAAGTGAAGGACGAAAAGCCGAAGCTGCCCATCCTGGTGCTGAGCATGCATCAAGAACACCAGTACGCGGTGCGCGCCATTCGGGCAGGCGCGTCTGGCTACCTCAACAAGGACAGTGCCTCCGAGCTGCTAGTCTCGGCCATCCGCAAGGTCGTGGGCGGCGGATTGTTCGTTTCGGAAACTGCCGGGGAATTGCTTGCGCGCGACACGAAGCGCGGCGCCGATGTCCCGCCGCACACCTTGCTCTCGGATCGCGAATTCCAGGTGTTCAACATGATCGTGCAAGGTAAGACCGTCACCGACATCGCCGCCGAGCTGATATTGAGCGTGAAGACGGTCAGCACGCACAAGACGCACGTGTTGGAAAAGATGAAGCTCGCCAACCAGGCCGAGCTCGTCCGCTACGCAATCGCACACCAGCTCCTGGACGATCCGGCCACTCCGGCCGACTGATTACTCTCCTTCCGTAGGCCCTCGCTTGCCGGCTCTGCTCGGCGGAGCTACGGGCTGGCTCGTCATCGCTGTCGGGTAGGAATATTCCTATCCGTTGTTGGACTCGTCCTATACGGCGATTCAGACGGGCGCCGATTTGCGAGGCCGCCGCGACTACCTTATAGTGCACTCATGAACGCGCTAGTTGCTACGGCCGTCGCTCCTCTGGCCAAGACGCCGACCACTCGAGTCTTCGTCGTCGAGGACTCGGCGCTCATTCGCGAGCGCCTCCTTTCGATGCTTGGCGGGATGTCGGGCGTCGAGGTCGTAGGAAGCTCGGAGACCGCTTCTGATGCGATCGCCCGCATTCTGGCCGCCCGGCCCGATGTCGTCGTGCTGGACGTCAAGCTCAAGGCCAGCAGCGGCATCGAAGTGTTGCGGGCGATCAAGCGTCGCATGGCCGCGGTGGCGGTCATCATGCTCACCAACTATGCCACCGAGGAGTTTCGCAGGAAATGCCTGGAAGTAGGCGCGGAATACTTTCTCGACAAGACCAACGAGTTCGAGCGGCTTTGCCCGCTTCTCGAGCAGTTGAAACGCACCCAGTAGTGAGGAGGCAACCATGTTAGCGCAACTCTTAGCCACGCCAGAACTGGACTCCGTCGCCTTCAGACCCAGGTCCGAGTACAGCGCTCGCACGGAGCCTTCGGCGGCCCAGGGATCGTGTTCCGGATGCCGCCTCCAGGAGTTGTGTCTGCCGAGCGGCCTTTCCGAACGGCCATTGAGGGAGTTTGCCGCGGTCGTGTTTCCCCATCGACGCCTGAAGGCCGGACAGGCCCTGTTCCGCTCAGGTGAGATCTTCGATGCGGTCTATTTGGTACGTACTGGTTTCGTAAAGACTGTCGTGTTGCTCGAAGATGGACGAGAGCAGGTCACCGGGCTACACATGCCGGGAGAGATGCTCGGGATGGACGGCCTCGCGTCGGGCCGCCATGCGAGCGATGCGATTGCCCTCGATGACAGCGATGTCTGCGTGGTGCCGTATGATCGGTTGGAGACCTTGAGCTACGAGGCGCGCGAGGTGCAGCGGCATCTGCACCGGATGTTCTCTCACGAGATCGTCCGTGAGCAGCGCATGATGCTGTTGCTCGGCAGCATGCGTGCCGAGGAGCGCGTTTCCGCATTTCTGCTCAATCTGTCGGAACGCCTCACCGCGCGCGGCTATTCGCCTTCGGACTTCGTGCTGCGGCTGACACGCGAGGAAATCGGCAGCTTGCTCGGGATGAAACTGGAGACGGTTAGCCGGATCTTCTCGAAATTCCAGAAGGCCGCGCTAATCGAAATCGACGGTAAACACGTCCGCATCGTCAGCATCGAAGGCTTGCGCGGGGTAGTCGGTCGTTAGCCGCTGCACGATCATTTAGTTTCGCGGTCCTTGACCCAAGTCAATTGGCCCATTGTCCGATGTCTAACAATGAGCCAAGTCACTTGGAACGAGCAGCGGTTAGCTGCTCGGAGGGTCAATTTGAGGGGTACTGCTCAAGTTGGCGCAGGGGCGCGGATGGCACTGAAGCACGTCGAATATGAGGGGATGACCATCAAGGTGGGAGCGTTCGAAGTGATTGGGACGCGCCGCTTCGTGGTTTCCCTCAGCATCGCCCGGAGCGGTGACTCGTTGGGTTTCCGAAAGGCCAAGTTCTTTGAACCGCCTTCCGAAGACGGCTTCTTCGATGATCTTGAAGAGGCGCTGGAATCTGCGCTCGCCTTTGCTCGCGCGATCATCGACGGCGAAGTTGCGGGGTTGACGGTAGACGACTTATAGCGAGGCACGCCAGGGTTGTTCATATTACGGCGATATGTCACCTCAAATACAACATGAGAGTGCGATCAGGACGGCACCCGATCCCAGCGGATCTCTCCATGAGCACTTGGTCGCGATCCAAGAGCTGGCAAAGGGCTTCGATCTTCCCACACAAGTGGTGGCCGATATGTACTGGCCCGAACTGGCCAGGCTCAAGCAAGGGGCGACCATCGATCTCTACCTCCCCTTGCTGACCGAGCGACGGGTGCGCGACAGCCTGCGGCGGATACCATCCCCCGACAAGAAGCGGAACGCTATGTCCTCGACGCTTTCGAGCGTCTAGTTGACTAGAGTCAAATTTGGAACGATGTGTTGGAGCTAGCATCTGGCATGTCAAGGAGGAACTGAAAATGAGACGAGCACCAAGCGCCCATTCCGCGAGCAAAGTTGCAGTGCTGCATGGATCCAACCCAGCTTCCCGGCATCAGTCTCGAGGTGGGGTGCAGATAATCGAACAGGATGAGGGCGCACCTGAAACACCTTTCGAAGAGGGGGCGCACGATATGCTGGATGCGGATCTCCGTCATCGCATGATCAGCGAGACGGCATATCATTTGTACGCGCAGCGTGGCTATGCCGATGGTTACGATCTGGATGATTGGTTCCAGGCAGAAACCCAGATCGATCACATAAGCCTCAGCGCCAATCGCGAGGACAAGACCGACGAGGGATCGCCGCCGCCGAGCAGACGATCCGAAATGCGGTGACCCTCCAGAGTGCCGGGCCCGTGGATCGTGGCGACCACCTGTCTGGCTTCTTCGTGTTGTGGCTATGGGGAGCGAGCATGAGGATGGCCTTGGCGGTAGTCTTTGGTTTGCTTGCGATCACCGCGCAGGCGGATCCGTACTTCATGGATGGCAACGCGCTTTACGGACGCTTGCTCAGGCAAGACCCCAGCGCGATGTCCTATATCTTCGGTGTGTATGACGCTGTTCAGATCACTCAGTATCACGCACCCAGCGCCGAGCGGATCATCTGCGCGCCCCCGGCCGTGACGGGCACGGAGCTTGTGGACGCGGTACGGGGATATCTAGAGGCCGAACCCTCCACCTTAAGCTACCCAGGTGCGGTAGTCGTGCTCCGCGCTTTCATCTGGGCATTTCCTTGCGATAAGGCGTGAGACAGGCGGGACGGAGGGGAACGCGGGTTCGCCGTTCGCTTCCGGTAGGCGGACCGAGATCGGGCGTGTTGGCAAGGCACTGACCGCCGTCGAGGAAGAGCCCATCTGGATTTAGAGAGACGCCCCCTGGCGCTTCCGTGCGTAGGTCCGGGCGAGCAGCGCGAGCGACCGCGGCTTGACGCAGATCAACCAGCCCGAGACGCGGCAGGGCTATAGTGATACGCGTAGTGTGGAATTGTCGACAACGTTGCCGGGCACATCGCGCCGGGCCGTCGAGATCGAGGAGGCACAAGATGAAAGCTCTGTCCGTGTTGATCGCACTGGCGCTGATCTCCAGCGCGCCGGTTGCCTTTGCACAAGACGATGAGCAGGACCATTCCGCTCACCACCCGGCCGCGGGTAGTGAGCCCGAAGCGGCGCCGCCGGCCGGCCACGACCACGGTACCGGCAAGGCTAGTGCGTTACAGGAGAACATGATCAAAATCGAGTCGCTGATGCAGCAGATCCAGACCAGCGACCCAGCTCGCAAGCGCGAGCTGCTCGGGCAGCACCTGCAGGCGTTGCAACAGCAGATGCGCCTGGTGGTGGGCCAGCGTGCCACGATGAAGATGAGCATGAAGGAGGGCGCCAAGACCGACTCGGACACGCCGGACGGGATGATGAAGGACGGCGGCATGATGAAAGGCGGCGGCATGAAAATGCATCAAAAGGTCGAGCAGCGCCTCGATATGATCGAGCGCCTGCTGCAGCAGGTGATTGAGCGCGAGGTGGTCGAGGCCGAGCTCGCAGCGCACTGAAGATCGAGCGGCCGACGCTAATGGGCAAGTCCTATACCGATATTACGGCGAAGATCAACCGCGGCATCATGAAGCTGCGGCGGAACGTGCCGGACGCGATGGCCGGTTTCAGCGCGCTCTCGAAGGGTGCGCTGAAAGCCGGCGTGTTGTCCGAGCTGCAGAAGGAGCTGATCGCGCTGGCGATCGGTGTCGCGGGTCATTGCGACGGCTGCATCGGCTTTCACGCCAAGACGCTGGTAGGCGTTGGCGCGAAGCGCGAAGAAGTGATGGAGGCGCTCGCGGTCGCGGTCTACATGGGCGGCGGGCCGTCGCTGATGTACGCGGCGAACGCGGTGCAGGCGTTCGACGAATTCGCCGGCAACGCGACGCCGGCGGTTGCCGCGTCGGTCTGATTCCGAGCACGGAGCATCTGGAGCGTAGCTCTCGCCCGAAACGCCCGATTAAGCGGGGCTCACATGATCCATTGTCTTCGCCGACGTGATTGCCGTGCACGTCAAGCGATGACCGAGCCGTTGGCTCAATACGAGGAGATTGCAGCCGAGAACGCGGTTGCCGCAATCGCGGCCGGCGCCACATAGCGCAGTAGGGACCGCAGGACGCGGCCACCGGCCGGGCTCAAGCCCAGCTCTTCGACCAGCATGCGATCCGGGATCGCCCAACCTGCGAACAGGGCGATGGCCAGGCCCCCGATCGGTAACAGAATGTTGGAGGTCAGGTAATCCAGCAAATCGAACACCGTGGCGCTCTCGAACCCAGCCACAGCGCCGAACGGATGCCAGTCCGACCAGACATTGAACGAGAGAACCGTGGTGATTCCGACTAAGAAGCAGGTGCTGGCCGCGATCGCAGTGGCCGGGCCACGCCGCAATCCGACCCGACTCATCAGGAGCGCGACAACCAGCTCGAGCATCGAGATCGCGGAGGCGAGCGCGGCGACGAAGAGCAGAACGAAGAAGCCGAAAGCGGCGAGCGTGCCGAAAGGCATCTGCGCGAAGGCGAGCGGCAGTGTGATGAACACCAGGCCGGGGCCGCTGGCCGGGTCGAGGCCGTAGGCGAAGACGATCGGAAACACCGCGAGCCCTGCCAGAAACGAGATGGCCGTATCGGCGAGGACCGATACCACGGCGATTTCCTTCAGGTTTACGCCGGCACCGCTGTAGGCCGCGTAGGTGATCATCAGACCGAGGCCGACACCGATCGAGAAGAAGCCCAGGCCCAGCGCTTCCAACGCGGTGCGCGGGCTGATCTTTTGCAGGTCGAGGTTCAGGAGAAAGCGCAGTGCGGCCACCACGTTCCCCTCCAGAATCGAATAGATCGCGAGCAGCAGCATCAACGCCGTGAGCAGAGGCATCAGCACTTTGCACGCCGCTTCGATCCCGCCCGAGACGCCACGTGAAACGATGGCGGCCGTAGCGGCCATGAACAGCGCGTGATAGGCCAGCATGCGCAAGGGCGAACTCAGAAGAGCATCGTATTGCGCTTGCACGGCCTGCGGTTGAGGCGGTGGCAATCCGCCAACGGCGGTCTGTATCGCGTAGGCGATCGTCCATCCGCCGATCACGGCTTAGAAGCTCAAGATCAAAAAGCCGGTGAGGATGCCCACTATCCCGGCCGTACCCCACCAGCGACCGGCCGTGGGCGTTGTGGCGACCGCGGCAATACTGGTTGCAGGATCGGCGCGCCCGCGATGTCCAATCGCAAACTCCGCAAACATCAACGGCACGACCACCAGCACCAGGCCGAGAATGTAGAACAGCACGAAGGCGCTGCCCCCGTTCGCGCCTACCTCGTAGGGGAACTTCCAGATGCTTCCGATGCCGACGGCAGAGCCGACGGTGGCGAACAGGAAACCGACTCGGCCGGACCACGTCTCTTGCGTCTCGTTCATTTCTGGCATCCCGGTTTGCAGCCGACGGTATGGAAGCCCGTCGCGGCCTACCCGACATCGGCCACAGGAGATGGCTCATCCCGCTCCGCTGACTTCGCGAGCAGTTGCTCGAGCAGACTCCCACCACCCCGCCTGCTACGCAGGCACCCCTCCTCGGGCGGGAGGGGAAGGATCTTGTCTCCCCTCCTTTTGAAGGAGGGGTGGCGCGAAAGCGACGGGGTGGTTGCGGCAGGCGCCCGCCGGAATTGTCCACCGTCGCGCACGCGTCCGCTTGATTTGCATCAAGACCGATACCCTGACCGATTGGTAGTGTGGCTCCTTACTCCTGGTTTTGACGGGTTTGCAGGGTAGGGAGCAGAAGGTGCAAGGCAGCGAGCTCACCTCTGGGCTTTGCGCGGCGCCGCACTCGGAGAGAGATTGAACATGGCAGCCAAAACGCTTTTGTTCCACGGCAGCGCAAGAGCCAAGATTCTGGAGGGCGTGAACACGCTCGCGGATGCAGTGAAAGTCACGCTCGGCCCGAGCGGGCGCAACGTCATCCTGCAGCGCTCTTACGGGGCGCCGGTAGTCGCCAACTCCGGCGTCGTGGTTGCCAAAGCGATCGACCTTGCCGATCCCTATCAGAACATGGGCGCCCAGCTCGTGCGTGAGGTCGCGGCCAAGACATCGGAAGTCGCGGGAGACGGCACCACTACCGCCACCGTGCTGGCGCAAGCGATCGTACGCGAGGGTATGAAGTACGTCGCCGCCGGCATGAACCCGATGGATCTCAAGCGCGGCATCGAGAAAGCGGTGAGCGCGACGGTCGCGGAGCTCAAGCGAGTGTCCCGGCCTTGCTCCAGCAGCGCGGAGATCGCGCACGTCGGTGCGATCTCCGCCAACAACGACAAGGCGGTGGGCAGCATCTTGGCGCAGGCCATGGACAAGGTCGGGCGCGACGGCGTGATCACGGTCGAGGACGGCTCGGCCCTGGAGAACGAGCTCGAGACGGTCGAGGGCATGCAGATCGATCGCGGATATCTGTCTGCGTACTTCATCAACAGTCCCGAGAAGCGGATGTGTGTGCTGGAAGAGCCCTACATTCTTATCCACGACAAGAGGATCGCTGCGGTGAAGGACCTGCTGCCACTGCTCGAGGAGATCACCCGCGCGTCGCGTCCGCTGTTGGTCGTGGCCGACGAGGTCGAGGGGGAGGCGCTGGCGACGCTGGTGGTGAATAGCATCCGCGGCGTGGTGAAGGTCTGCGCGGTGAAGGCGCCGGGGTTCGGAGACCGACGCAAAGCCATGCTCGAGGACATCGCCGTCCTTACCGGCGGACGCGTGGTCTCCGAGGAGCTGGGATTGACTCTAGAGAAGGCGACACTCGCCGATCTCGGCCAGGCCAAGCGCGTCGAGATCGACAAGGACAACTGCACCGTCATCGCCGGCGCCGGCGACCGCAAGGCGATCGAGCAGCGCATCCAGCAGATCAAAGCGGAGGCCGACGAATCGAAGAGCGACTACGATCGCGAGAAGCTGAAGGAGCGCGCAGCGAAGCTAGCCGGAGGTGTGGCGCTCATCAAGGTGGGCGGTGCGACGGAAACCGAGATGAAGGAGCGTAAGGGGCGCGTGGAAGATGCGCTACATGCTACCCGCGCGGCGGTCGAGGAGGGCATCGTGCCGGGAGGCGGCGTTGCATTCGTGAGGGCACGGCGAGCCCTGGACGGGTTGCATGGCGAGAATGCGGACCAGGATGCCGGAATCCGGATTGTGCAGCGCGCGCTGGAGGAGCCGTTGCGGCAGATCGTGGCCAACGCCGGGTTGGAAGACTCGGTGGTGCTCAGCCGGGTGCAGGAGGGCGACGGGGCGTTCGGCTGCAACGCAGCGACCGGCGAATATGGAGATCTGATGCAGATGGGTATCATCGACCCGACTAAGGTGACGCGCAATGCGCTGCAGAATGCGGCCTCGGTCGCCGCGCTCATCCTGACGACCGACTGTCTGATCGCAGAAATCCCGCAGCCCCAGCCCGCCTTTCCGATGTCGCCAGACGCTGAAATCTAAGACATGGGAACCGCCCGTGGCGCGCCGGGCGACTAAGTTGCGAGAGCTTGATTCGGATCAAGCCGCGGACCTACGCCGGGTGTAACGTCATGCAGAAGGGGCGAGTGGTGCCCGTTACCGATCAATCGACAGGAGGATAGAGCATGGCCAATATCGCGCGTTTCGATCCGTTCGCAGATTCATTTGACGACGCCGTGCGCCGTCTGTTCAAGCCAGTACGCTGGGAGGCGGATGCCCAGCCGCTGCAGATCAAGGTGGACGTCGAAGAGAACGACAAAGCCTACACCGTGAAAGCGGAGATCCCCGGTGTGAAGAAGGAAGACATCAACGTGCAGATCGAGGGCAACCAGGTTTCGATCACCGCCGAGTCGAAGCAGGAGAAGGACATCAAGGAGAACGGCAAGGTGATCCGCAGCGAGCGCTACTATGGGTCGCTCTACCGCAGCTTTTCGCTCGGCCAGGACGTGGACCAGGCAGGCGCAAACGCGAAGTACACCGACGGGGTTCTTCAGCTCACGTTGCCGAAGAAGGCGAGTGCTGCAACCAGGAAGCTGACGGTTCAGTAGCGCAACCTCTCCTCGATCGGATGCAGACGGGTTGGCGGGATTCCGCCAGCCCGTCTGCACGTTATAGCTCCACCATCTGAGATCGATCTAGAGAAATCGCCCAGCTCGTGGCTGAACCCAGCCGAGAGGAACGTCTAGTCCAGATCATCGCCGGTCTCGCAGCCGAGTTGCACCCGCGGGCCAGGCCGAAGGTCAGCCTCGACGCTCGCCTAGAGCAGGACCTGGGGCTGGACAGCTTGTCGCGCGTCGAGTTGCTGCTGCGGATCGGGCGCACCTTCGGTGTCTCGTTGCCCGAACAGGCCCTGTATTCGGCCGAGACGCCCCGCGATCTGTTGCTGCTCATCGAGCGTGCCGCGCCTGCGGCTCTGCCCAGCCGCCACGAGTTGCGCCCGCTGACCCAGGGCCCAAGCGCGTTCCCGGCCGATGCGCAGACGCTGGTTGAGGTACTCGACTTTCATGTGCGCGCGCATCCGACCAAGCTCCATGTCCAGCTGTATGGGGAAGGCGATACCGCCGAAGACATTACCTACCTCACCCTAAAGCAAGGGGCGATGGCGATGGCGGCCGGTCTCGCTGCTCACCGGCTGGAGCCGGGCGAGACGGTCGCGATCATGCTGCCGACAGGCAAGGACTACCTGTTCAGCTTCTTCGGCATTCTGATCGCCGGCGGTGTCCCGGTCCCGATCTACCCGCCGGTACGGTTGTCGCAGATTGAGGATCACGTGCGCCGCCATGCCGGAATCCTGGCTAACAGCCAGGCGCAGCTGCTCATCACCATTCCCGAGGTCAAGCCTGTTTCACTGCTGCTTCGCGCCCAAGTCGACTCCTTGCGCGCGGTGGTCACGCCGACCGACCTCGCGGCAGCCGCCCCAGCAGCGCAGCACATTGCCCGCACAGCGTCCGATCTGGCACTCCTCCAGTACACGTCGGGGAGCACTGGGAACCCCAAGGGGGTGTCGCTGACCCATGCCAATCTTCTGGCGAACGTCCGCGCGATGGGAACAGCACTTCGGGTCAAAGACGAGGACGTGTTCGTGAGCTGGCTGCCGCTGTATCACGACATGGGCTTGATCGGAGCTTGGCTGGGCACCTTGTACCATGGGCTGCCGCTCGCCCTGATGTCCCCGCTGGCCTTTTTGGCGGAGCCCAGCCGCTGGCTGTGGGCGATGCACCGGCATCGCGGCACGCTGTCCGCGGCCCCCAACTTCGCCTACGACCTGTGCGCGCGCAAGCTTCAGGATCAGGAGCTCGAGGGCTTGGATCTTTCCAGCTGGCGGGTCGCCTTCAACGGTGCCGAACCGGTGAGCGCGGACACCGTGGATGCCTTCGCAACCCGATTCGCCGCCTATGGGCTGCGCAAGGAAGCGATGATGCCCGTGTACGGATTGGCTGAGTGCTGTGTCGGCCTCACCTTTCCGCCGTTGAACCGCGGTGCGCTCATCGATGTCATCAAACGCGACCCTCTGGTCCGAAGCGGCAATGCGGTGCCGGCCGAGTCGGGAGACTCGGCGGTGTTGCGAGTAGTCTCCTGCGGTCGGCAGCTGCCAGGATACGAGGTGCGGATCGTGGACAGCACCGGCAGGGAAGTCGGCGATCGAATCGAGGGCCGGCTCGAATTCAAGGGCCCATCCGCTACAAGCGGCTATTTCCGCAACCCTGAGCAGACGCGCAAGCTGTTCCACGGCGACTGGCTGGACTCGGGTGACTCTGGCTATGTCGTGGGCGGGGAGGTGTACATCACGGGTCGCGTCAAGGACGTGATAATCCGCGGTGGGCGCAATATCCATCCCTATGACCTGGAGCAGGCGGTAGGCAACATCCCCGGCATCCGACGCGGCTGCGTGGCCGTTTTCGGCAATCCCGATCCCGTGAGCGGCACCGAGCGGCTCGTGGTTTTGGCCGAGACTCGCGAAACCGACCCGCGGGCGCGCGAGCGCTTGATGCATGAGATCAATGCCGCCGCCATGGATCTGCTCGGTATGACGGCCGATGACGTCGTGCTGGCGCCGCCTCATACGGTGCTTAAGACCTCCAGCGGTAAGATCAGACGCGCGGCTAGCCGCGAGTACTACGAACACGGTGGAACGCGCGTGCATCCTGCGCCGGTCTGGCTGCAGTTCGTGCGCCTGGCTTTAGGCGCTTTGCTTCCTGAGTTGAATCGAAGCCTGCGTGGAATCGCGGCTCTCTTGTATGCCGGTTACGCCTGGACGGTGCTGTTCGTCCTTGCCGTGCCGGTATGGATCATTGTTGCCACAGCGCGCCGGCCCCGTCTAGCGCGCACGACCTGTCACTGGGCAGCGAAGCTGCTCGTCAGGCTGACTGGCATCGGGGTAACGGTAACGGGAGTGGAGAATCTTCCTCGGACTGCGCACGTTCTGGCAGCCAACCACGCGAGCTATGTCGATTTCATTCTGCTGGGGGTGGTGCTCCCATCGGAGCACCGCTACGTGTTCGTGGCCAAGCGCGAGTTCACGCAGCAATGCATCCCGCGTCTGTTCCTGGAGGGCGTCGGCGCGGCCTTCGTCGAGCGGTTCGACGCCCAAAAAGGCGTGGAGGATGTCGAGCGCGTAGAACAGGTGGCGCGCAGCGGCGCTTCGCCGGTATTCTTCCCCGAAGGCACGTTCGACCGGCAACCCGGATTGCGGGAGTTTCGTCTGGGAGCGTTTCTGATCGCCGCCCACATCGGCCTACCGGTGGTGCCTGTGGGGATCCGTGGCGCTCGCTCTATCCTGCGCGATGTCAGCTGGTTCCCGCGTCTCGGTGCAGCCGCGGTCGTCGTCGGCGCCCCCATCAGGCCAGGCGGTCGCGAATGGGCCGACGCCGTCGCGTTACGCGATCGAGTCCGGGCCGAACTCCTGTCACTGTCCGGGGAAGCGGAGCGCCTGAGCTAGCCGATCGACCAGCACGTGGTGTACTCTTTCCACGGCTACAGCGCGCACGTCACTGCAGGGGTTGGTTTTGCTTTGACGGAACGCGGGCCAAGAACTCATCCACCAGGGAACCGAGCATGGGCTCGCCCGCCTCGGCGAACTCGTAGCGCACGCGCACCACGCACTTGTTCACTCGGATGAGATGCGCAAGGTCCAACGGTGTCGCCGCCACCACAACGTCCGCGGCAGCGCCGTTAATGGTCGCCTGGAGCGCTTGTAACTGTGCCGAGTTGTATCCCATAGCAGGCAGCACCGGCCCGATGTGAGGGTAT
>JBGPPC010000054.1:0-17244 GCA_041488355.1 Gammaproteobacteria bacterium
AGGCACGCTCGCGCTGCCCCGTCCTCGAGACCGGCCCGGCATGCCGCTTCCCTCAGCGCGCGCAACAGAACCTGGGGCTCTTGGGCTCCCGAGATCGTAAGCCGCTGGTCGAAGATGAAGAACGGCACGCCGCTCACCCCCAGCGCGCGCGCTTGCTCGTCTTCGGCGAGCACCGCCTGCCGCTGCGCGTCATCGTCCAGGCACGCTCGCGCTGCCCCGTCCTCGAGACGCGCCCGGCGTGCCAGCTCAACCAAGTCGTCGGTTTGCGTCAGGTCTACTCCCTCCAGGAAGTAGCCGCGGAACAGGGACTCAACCATCTCGTCCTGCCTCCCGTGCAACTGCGCCAGCCCGATTAGTTGATGAGCCGGCGCCGTGTTGGGCTGGCGCACGATGCGTTCGAAAGCGAAGTCGATGCCGAGACTGCGCCCAACCCCGGTCACCCGAGCGTAGATGTCCTCTGCACGCGAGCCGAATTTACGGGCGAGGTACTCGCTGCGCGCTATCCCCTGCAGGGGTAACTGCGGGTTGAGCTGAAACGGGTGCCACACTACTTCGAGTTCCGGCGTTTCGCCAGCGCTGCCGCGGAACAGCTCGAGCGCCTTTGCCAGCCGGCGCTTGCCTATGTAGCACCAGGGACATACCACGTCGGAGATCACGTCGATTCGAACTGTCATACCACACTCGAGCAAGAAAGCGCCAGAGCACAGCGTACCGCACGCTGGCCGCGAGGTAAATGCTACGGGCTACGCTAGAATAGGGGTTTCGCGACGGAGATCAAGATTATGTCCATGGCAGACCGCGACGGCCAGATATGGTACGACGGCAAACTTGTGCCCTGGCGCCAAGCCACCACCCACGTACTGACTCACTCGCTGCACTACGGGCTGGCGGTATTCGAGGGCTTGCGCGCCTACAAGACCGCCCGTGGCACCGCGATCTTCCGGCTCCAGGAGCACACCGAGCGGCTGTTCAACTCGGCGCACATTTTCATGATGAAGATGCCCTACGACAAGCGCACACTGGTCGAAGCGCAGAAAGAGGTGGTGCGAGCGAACCAGCTAGAGGCCTGCTACGTGCGGCCGATCGCCTTCTACGGCTCCGAGAAGATGGGCGTATCGCCCAAGGGCGCGCAGGTGCACGTGGCCATCGCGGCGTGGCCGTGGGGCGCATATCTGGGCGCCGATGGCATCGAGAAAGGCATCCGGGTCAAGACTTCGTCCTATGCGCGCCATCACATCAATGTGACCATGTGCCGTGCCAAGTTCTCTGGCACTTATGCCAACTCTATCCTGGCCAACCAGGAGGCCCTCGAGCACGGCTACGACGAAGCCCTGCTGCTGGATGTCGACGGATACGTCGCCGAAGGCTCGGGCGAGAATCTGTTTATCGTCAAGAACGGTAAACTGTACGAGCCCGAATTGACTTCCGCACTGATCGGTGTGACGCGCGACGCGGTGATCACGATGGCGCGCGATATCGGACTCGAGGTTCAGGCAAAGCGCATCACGCGCGACTACGTGTACATCGCCGATGAAGCATTCTTCACCGGCACGGCGGCCGAAGTCACACCCATCCGCGAGCTCGACAGCCGCGCCATCGGTTCGGGCCAGCGCGGCCCCATCACGGAGAAACTACAGTCCATGTTCTTCGATGTGGTCAGCGGGCGCGCCGAAAAGTACCGCCACTGGCTCACTCACATTTAGCTCATGGGCATGGAACAGACCAAGTATGTGAATACACAGCGCCGCATCGAAGTGACGGCGGCGGATCTGCCGCTGCATTGCCCCACGCCCTCGCAGGTGCTGTGGAACGCGCATCCGCGCGTGTTCCTGCCGATCGAAAAGACCGGCGAGGCGCTGTGTCCGTACTGCGGCACGCTCTACGTTCTCAAGGGTGGCGCGCGCCCGGGACGGCATTAGAAGCCGGCGAGGCTGCGGTTTGCCCTGCGCTACTTGTCGGTACGGCTAGATGGCCGTGTACAAGATTCTCGTAATCGGGCCGTCGTGGATCGGTGACACGGTGCTCGCCCAACCCCTGCTGCGACGGTTGCGCGAACGGCACCCGGAGCTCGAGCTCGACGTCCTGGCACCGTCCTGGACGCTGCCGCTGGTGCAGCGGATGCCGGAGCTGTCGCGAGCCATCGCGAGCCCGTTCAATCACGGCGAGCTGAACCTCGCCGCCCGCTGGCGCCTTGCGCGCCAGCTCGCGCAGCGCGGCTACGACCAGAGCATCGTCCTGCCAAACTCATTCAAATCGGCGTTGATCCCGCGCTTGGCAGGGATCCGGGTACGCACCGGTTACGTCGGCGAATTCCGCTATCCGTTGCTGAACGACGCGCGGCGGCTCGACAAGCAAGCGCTGCCGCTGATGGTCGAGCGCTATGCGGCGCTGGCCGATTTGCCAAGGACTAAATTGGCGCGACCACTTCCGTCACCGCGCTTAGCGGTGCACGAGCCCGAGCGCGCAATGCTGCGTCGTCGGTTCGAGCTTATCGATGATGCACCGGTCGCTGTGTTCTGCCCCGGCGCAGAATACGGTCCGGCCAAGCGCTGGCCTGCCGCGTATTTCGCCGAGCTCGCGCGGAAGCTCGCGGCGGGGGGATGGCAAATCTGGCTGATCGGCTCTGCCAAGGACCGCGGCATCGGCGAGGAAATCGCCAGCTTGGGCGCGGGCGTTTGCGTCAATCTGTGCGGGCGCACCAGCCTCGACGAGGCCGTGGATCTGCTCTCTTGCGCGCGGCTCGTGGTATCCAATGACTCTGGACTGATGCATGTGGCGGCAGCTTTGGACCTGCCTCTGATCGCGTTGTATGGGTCGAGCAGCCCGTCGTTCACGCCGCCGCTCTCGGCACACGCCAGCGTGCTCAAGCTCGACCTGCCGTGCAGTCCCTGCTATCAGCGAGAGTGCCCGCTGCGGCACTTCAACTGCATGATCCAGCTCACCCCGGATCGGGTCTACGGCACGGTCTCCGCACTGCAGGCGGGCGCCGCGATCGCAACCAACCCGTGAAGCCGTATCAGGCACCGCGCTGGCTGCCGGGCGGTCACGCACAGACGATCTACGGCGCGCTCTTCACCCGGCTCCCCGAGATCGAGTACCGCCGTACCCAGTGGGACACGCCAGACGGCGACTTCATCGAGCTGGACTGGGTAGACGGTCCAGCCCAAGCGCCCCTGGTGGTGCTGTTTCACGGCCTCGAAGGAGGCTCGCGCAGTCACTACGCTCTGAGCTTGATGCACGCAGTGCACGCACACGGTTGGCGCGGCGTCGTTGCGCATTTCCGCGGTTGTGGCGGGCAGCCCAACCGCCTGCCGCGGGCCTATCACTCGGGTGATTTCCGCGAGGTGCACTGGATTCTCCAGCGGCTCGCAACGCCGACAGGCGCGGCGCCACACTTCGCGGTCGGTGTATCGCTCGGCGGCAACGCGCTGTTGAAATGGCTCGCGTCCGAGGGCGCGGCAGCGGCGAGGTTGCTGCGCGCCGCGAGCGCGGTGTCCGCCCCAGTCGACTTGCAAGTGGCCGGCCACGGTCTTGGCCGCGGCTTCAATCGCGTCTACACCTGGCATTTCCTGCGCTCGCTCAAACCGAAAAGCCTCGAGAAGCTCTCGCGATACCCGGGCCTATATGACGCCCGGAAGGTTGCGCGCGCGCGCGACCTTTACCAGTTCGACGACCTGGTCACCGCACCTTTGCACGGCTTCGAGAGCGCCGACGACTACTGGAGCCGTGCCAGCAGCAAACCCGATCTGCGCCACATCGAGTTGCCCACCCTGCTGATACACGCACGCAACGACCCGTTTTTACCCGGCCGGAGTTTGCCTCGAAGCGAAGAGGTCTCGGCGCACGTAGAGCTCGAGTACCCCGAAGCCGGGGGCCATGCCGCTTTCGTGACAGGGTCCTTTCCGGGCCGCCTAGAGTGGCTGCCGAAGAGGCTGCTGGGTTTTTTCGACTCTCACTTGCCAGAGGTCAGCCCCGCGTCGCCGCGGCCGGCTCGCGCAAACGTGGGATAATTTCCACCGTATCCGCACGATCATCCCATGCTCAGCATTGCCCCCGAGATCTTCAAGGCCTACGACATCCGCGGCGTCGTGGGCAAGACTCTCACGTCCGAAGCCTGCGAGCTGATCGGCCGGGCTATCGGCGCCGAGGCGCGTGCGCTACAGTGCCCGCGGATGGCGATCGGCCGCGACGGTCGCCTGTCCGGCCCCGAGCTCGCGCGGGCTGTGGCGCGCGGCCTGCAAGCAAGCGGCGTAGACGTGATCGATATCGGCCAGGTCGCCACGCCGATGCTGTACTTCGCAACCTATCACCTGGCCACGGGCTCTGGCGTCATGCTCACTGGGAGCCACAACCCGCCAGACTACAACGGCCTGAAGATGATGTTAGCCGGCGAGACGCTGGCCGGAGAGGCAATCCAGAAGCTCAAGTACCGCATCGAATCCGGAGACTTCGTATCCGGTGCAGGCGGCTACAGCCAGACGGACATCTCCGGCGCCTACTTGGACCGCATCACATCGGACATCAAGCTCAAGCGCCCGTTGAGTATCGTGGTCGATTGCGGCAACGGCGTGGCCGGAGCCTATGCGCCTCAACTCTATCGCAGGCTGGGATGCCGGGTGCGCGAGCTGTTCTGCGAGGTGGATGGTCGCTTCCCGAACCACCACCCGGACCCGTCGCAACCTGAAAACCTCAACGATCTCATTGCCGCTCTGGGCAATGGCGACGAGGAGCTGGGGCTCGCGTTCGACGGCGACGGCGATCGATTGGGCGTGGTCACCAAGGCCGGCAAGATCGTCTACCCGGATCGCCAGCTCATGCTGTTTGCCGCGGACGTACTGACCCGCAACCCGGGCGCCCGCATCATCTTCGACGTGAAGTCCACGCGCAACCTGTTCTCATGGATACGCGACCATGGCGGAGAACCGCTGCTGTGGAAAACCGGGCATTCGCTGATCAAAGCCAAGATGAAGTCGACCGGCGCGTTGTTGGCCGGAGAGATGAGCGGTCATATCTTTTTCAAGGAGCGCTGGTACGGATTCGACGACGGCATGTACGCCGGCGCCCGTCTGCTCGAGTATCTGAGCGGAGTGCGCGACTCCGATGCCGAGTTCGCCAAGTTGCCCGATTCGGTGAACACGCCCGAGCTGCAGATCAAGCTGAAAGAAGGCGAGAACTACGCTTTGATCGCCAAACTGCAAAAGACCGCTCGCTTCGAGCACGCGCGCGAGGTCATCACCGTCGACGGTTTGCGCGTCGAATATGCGGATGGTTTCGGGCTGGCGCGCGCTTCCAACACGACGCCGGTGGTGGTGTTGCGCTTCGAGGGCGACGATGCGAAAGCGCTCAAGCGGATCCAGGATGATTTCCGGCGTGTCCTGGGAGCCGAACTGCCCGGCGTGGCATTGCCTTTCTAGCCCGCGCGAGTCGTACGCGCGAGTCCTCATCCGATGACCGACGTATCCACCCGGGAGCTGTTCCTCTGGAGGCAGCCGATTCTCGACCGGGGGCAGAATCTAGCGGCGTACGAGCTGCTGTTCCGCTCCGGCCGCTTCGACGGCGCCAAGATCGGCAATGATGACGACGTCGTCGCGAGCCACACGGTGATTCACCACGCTTTCACCGAACTGGGCGTCGAAGCGGTGCTGGGTAAGCATCCCGGTTACATCAATCTCAACGCTGCGCTTCTGATGAGCGATGTGATCGAGTTGCTCCCGCGCGCCAAAGTTGTGCTCGAGATATTGGAGACCGTGACGGTCAACAGCGCGCTGATCAATCGCTGCATCGACCTCAAGCAGATGGGTTTCACGCTGGCGTTGGATGACTTCGTCGGGCACGAACGCGAGTTCACGGACCTGCTGGACGTGGTGGACATCGTGAAGGTCGACGTCCAGCGCCTGACCCCCGAAGCGCTGCAGAACGTCACCGGACGCCTGCAGCCGCGGGGCCGCAAGCTCTTGGCCGAGAAAGTGGATAGCCGGGAGCTGGCGCAACGTTGCCTGGCCCTCGGGTACGAGCTGTTCCAGGGTTATTACTTCGCGCGGCCCTATGCGGTCACGGGACGCCGGCTCTCGCGCTCCGAGGCGGCACTCATGCGCCTGCTGCACCTGCTGCTGGGCGATGGACAGGAAGGCATCGACGCGGTGCTGGCGGAGCACCCCGAGCTGACGGAGACCCTGTCGCGCCTGGCCCGACTGGTAACCGCAGGCGATCCGATTGCGGCACCGACTGCCCGGCGGCCGCAGCGCTGGCTCCCACTGCTGGTCTATATGGTCAGCAGTGCGCCCGGCGCCGAGATCCCCAGCCCGCTGCTGATCCTTGCGGCGACTCGGGGCAAGCTCATGGAACTTCTAACACGGGCTCTGCGCCCCCGGGACCGGGAGGCGCAGGAGCGGGCCTTCCTCACCGGCACGTTGTCTCTGGTGAATGCGCTGCTGGCCTCGCCGCTGCAGAAGATTCTGGAAACGTTGCCGGTGGCAGGCGACGTGCGCTCTGCGCTGCTGGCGCGCGAGGGCGAGCTAGGTACGCTGCTGGCTTTGGTCGAAGCGCTGGAGATGGCAGACCTGGCTACTATCGAGCGCGCACTGAATCGTGTGCCCGGCCTGGAGCACGGCCGCGTCATCGGGCTTCAGGTAGAAGCCATGCGCTGGGCCAACTTTATCGGGGAGCCGGCCTAGCAGCGCTTAGATCCGTTCCTGGACCCAGCCGGTGACAGATTTCAGCGCAGCCGGCAACTTGCCGGGTTCAGTGCCACCGGCCTGGGCCAAGTCCGGACGCCCCCCGCCTTTCCCGCCGACCTGCTGGGCCACGAAGTTGACCAGTTCGCCTGCCTTGAGCTTCCCGGTCAGATCGCTCGTCACACCGGCAATGAGGGTCACTTTGCCTGACTCGACCGAACCCAGGACGATAGCCGCGCTGCCTAGTTTGTCCTTGAGCTTGTCTATCGTCTCGCGCAGGCTCTTCGCATCCGCACCGTCCAGCGCTGCGGCCAGGACCTTGGCGTTGCCTACCGGTACAGCTTGATCCGCCAGATCGTCCCCCTGGCTCACGGCGAGCTTCGACTTCAAGCGGCCGAGCTCCTTTTCGAGCGCGCGCACGTTGTCCATGATCTGGTGCAAGCGCGCACCGACCTCGCCAGGCTGTACTTTCAGCATCTCCGCCACACCCTCCACCTGCGCATTCTGATCCTGCACCCACTTCAGTGCGCCAGCCGCAGTCATTGCTTCAACGCGCCGGATGCCCGCCGCAACCGGCGACTGCGAGACGATCTTGAAAAAGCCAATATCGCCGGTGCGGCGTACGTGCGTACCGCCGCACAATTCGGTTGAGAACTCACCCATTCCGATAACGCGCACGTCGTCGCCGTATTTCTCCCCGAACAGCGCCATCGCTCCCGCCTTGATAGCCTGATCGTACTTCATCAGTCGCGCTTCGACTGCGAGATTGCGTCGGACTTCGTCGTTGACCAGCTTCTCGATCTCGCGGATCTCCTCCGGTATCAGCGCCTTGTCGTGCGAGAAGTCGAAGCGGGTCTTGAACTCATCGACCAGCGAACCTTTCTGCTGCACATGGCGGCCGAGCACCTGGCGCAGCGCCGCGTGCATCAAGTGAGTCGCGGAGTGGTTGAACATGGTGGCCTCGCGCAGTCGCGCGTCGACCTGTGCGCTAACGGTGTCGCCGATGCGGAACTCGCCGTTCGTGACGCTGCCCCGATGCCCGAACACCTCGGCTTGGATCTTCTGAGTATCGTCGACGCTGAACGTCGAGAGCGGCATGCTGTGACGCACTAGGACGCCGCGATCGCCGACCTGTCCGCCGGACTCGGCATAAAACGGAGTCTTGTCGAGGACTACGACACCGCGCTGGCCCTGCGACAGCCGGTCGGCCGCAACCCCGTCCAGGTACAGCGCAACGATGGTCGCATCGAGCTTGACCGACTCGTAGCCGTGAAACTCGGTGGCCTGCCCCTTGTACTCCATGCCCGCATGCGCGTGGAACTTGGAGGCGGCGCGCGCGCGCTCGCGCTGCTGCTGCATCTCAGCTTCGAAGCCAGCGAAGTCGACCTGGATGCCGCGCTCGCGCGCGATGTCCGCCGTCAAGTCGACAGGGAAACCGTAAGTGTCGTACAGCTTGAACACCGTTTCTCCGTCCAGCATGCGGTCCTCGCGGTGCAGCGCGGCCTCCAGCACCTGCATGCCGTGTTCGAGGGTGTCGGCGAAACGCTCTTCCTCCTGCTTGAGCACCGCCGCCACGCGACCCTTGGACGCAAGCAGTTCCGGGTAGGCCTCCCCCATGACCCGCGCCAAGTCTTCGACCAGCAGATAAAAGAAGGGCTGCTTCTGGCCGAGCTTGTAACCGTGCCGTATGGCGCGGCGGACAATCCGGCGCAACACGTAGCCACGCCCTTCGTTGCCGGGAATCACGCCGTCGGCGATCAGGAAGCTGCAGGCGCGGATGTGGTCGGCGATGACCTTCAAGGAGTTGCTCGCGAGATCCTTTGCGCCGGTTACACGCGCGGCCGCCTTGATCAGGTCCTGGAACAGGTCGATCTCGTAGTTGCTATGCACGCCCTGCAGCACTGCGGCGATACGCTCCAACCCCATCCCGGTGTCCACCGACGGCTTGGGCAAAGGATGCAGCGTGCCCGACTCGTCGCGATTGAACTGCATGAAAACCAGATTCCAGATCTCGACGTAGCGGTCGCCATCCGCGTCCGCGGATCCCGGAGGCCCACCCGGGATGCCCGGACCATGGTCCCAGAACACCTCGGTGCAAGGGCCACAGGGGCCGGTATCGCCCATCTGCCAGAAGTTGTCGCTCTGGAATTTCGGACCGCCCGGCTTGTCGCCGATGCGAACCACGCGCTCGCGCGGAACCTTGATATCCCGAGTCCAGACGTCGTAGGCCTCGTCGTCGGTCTGGTAAACCGAAACCCACATCCGGTTGGGATCCAGCCCGTACTCCTTGGTCAGGAGATCCCAAGCGAAGACAATCGCATCGCGCTTGAAATAGTCGCCGAAGCTGAAGTTCCCCAGCATCTCGAAGAAAGTGTGGTGGCGTGCCGTGTAACCTACGTTCTCCAGGTCGTTGTGCTTGCCACCCGCGCGCAGGCAGCGCTGAGCCGTCGTGGCGCGCACGTACGGGCGCTTGTCGAGCCCGAGGAACACGTCCTTGAACTGCACCATGCCGGCGTTGGTGAACAGGAGCGTGGGATCGTTGGCGGGGACGAGCGGACTCGATGGCACGATGGCGTGGCCGTTGCGCTCGAAGTACTGCAGGAACCGGGTCCGGATTTCACTGCTTTTCATCGATCAAACCTTAGCTGCCATCAAAATCATCGGCTGCGGCATCACGGTTCGAGGTCGACACTCAGCACCTTCCGGATCACTTCCGGCTCGAACCCGCGTTGCTCGAGGAAGCGCGCCTGACGCGCCCGCTCGCGCAGGCTTGCAGGTGCCTTCCCAAAGCGCTTGAGCCAAACAGCGCGCGCGCTGTCCAGTTCGTTCTCGCGCACCCGTTCGCGCGCTTGCGCCATCACGTCCTGGCTCACGCCCTTCTGGGCGAGCTGCTGCATCACCTTGCGGACGCCGAAACGCCCAGTTGCAGCACGCAACAGCTGATCGGCGACGCGCTGCTCCGACAACCATCCCCGCGCCTGTAACTCGTCGAGCAACGCCGTCAGCGCATCAGGATCTGCTGGTCCAAGCTTGCGCACCAACTCCTGCCGCGAATGCTCGCGACGAGAAAGGAGCCGCAGAGCGCGGGCGCGTAGCGAGGCGGACTGTTCAATCGAGCCGCGGCCCGGGTGCGCGGCGTCGGACGGCTTCGCGGTCCCCTCGTGGGCTGCGCGGTCAGTCCTTTGGCGTGGCGTCCTAGTGCTCCTCGGCCAGAGCCGGCGCATCCTCGTTAACGCCTGCGGCGACCCGGATCTTGGATTCGATCTCGGCGGCGAGCTCCGGGTGCTCCTTGAGGAACTCGCGGGCGTTGTCTTTGCCCTGGCCGATGCGGTCGGCTCCGTAGCTGTACCAGGCACCGGATTTCTCGACCACTTTGTGCAGCACACCCAGGTCGACCATCTCGCCTTCGCGCGAGATGCCATCACCGTAGAGGATGTCGAAGTCGGCCTGCTTGAACGGCGGCGCCACCTTGTTCTTCACCACTTTGACGCGTGTCTCGCTGCCGATCACTTCGTCGCCCTTCTTGATCGAACCGATCCGGCGGATGTCGAGCCGCACTGAAGCATAGAACTTAAGCGCGTTTCCGCCGGTGGTGGTTTCGGGATTGCCGAACATCACCCCGATCTTCATGCGGATCTGGTTGATGAACACGACCAGCGTGTTGGAGCGCTTGATGTTGGCGGTCAGCTTGCGCAGAGCCTGAGACATGAGCCGCGCCTGCAGCCCCATCTGCGGCTCGCCCATCTCGCCCTCGATCTCGGCCTTGGGCGTGAGCGCGGCCACCGAGTCGATCACCACCACGTCGACCGAACCCGAGCGCACCAGCATGTCGGCGATCTCGAGAGCCTGCTCGCCGTTGTCCGGTTGCGAGATGAGCAACTCCTCCACTTTCAAGCCCAACTTGCGCGCGTATTGCGGGTCCAGCGCGTGCTCGGCGTCGATGAACGCGGCGGTGCCACCCTGCTTCTGCATCTGCGCGATAACCGACAATGTGAGGGTCGTCTTACCCGAGGACTCGGGCCCGTAGATCTCGACGACCCTGCCGCGCGGTAGGCCACCGACGCCGAGCGCGATATCCAGGCCGAGCGAGCCGGTCGACACCACCTGGATGTCTTGCGACACTTCGTGCTCGCCCAGGCGCATGATCGAACCCTTGCCGAACTGCTTCTCGATCTGAGACAGGGCCGCCTGCAGGGCCTTGCGCTTGTTGTCGTCCATGATGTCGGCGATTTCCTTTTCGATGAGCATCGTATTCTCCCATAAAGAACGTGAACGGGCCGACGGAACCGCGGCTCGCGCCAAAGGAGGCTCGGAACAACCTGTGCGAGCGCGGCCTGGGGCTCCGGGACCCACCATCGAGTTTCGACCAGCGACTAGCTCGCCGGGTGAGCCTGCAGCGTTTTGATCAAGCCCTCGAGCGCCGCAATCACCGAATATCGGCGCACAACTTCGCGATCGCCGGGAAAGTGCCGCGTCACGGCGACCGGCTCCCCGCCGCGCAGGCCCCACGCCAGACACACCATCCCGACGGGTTTCGCCGCGGTGCCACCATTGGGTCCGGCTACCCCCGAGACCGCCAACGCGACATCGCCCGGGCTGTGCGCCAGCGCACCGGCTACCATCTCGCGTACCGTCGGCTCCGAGACCGCGCCGTGGAGTTCCAGCGTGGCGACCTGGACGCCCAGCATCTCGTGCTTGGCCAGGTTGGTATAGGTGATGAAGCCGCGCTCGAACCACTGCGAGCTGCCCGGCACCATGGTCATCGCTTCGGCGACCCAGCCGCCGGTGCACGACTCCGCGGTGACCAACATCCGGCCACTCGCCAGCAGGACCCGGCCGGCCTCGACGGCCAGCCTATACAGTTCCGAATCCAAGCCAGTCTCCGATCGCCGGCGCCAGCAGCTTGAAGGCGCTGAGCAGGAGGAGGGTGAAAAAAGCTGCCGCCAGGTCGTCGATCATCACGCCGAATCCGCCACCGAACCTCGCTTCGACGTAGCGGATGGGACCCGGCTTGACGATATCGAAGAAGCGGAACAGCGCGAAGGCAGCCGCCTGCCACACCGGGGTTGGGGGTGTGAAGAACAGCACGAAGAGAAACGCCACGACCTCGTCCCACACGATCGACCTGTGGTCTTGGACGCCGAGATCCCGGCCGGTGCGGTCGCAGACCCAGACGCCGCCTATGTACATGGTCCCCAGCACGATGAGCAACCCGGCTGGATTCAAATGCGCACTGAGCAGCCAGAACAGCGGCAGCGCCAGGAGCGTCCCGAAGGTGCCGGGTGCGACCGGCGCGAGACCGGCGCCAAAACCTAACGCGACGAAGTGAGCCGGATGACCGAACAGAAACCGCAGGTTGGGTCGAGTCACGAACCTAGCGGAAATGATCAAATCCAGTCTCCGCGAGGACCAGGGTCTTGCCAGCGTGATCCAGCACCGACACCCCGGCCCCCGCCTCGATGTGCCCGACGCGCGTCAAGGCGACGCCGACGCGCCCCGCGAGCAAGTCCATGTCCGGCCCCACGCCGGGTGGGCTCGTGAACGCCAGCTCGTAGTCGTCGCCACCGGCGAGCGCGCAGCGCGGTATCAGCGGATGCCCACGGTAACGCTCCGCCACCGCGGACAGAGGCACCGACTCCCACTCGATGACCGCGCGCACACCGGAGGCGTCTGCGATGTGGCCCAGGTCGGCGACCAGCCCGTCGGAGACGTCGATCGCGCTCGTGGCCAGCCCGATCAACCCCTGGCCTAGTGCCACGCGCGGTTGCGGCCGATTGAGTCGCTTCATCGTCTGGCTCTGCTCTTGCGCCTGCAGCTCAAAATCGCCGCGCAACCAGGCCAGAGCGAGCGCCGCATCGCCCACGTGGCCGGACACCCAGAGCTCGTCTCCAGGCCGCGCGCCCGAACGCCGCAGCGCTTTTCCCGGACTCACTTCGCCCATGATCTGCACGCAGACGGCCAGCGGCCCGCGCGTCGTGTCGCCGCCGATCAGATCTACTAGATGTTCGCGAGAGAGATCGAGGAAGCCACAAGAGAACTGTTCCAGCCAGCGCGCGTCCGCTACAGGCAGGGTTAGACACAGAGTCGCCCAGCGCGGCCGCGCACCCATCGCCGCCATGTCGGACAGGTTGACGGCCATGGACTTGTAGCCGACGTCGTAGGGCTCGGCGTCCTCGAAGAAGTGGCGGCCGGCGACCAACGCGTCCGCGGAAATCGCCAACTCCATTCCGGGCGTAACGGCGATCAGGGCCGCATCGTCGCCGCCGGCCAGAACCGTGTGGTCGGTGGGCGGGCTGAAGTAGCGCCGGATGATCTCGAACTCGTTCAACTCAGCCTTTCGGCAGGTGCTGCATCAGCGCCTGATACTCCTCTTCCTTCATCGTGAAGCTATGCTCCGCCTTGGGGAACTCGCCCTTGCGCACGTCTTCCTGAAAATCCACCAGCGCCTTGCTGATCACTTCCCAGCAGTTCGCATAGCGCTTGACGAACTTGGGCGTGAAGCGGTCGAACAAGCCGATCATGTCGTGCAGGACCAGGTTCTGGCCATCGCAGTGGGGACCGGCACCGATGCCGATGGTCGGAATGTGCAAGCGTTCGGTGATGATCTGCGCCACGCGATCGGGGATCGCTTCCAGCACGATGGCGAAGCAGCCCGCCTTTTGCATCGACAGCGCGTCCTTCAACAGCTGCACGCCGGTCGCCGCATCCTTGCCCTGCACCTTGAAGCCACCCAGCTTAGAGACCAGCTGCGGCGTCAATCCGATATGGCCCATGACCGGAATTCCCGCGCGCACGACCGCCGCAGCGGTTTCGGCGAAGTCCTCGCCGCCTTCGATCTTCACGACGTCGGTACCGCCCTCCTTGAGCATGCGCATCGCGTTATTGATCGCATCCGCAGTCGACGCATGATAGGCGCCGAGCGGCAGATCGCCCACCACGATGGCGCGCTTCACCGCGCGGGTGATGGCCTTCGCGTGGTGGATCATTTCATCCATCGTCACCGGGACGGTACCGGTATAGCCGAGGGCGGTCATACCCAACGAGTCGCCGACCAGGATGCAATCGACGCCCGAGCGGTCGACCAGTTGCGCGGTGGGATAGTCCACCGCAGTGACCTGAAAGATTTTCTCCCCTCGCTCCGCCTTCGCCTGCAAATCGAAGATAGTCAGTTTCTTCACCGCTTCAGCCATCTCGCGTCTCCTCCCGTTTTCTATTTCTAGTCTGACTCATCTCTTGGTCTCCGCCTGCCGGGCCTGGGAAGCAAGCTTGTCCAGCACGCCATTCACGTATTTGTGCCCATCGGTACCGCCGTAGGCTTTGGCCAGTTCCACCGCTTCGTTGATCGCGACTCGGTACGGCACCTCCGGGGCATACATCAGCTCGTAAGCCCCGACCAGCAGCAGCGCATGTTCGATCGGGCTCAGCTGCTGCACCGGGCGATCCAGGAAGGGCTGAAGCGCGGCGTGCAGCTCGCCGGCACGCTCGATCACGCCCCGCGCGAGCAATTGGAAGTAGCCGGCGTCGGCGCGCGCGTAGTCCTTGTTCTCCGCCACCTGAACGCATAACGCGTCGGCCTCGTCCCCGTTGAGCAACCACTGGTAGAGCGCCTGCAAGGCGAGCTCGCGCGCGCGCCGGCGGCTGCCTCTACTGGCCGGTTGGCTGCGCGGGGGCGCGATCTCAGCGCTGCTCATCGAGCTGCTTGAGCAGGTTCGCCATCTCGAGCGCGACGCGCGCGACCTCAGCTCCTTTGACGCTCATGCGGGCCAAGGCCTGATCGTCGTCGTCGGTGGTCAGGATACCGTTGGCGACCGGAATGCCGGTCTGCAGTTGGACGGCCGCAATGCCGGCGGCAGATTGGTTGGCCACCAACTCGAAATGATAGGTCTCGCCGCGGATCACCGCACCCAGGGCAACCAGCGCGTCGAAGCGTCCGCTGCTCGCCAGCTTGCGCAGCGCCAACGGCACCTCGAGAGCCCCAGGGACGGTCACCAGCAGCATGTCCTCCGAGCGGACGTTGTGCTTGCGCAACTCTTCGGTGCACGCGCCGAGCAACCCTTCGGCGACGTCGATGTTGAAGCGGCTCATGACGACGCCAACCCGCAGTCCACGGCCGTCAAAGCGGGGCTCCAGTTCCAGGATGTCGTCGTAGCGGGCCAATCTATCTCTCCCGCTTGCGTTCGAGCGCGGTCACGGTGCCGGCGGCGCGGGCCCGCTCGGGCAAGAGGTAGCCGGTCACCTCGAGATCGAAGCCGGCCATGCTCGGCATCTTGCGCGGCATAGCCATCAGCTTCATCTTGGTAACGCCGAGATCTTTGAGGATCTGCGCACCGATGCCGTAAGTGCGCAGATCCATCTTCGGTAGCGCGACCGGCTCGGACTGCGTTGTTTCCAGGCGCGACAGCAGAGCCTCTCCGGTCTCGCTACGATGGAGCAGGACGATGACCCCGCTGCCGGCGGCGGCGATGGTGCGCAATGCCTCGTTCAGGTTCCACGAATGGGCGTGGCTGGCGGCGTCCAACAGGTCCATAACCGACAGCGGCTCGTGTACGCGCACCAGAATTTCCTTGCCTGGAGTCACGTCTCCGTTTACCAGCGCCAGGTGCACCTCACTCGCGATGAGGTCAGAGTACGCGACGATACGGAAGCGACCGTAGGGCGTTTCCAACGGGCGTTCCGCCACTCGGGTTACTAGCGATTCGGTACGGCTGCGATAGTGGATCAGATCGGCGATGGTCCCGACCTTGAGGCCATGGCGCTCGGCGAACTCGAGCAGGTCGGGCAGGCGCGCCATCTCGCCGTCCTCGCGTAGCACCTCGCAGATCACGGCAGCTGGGACCAGCCCCGCGAGCTGAGCCAAGTCGCAGCCTGCCTCAGTATGTCCGGCGCGCACCAGCACGCCGCCCTTGTGGGCCATCAAAGGGAACACGTGCCCGGGCTGCACGACGTCTTCGGGGCGCGCTTCACGCTTCACCGCCGCCTGCACGGTCCGAGCCCGATCGGCGGCCGAGATGCCGGTTGTAACACCGCGCGCCGCTTCGATGGACACCGTGAAGTTGGTGCCGAGCTGGGAGCGGTTGCTGACCACCATTAACGCCAGATCGAGCTGACGGCAGCGTTCCTCCGTCAGAGTCAGGCAGATGAGCCCGCGCCCGTGCTTGGCCATGAAGTTGATCGTCTCGGGTGTGACGAACTCGGCAGCCATCAGCAGGTCGCCTTCGTTCTCGCGGTCTTCTTCGTCCACCAGGACGACCATGCGGCCAGCCCCGATCTCCGCGAGGATCTCCGCGATGCTGCTGATACCCATTGTCATCTCCTTCATTCGTGCAAGGCCGTCAGACGTTTCCTGTGGCACGCGCACACAGCCGTGTCCATTGTAACTCCTTCATCACTCCCAGCCGGGGTTTGCCCCTTCGTCGGCGTCAGTCAGTCGCGGCCGTCTTCACCTTGAACTCGTAGTGCCCGCCAACGCGGTACGAGACCCAGCATTGCTCCCAGAAGGAACGGTTGGCTTCTAACGCGGCGATGATGTCTTTGTTCCCAGGCCAGCCGCCGGTCGACATTTGATAAGTCCGCGAGGCGACCCGGCCGGTAAAGGGGTTCCTCTGTTGCTTCCAGCCCCACTCGCCCATTCGCCAGAGCGATTCAACGTATTCCATCAGCCCTGGGTGATCGGTATCGGGCCAGGACCGGATGGTCTCTAGCTGACTCTCTTCCGGACGATCATCGGCTTCCATGCTGCCCTCTGTTAGCAGTGCGCGTCTTCCTTCTTCTCCCTTGTGGTCAGATCAATTTGCACGGTCACGCCGCGCCCACATCCGTCGAGCCAAGACTGGGAAGTGCGCCTCTAGCGGTACGGTGTTCGAAGACCACACGTCCCACCAGGGAGGAACCTATAGATCGTTCGTGGCGAACCTAGCTGGACGCCGTCAGAAGCCGTTCAAGGTAGCGCGCAAGCAGGTCGACTGGGGCTGTAACCATATGGACGGAAGAGCATCGCAGTACGACGCCCGCGGTCTATACCGTCAGCACTACCGTCCCCAGGACAGGGTAACTCCACCGAAGAAGGCAATGATGGCGACGCCGTTCAGTATCGTGCCTTCAGGAGTACCCAATAGCGCGCCAGCGATCAGGCTCACACCGGCCAAATGGAGAGCTAGGACGCTACCGTCTATCGTGCCGGCGCGCCGAGTGCCGCCGCTCCAGGTCGGCGGCGAGAAGATGAAGCCGTGTCCGAGCGAAGTCCTTGCGCCCAGATGATCTTCCTGCACATACGGAGGAAAGAGCAGCAGAAGCAACACGACGACCGCGTACGCCATCAGCAGCCGCCGCTGGCCTTTACCCGCGCGCATGGCGTTTCCCCTATGGACAGAAGTTCAACCTTACCACTCGGCCAGTTATGGTCCAGCACGATGCTTGGCGACGTCATGTATGACCACGTTCACGCCCTCGCCCGTAGTCGCGGTCAACCGCAACCGCAGGCCACCGCCAGATAGTTCCTCCAGGCTGCAGGCTGCCGGGATGAAGTGCATGCGGGGCAGCATAGCACCCTGCTAGCGGTGCTCTCCTGGGG
>JBGPPC010000055.1:0-17074 GCA_041488355.1 Gammaproteobacteria bacterium
CTACATCAAGCGCGGTCCGCTCTGGGACGCGTTTGAAGCCGATTCGCCGGCCGTGGTGCTGATCGACGAGATCGACAAGGCCGATATCGAATTCCCCAACGACCTGCTGCGGGAGCTGGATCGGATGGAGTTCTACGTATACGAAACGCGGCAGCTGGTTTGCGCCACGCACCGCCCCACGATCATCATCACCAGCAACAACGAGAAGGAGCTTCCGGACGCGTTCCTGCGCCGCTGCTTCTTCCATTACATCAAGTTCCCGGACAAGGATACGATGACGCGGATCGTCGACGTGCACTTCCCCGGCCTGAAGAAGAGTCTGCTGCGCGAGGCGCTGGAGGCGTTCTTTGAAATCCGCGACGTTCCCGGCCTGAAAAAGAAGCCGTCGACGTCCGAGCTGCTGGACTGGCTCAAGCTGCTGATGGCCGAGGACATCGCGCCTGAGGTCCTGCACTCGCGCGACCAGCACAAGATCATGCCGCCGCTTGCCGGCGCGTTGCTCAAGAACGAGCAGGACGTGCATTTGTTCGAGCGGCTCGTGTTCATGTCACGTCGCACGCGAACCTGAAGCGGCGTTTGGCTGCATTCGACCGGTCTTTCCGTCCCACGTGCTGACCGAGTTTTTTTTCAAGCTGAAGGAAGGCGGCCTCCCGGTCACCATCAAGGAGTTCCTGACGCTGCTGGAAGCGTTGCGCAGCCATCTCATCGGCGGCAGCTTGGACGAGTTCTACTACCTGGCGCGCGTCTGTCTGGTAAAGGACGAGACGCAGTTCGACCGCTACGATCGCGTTTTTGCCGCGTATTTCAAAGGCATCGCCTACTTGCCTGCCGACGTGCTGGCGCAGATTCCCGAGGAATGGTTGCGTCGGAATGCGGAGCTGCTGCTGTCCGATGAGGAGAAGGCGATGATCCAGGCGCTGGGCGGCTGGGAGAAGCTGATGGAAGCGTTGCGCAAGCGGTTGGAGGAGCAGCGCGGTCGGCATCAGGGTGGCTCCAAATGGATCGGGACCGCTGGGACCTCGCCCTTTGGCGCCTATGGCTACAACCCGGAGGGTGTGCGCATCGGCCAGCAGGGGTCGCGCAACCGCAGTGCCGTCAAAGTCTGGGACCAACGCGAGTACCGTAATCTGGACGACTCGGTGGAGTTGGGAACGCGCAACATCAAGCTCGCGCTGCGGCGGCTACGTCGCTTCGCGCGCGACGGCGCTCCCGAGGAGCTGGATCTGGACGACACGATCCGGTCCACCGCCAGAAATGCAGGCTGGCTGGATTTGAAGATGATCCCGGAACGGCACAACGCGGTGAAGGTGTTGCTGTTCCTCGATGTGGGCGGCTCGATGGACGACCACGTGCGTGTTTGCGAGGAGCTGTTCTCCGCGACGCGCACCGAGTTCAAGCACCTGGAGTACTTCTACTTCCACAACTTCCTCTACGAGTCGGTTTGGAAGGACAACCGGCGCCGTCACAGCGAAAAGATCCGCGTGTGGGACCTGATGCACACCTATGGCCACGACTACAAGCTGGTGCTGGTCGGCGATGCGACGATGAGCCCCTATGAGATCGCGTATCCGGGCGGCTCAGTCGAGCACAACAACGCAGAGCCCGGAACAGTCTGGCTGAAGCGCCTGTTGGACGTCTACGGCCACGCTATCTGGCTTAACCCTCAACCGGAGGACCGCTGGAGCTACTACGATTCGATCGGTATGGTGCGCGAGCTGATGGATACCCGCATGTTTCCGCTCACGCTTGCCGGGCTCGAGGCCGGGATGCGCGAGCTGTCGCACTGACCGGACGCGCAGGCTGCGCCCGCAGCAACTCACCGATCTGCTGCGCCGGCAGCGGCTTGCTGAACAAGTAGCCTTGGTATTCGTCGCACCGCATTCGACGCAGCGCGGCGAGCTGCTCCCGCGTCTCGACCCCTTCGGCCGTGATCCGAAGCCCCAGCTTGTGGCCCATCAGCACTGTGGCCTGCACGATGGCGAGGCCCTCGTGGTCGTCCGGCAGGTTGCGGGTGAAGGAGCGATCGATCTTGAGCGTGTCGACCGGCAGCTGCTTGATGTAGCTCAAGCTCGAATAGCCGGTCCCGAAGTCGTCCACTGCGATGCGGACCTGCCGCCTGCCGAGCTCGCTGAGCGCCGCGATGTTTTCCTCGACGTTTTGCATCAACAGCGTCTCGGTCATCTCCAGCTCGAGCAGCGCCGGATCCAGGCCCACTTGCGCGATCACCTCTTGCACCTTGCGGGAGAACTCGAACGGGTGCCGCAGCTGGCGCGCCGAGATGTTCACTGCGACCTTGAGCGCAGGCCACCCAGCAAGCTGCCATTCTCGCGCCTGAGTGCAGGCAGTGAGCAGGATCCATTCTCCCAACGGCTCGATCAGTCCGCTTTCCTCTGCAACCGGGATGAACCTGTCCGGGGAGAGCAGACCCCAGGCCGGGTGCTGCCAGCGGATCAGCGCTTCCATGCCGACGATACGGCCACTGCGGATATCGAGCTGCGGCTGGTAATACAGCAGGAATTCTTCGCGCTCCAGCGCGAGGCGCAGCGCGGTCTCCAGGGTGAGTCGCTCCACGGCGCGGGTGTTCATGTCGGGCGAAAAGAACTGGTAGTTGCTGCGGCCGCGCTCCTTGGCGTGGTACATGGCGACGTCTGCGTTTCTCATCAGCGCGCGCTCATCGGCGGCGTCGTCGGGGAAGACGCTGACGCCGATGGAGCACGACGTGAAAAGCGTGTGGCCGGCGATGTCGAACGGCTGCGACAGCGCGGACAGCACCTTGGTTGCGACCTGCGCGGCATCCGCGGCATGATGCAGGCCCTCGAGCACGACGAGAAACTCGTCTCCGCCCAGGCGTGCCAGCGTGTCGCCCTGCCGCACGCATCCCAACAGGCGCGCAGCGGCGCCTTTCAACATCAGGTCGCCGACCTCGTGGCCGAGCGAGTCGTTGACGTTCTTGAACCGGTCCAAGTCCACGAACAGGACTGCGAGCGCACGCTGAGTGCGACGAGCTCCGGCGATGGCCTGAGCCAGCCGGTCCGCCAGCAGCACGCGGTTGGGCAGTTCGGTGAGTGGGTCGCGCGTTGCGAGATACGCGATGCGCTCGTCGGCGGCGCGGCGGTCCGTGACATCCGCGCCCGTGCCGCGCCAACCGATGGGTTCGCCACGCTCGTCTAAAATCGCCACGCCGTTCTGGCGCAGCCAGCGCGTTTCGCCGGAGCGGGAGACCACTTGATACTCGAGGTCGCGGAAGGACCCGTCCGGTCTCCGGTGCGCTGCCAGCCAGTCCGCGACGCGCTGCGCTTCGCCGGGCGCCATGAACTCCTCCGGTTTTCTGCCCATGAGCTCCGGTGCGCGGAAACCGGATATGGTCTCGACGCGGCTGGAGATGAAGGTGATGCGGCCTTCGAGATCGGTCTCCCACACGTATTCGGCTGCGGCTTCGGTGAAGTCGCGGAAGCGCGTTTCGCTGGCCCGCAGCGCATCCTCTGCCGCCTGCCTGGCGGTGTCGCGGGCGAAGTTGTCCAGCGCGAAGGACACGTTCAGAGCCAGCTTTCCGACCATGGCTACGAGATCGTCGTCGAAGAAGTCAGGCTGCTCGGCGTACAGATGCAGGGCGCCGACCACCCGATCCATGCGCCGCAGGGGAAAGGCGGCGAGCGCGCGCACCGACGAAGCCTGCAGCGTATCCATCCAGGGCGCGAGGCGCGGGTCGGCCAGGATGTTGTTGACTACCGCGGGCGCGCCGCTGCGCAGCGCCTCGGCGGTGGGGCCGCGCCCTTCCGCTACCCCCGGATCGACCGATACGCGCAGTCGGGCCAGGCCGGCGCGATCCTCGCCCGCCTGGGCGACAGTTTGGAGCTGACCGGTTCCCGGGTTGATGGCCGTGATCCGGCAGAACACAAAGTGCCCGTACTTCGCGGCCAGCCGGCAGATGTCCTGATACAGGCTCTCGGGGTATTGCGTGTGGATGATGGCGCTGTTGGCCTCGGACAAGGTGGCGTACATGTCGGTGAGGCGCTGAGCCTTCTGCTCGGATACGCGAGCCGAAGTCACATCACGAGTGGTGCCGCGATAGCCGCGGAATTGCCCCTGATCGTCGAAGACGGGTTCGCCACTGACCAAGATGTGGAACGGTTGCCCGCCGTCGTCGAGTGCGACCAGTTCGAGGTCACGGAAGCTGCGGCGCTCGTACAAGGTGCGCCTATGCGCGTTCCAGTCGGCCTCGGTCATGTTCACGAACGGGAAGTCCCAGCGGTGGCGCCCGACGAAGTCCTGAAAATGCTTGACGCGGCTCGTGCGTTCGATCCCCTCGATGCGCAGAAAGTGCAGCTGCTCGTCCTGCTCCCAGTACCAGTCGTTCGACAGCTTGACCAGACTGCGGAAGCGCGCTTCGCTCTCGCGTAATGCCACCACCGCCTGTTCCTTCTCCGTTACGTCGCTGCCAATGCCGCGGTAGCCGCGGAAGCGTCCGCTGAATTCGAAGACCGGCTCGCCGCTGATTCTGAAGAGACGCGCCGTGCCGTCGTCGGCCAATCGTCTGAGGAGCAAGTCGCGGAAGGGGCGGCGCGCTTCGAGGACCTGCTCGTGGCTGCGCCTGGCTTGTTCGGATTCCCATTCGAGCGGCACCTCGAAACGGGTTTTGCCCAGCGAGACATGCGGGTCCACTCCGGCGCGCTCCGGCACGCCGGTTGAGAAGAAGCTGAAGCGCAGGCCCTCGTCCTGCTCCCAATACCAGTCCGCCGACAGTGCAGTCAAGCTGCGGAACCGCTCGAGACTGCCGGCCAGTTCGTCGCTCACCCGTTGTCGCTCCAGGGCCAGCGCCGCAACCACGAGTGTGGTCATGCAAAGCGTGAGGTTGTAAATCGTCAGGCCGACCAGGT
Organism: Gammaproteobacteria bacterium; assembly: GCA_041488355.1. Taxonomy (GTDB): domain Bacteria; phylum Pseudomonadota; class Gammaproteobacteria; order Burkholderiales; family SHXO01; genus SHXO01. The sequence goes on from JBGPPC010000055.1 coordinate 4,878, forward strand.
TCTGGCCCAGAGTGCCGGCGGCGAACGGTCCACTTCCGTGTAGTACTGCGCTTGCGCTGGCTGCGAACACCAGGCAGTTCATGACCGCCACCCAGCGCAACGGCAATAGGGTCGAGAGAATAGCGGCCAGCGGCACACTGATGAGTGCAATGGTCGCCCCTCCGAGGGCGTCCGCGGGTAACAGGAATAGCGTGGCGCATAACAGGATTTGTAAGGCGCACAGCGGCCACAGCGCCTTGCTGCGTGGATGCATGCTGGAATGGCTTGGAATTGGGCGGCTGTTCCACGCGAGTATCAGGGTTCCCAGCAGCAATACGCCCAGAGCATCGCCGCTGACCCACAGAGCGGCTGATGTCCCCGCGTCGTGCGGCGCGATGATTCCCGCGAGCATCAGCGTGATCACGCCGCCGACTCCTGCGATGAGTGGCCCAGCGGTGGCCCCAATCCCGATCAGGAGCACTACGTGACGCGGCCGATCCAGCGCCGGATCGAAGTGCTCGAGGCGACGCAGGACCGCAGCGCCGGCGGCGGCCGCCAGGGTCACCGCGAGGGCGATTGCCACGGCGGCGGCGACAGGAGTGGAGCGCGCCAGCTCGTCGACCAGCGAGCCGAGGGTCACGCCGGGCAACACGCCAGGGCCCCGGAGCAGTACCGCCGCGAGAGCCACTCCGGCTGGCAGCCAAACCGGGCTCACGTCGATTTGCTGGAACATCCATAGCCTGGATACGTGCGCCAGCAAGGAATAGACGGCCGCGAGCGCGATGATCCACGCGGCGTGGTGACGCCACGTGAGCGGCTGCCTCGGCGGCGCCGCCTCGGTTCGCTCAGAGCTGGCGAGGGAAGTGCGATCCACAGGGTGTTGGTTGTTCTGATGCCGCCAACCCCCGGTACCATGCCGCTATGGTTGCGGGCGTTGGCGTAGGCCTATATCGGCAGGCCCCAGTCCAGATATAGCGATTCGTCGGCTCGCCGATGTCCAAGACTCGATGTCGGCATCGGATGCTTGCGCGCGTGTGGGGTGTCCCCGAGCATTGAGCAGAGCTTCCCTAGCCCGCTTCGCTGGCTTCGAAGTTCAGCTCACCGGGCGCCAGGAAACGCGCCGCGATCTCCACCGCAGGCAACGGCCTGCTGAACAGGTAGCCCTGGTACTCGTCGCAGCCCAGCCGTGCGAGTGCATCGAGCTGCCCGCGCGTCTCGACGCCCTCCGCGGTGACGTTCAGCCCGAGCGAATGGGCCATCGCCACGATCGCCTGGATGATGGCCACGTCTTCAGAATCGTGCTCGATGTCGCGCACGAAGCTGCGATCGATCTTGAGCGTATCGATCGGCAGCTGCCGCAGATACGACAGCGACGAGTAGCCTTTGCCGAAATCGTCCATGGCGATCCGCACACCCTCATCCCCCAGCTTGCGCAGCACCGCGATGTTCTCCTCGGCATTCTGGATCAAGAGGGATTCGGTCATCTCCAGTTCGAGACAGCGCGGGTCGAGCCCGGTGGAGCTCAGAATGCGCGCAATGCCGCGCGCGAATTCCCTCGGGCGGATGAGCTCGCGCGCGGAGATGTTGACGGCCACCTTGAGCGCCGGGTACCCGCTGTCCAGCCAGGCTTTGGCGCGCTGGCACGCGGTGCGCAGCACCCACTGGCCGATCGGCTCGATCAGTCCCGATTCTTCGGCCACCGCCATGAAGGTGGCGGGAGACAGCACGCCGCGCGCCGGATGCTGCCAGCGCAACAGCGCTTCCACGCCGCTGATCTTGCCGCTGCGCATGTCGACCAGGGGCTGGTAGTAGAGGGTGAACTCCTGCCGATCCAGGGCTGCGCGCAGCGCCGTCTCCAGGGTGTGCCGTTCGACCGCGCGCACGTTCATCTCGGGCGAGAAGAACTGGTAGTTGTTGCGGCCCTTCTCCTTGGCGTGGTACATGGCGGTATCCGCGTTCTTCATGAGCGCACGATCGTCGTCGGCGTCGAGCGGATAGATGCTGATGCCGATGGAGCATGAAGTGTTGAGAGTGTGGCCCGCGATCTCGCACGGCCGCGACAGCGTCTTGATGATCTTCGCCGCGACCTGGGCCGCGTCCTCGGCCTGCTGCAATCCCTCCAGCGTGACCACAAACTCGTCGCCGCCCAGTCGCGACAGCGTGTCGCCTTTGCGGATACAGCCCTGCATACGGTCGGCGACCTCCCTGAGCAGCAGGTCGCCGACCTGGTGGCCGAGCGAGTCGTTGATGTTCTTGAAGCGATCGAGATCGATGAACAGCAACGCCAGAGACTGCCCGGTTCGGCGCGCCGCCACGATGCCTTGCTCCAGTCGGTCGTTGAACAACACGCGATTGGGCAGTTCGGTCAGAGGATCGCGCGTGGCCAGGTGGCTGATGCGGGCCTCGGCAGTCTTGCGATCGGTGATGTCGCGCCCGGTGCCGCGCTGGCCGATGCGCTTCCCGGTGGCGTCGAACGTACCGACGGCATTGATCAGCACCCAGCGCGTCTCGCCGTGACGGTCGACGATGGTGTGCTCGAGATCATTGAACGATCCATCCGCGCGCATGTTGTGGCGAAGCCACTCGCGCACCCGCTCGGCTTCCCCAGGAGGCATGAGCTGGGCCGGGGTGCGGCTGGTAAGCTCGTGATCGGAGTAGCCCCACACGCTCTGTACCCTGCTCGAGACATAGGTGAAGCGGCCTTCCAGATCCGCCTCCCAGACGTACTCGCCGGCCGCGGCCGAGAAATCGCGAAAACGCGTCTCGCTTTCGCGCAGGGCGGCTTCCGCGGCGCGCCGCTCGGTGACGTCGATCAGCACCAGCACGACCACGCGGCTGCCATCGGGTCTGGTCAAGGCCGATTTGCGTACCAGCATCCAGCGGACATCGTCCCCGATCGTGTACGGCCGTTCGTACGCGACCGGAGCATGACCGCTGAGCGCCTCGTCGTCTGTCTGCTGATAGAACGCGGCGTCCGCGGGCGCGAAGAAGTCGAAGTCGGTCTTGCCGAGTATCTGCTCGGAGGAGTTGCGGAAGAACTCGCAAAACGAAGCGTTGACACCGATGTACCGATGCTGCTCGTCTTTGACCAGCACCGGGGTCGGTATGGCGGCGATCAGCGCGTCCAGAAAACGCTTGGTCTCCGAGATCTCGCGTTCGGCGCGCCGTTGCAGCGTGATGTCGCGCGCGATCCCGCGATAGCCACGAAACTGCCCGTCTCGATCGAACCGAGGTGCTCCGCTGACCGATACCACACTGCCTGCATCCATAGTCTGGCTGCCGAGCACGAGGTCGCGGAACGGTCTGCGCGCTGCCACTGCCTCGTCGTGCGCCTGTCTGGCCCCTTCGTCGCTGTTGTTGGCCTCGACCTCCCAGCGCGTGTGTCCGATCATGTTGTCTGCCTGCACGCGATGCTCGTCCACAGCGCGACCTGCAATGTGCGTGAAGCGCAACCTCTCGTCCTGCTCCCAGTACCAATCCGAGGACAGAGCGGTGAGCTGCTGGAACCGCTCGAGGCTCTCGCTCAGTTTGGTAGCTACGCGCTCCCGCTGTTGCGCGAGGCTGCTGACCAGCAGAGTGGCGAGCGAGGACACGATACCGTAGGTCTGCAACGCCACCAGGCTGTCCAAAAGCGCGGCCGCGGCGAACGGTCCGCCGCCCAGCAGGGTTCCGGCGGCGGCAACGCAGAAAGTCAGCAAGCTGAGCACCGTAACCCAGGTGGGCGGCAGATGCATCGCCGTCAGCAAGGCGACGCTGAGGTAGAGATAGGCGCCGGCGCCAGCGCCGGAGTGCAGCGCAAACACGTAGGCGCCCACGAAAAGCTGCAGCGCGACCAGGGCCAGGCTGAGGTTGCGCCGAGCCGGAGGCGCTTTGCGCGTGCCGATCCACGACAGAAGGACGGGTGCCAGCAGCAGGACGCCAAGCGCGTCTCCCGCCCACCACACTGCCCACAACGTGCCCCATTCGTGACCTGGCTCCAGGTGTCCCCAGTAGGCGCCGGTGGCACCGAGCGTAGCGGCGATGACCGGGCTCAGGAATGCGCCGACGGCGATCAGGGACAGGACGTCGCGCGGGTTGTCCAGAGCGCGCGAGAACGAGAGCTTGCGCTGCAGAACCCAACTGCCGGCCATAGCCGAAAGCGCGCTGCCGAGCGCAAAGATGGCGCAAATCCAGGCGCTGCCACCCACGCTGTACTGCGCCGCAAAGCTGCCCAACGCGATCCCCGGCGCCAAGCGCAGACCGCCGATCAGCAGGGCAGCGAGCGACAACCCAGCTGGCAGCCATACAAAGCTGATATGTGCTGGCATCCCGCTGAACTGCATGCTGACCCTTGCGGTCAGGAGGTAAGCGCCGGCGAGCAACAGGATGCGGCCCACGTCGATCCACAACGTGCGCCGCGCCAGGGCCGGGGAAGTGGGGCCGATCTCGGCTTGGTGGGTGTCCAGCAGGCCCCGGAAAAGGTTCAAATCATCGCTCTCCTGCCGCTCGACCGACGTCGGTCGAACGCACTATACGGAGCGCCGCTCACCGGAAGCAGGCGGCGCCACCTTCATGACCTCTTCGATCGTCGTCATCCCGGCCGCGACCTTCAGAGCGCCGCTGATCCGCAGCGGCTTCATGCCGTCGCGCATCGCCTGCTCGCGCACCTTGGTCAGATCGGTCTCGGTGCCGATCAGCGCGCGCTGCGCGTGCGTGAGCGTCATCATCTCGTAGATGCCGATGCGACCCCTGTAGCCGGTCATGCGGCACTCCAGGCAGCCCTTGGCGACATGCACGCGGGCCGGCCTGGGCACCTGCCACGGATGCGTGAGTGACTTCCAGCTTTCGTCGTCGATCTTGCCTGGTTCCCGGCAGTGCGGGCACAGGGTGCGCACCAGACGCTGAGCCATCACTCCCAGTACCGTCGAATGCAGCAGAAACGGCTCGACGCCGATATCCAGCAGCCGGGTCACCGCCGAGGGCGCGTCGTTGGTGTGCAGCGTCGACAGCACGAGGTGTCCGGTGAGCGCGGCTTGCACCGCCATCTCGGCGGTCTCCATGTCGCGGATCTCGCCCACCATGATGATATCCGGATCTTGTCGCATCAGCGTGCGCACGCCGCTGGCGAAGGTCAGATCGATGCCGGCCTGCACCTGCATCTGGTTGAACTGCGGTTCCACCATTTCGATCGGATCCTCGATCGTGCACACGTTGACGTCAGGCGTAGCGAGCTGCTTGAGGGTCGAGTACAGCGTGGTTGTCTTTCCCGACCCGGTCGGACCCGTCACCAGGATGACGCCGTGTGGACGCTCGACGAGCTGATTCCAGCGCTTCTTGTCATCGTCGGAGAATCCCAACTCGGTGAAGTCCTTCACCAGCACTTCGGGGTTGAAAATGCGCATCACCAGCTTCTCGCCGAAAGCGGTGGGCATGGTGGAGAGGCGCAACTCGACCTCATCTCCCTCGGGGGTGCGCGTCTTGATGCGGCCGTCTTGCGGGCGACGCTTCTCTACGACATCCATGCGCCCGAGGATCTTGATGCGGCTGGTCATGGCGCCGAGGACGGGCGTAGGGATCTGGTAGACCTTGTGCAGCACGCCGTCGATGCGGAAGCGCACGTTGCCCGCTTCGCGTCTCGGTTCGAGGTGAATGTCGCTGGCGCGCTGGTCGAAGGCGTATTGCAGCAACCAATCGACGATGTTGACGACGTGGCGATCGTTCGCATCCAACTTGCCGGCTTGCCCGAGCTGTACCAGCTGCTCGAAGTTGGCGATGTCGCTGATGACGCCCTGGCTCTGCTGCGAGGCGCCCTGCACCGAGCGCGCCAGGTTGTAGAACTCGATCTGGTAGTTGGCGATGTCCTGCGGGTTGGCGAACACGCGTTTGATACCCAAGCGCAGGATCTGCGCGAGCTCCGGCTCCCACTCCCGTACGTAGGGCTCGCAGGTGGCCACGATGACGTCCTTGGGCGTAACCTGCACGGGGAGGATGCGGAAACGCGTGGCATAGGCGTTGGACATCACCTTGGTCACGGCGGCGAAGTCGATCTTGAACGGATCGATGTGCATGTACGGCAGGTCGACCTTGCCCGCCAGCCACTCGCTGAGCGGGTCCAGACTCAGCAAGCGCTTCGGGTGGCGTGGGTCCTTCCATTTCTGGTCGGCGACCACAACGAGCGGATGGGCGTCACCTTTGCGCAGCGCTTTGGTGGCGAGGAGAGCGTCTGCGGCTTCCCGCGTTACCAGTTGATCGGCGACGAGATCGCGCAGGATCTCTTCCAGCGTCAGTCTCCGATCGGGCAGCTTCTGCTGCTGTGGGACGGCGCGGGCGGTAGTGGGAGCAGCCATGGTGTGGTGCGTCGTGGCGCGATTTCGTTTAGGGTCCGAACGTGCCGTCGCTGAAGCGAATTCCATTCCAAGAGCAGGGAAGCATGGCGAGCGGTTCGGCGACAGCGTCAGGCCGGCCCCCCAGACGCGCGACAGCGCCGCAAAATGGGTCGAGAGCCAGCGTCCAGCACGGCCCTTGCTACATCACGACGCGGCTCTCGTAGCAACCACGTGGCCGCCTTGCAAGCGTGGCAAAACCGTCGTAAAGCACTGTGATGTAGATATAAACGCAGGCAGAGAGGGGCTCGGGCCAGGCCTCAGGCGCCGCGACTGAACCGCGGCGGGAGCTGCATGGAACCAGAACCAGCAAGCGAGTCCCCTCGCCATAATTGCTCAGTGCAGGCAGCTGCGAACCGGATTTGCGTCGCTCAAGCTGGGCACAGTTGGGCTCAGTTCGCCGATGGCGCGGGAACTTGCGCGGCAGTGGCCCACCCATGGTGGCTTTCTCCCCGCTGCGGCATGGATCGGGAGTGCGAACTACTTTCACTGCAGGTGCCGGGTCTGCAGCTCGCTGCAGAGTCGCTTTCGTTCATAATCGCGTTCCTTTGTCCAAGCGGTACCTTAGTTGGCAGACCCCGATCTTTCCAAGCTGCGGATCGCGCGGTTCCGCGGTTCGCCACTGTCGTCGCGACGATCCTGGCGCCGTTTCGTTGTGCCAGCGGCGATTGCCGTTGGTGTGTGGGTGTACTAGGTTTCGCGATCTATCAGAGAACGCTTGAGCCGGCCTTCTCCTTTACCCTCACCGGCAGGATCGTCGCATCGTCGATGGCGTTCGCACTCTTGATGGGGTTTCTGGGCGGGTTCCTGCCCGCGACCCGAGCCGCGCGGCTGAATATCGTCGACGCGCTCCGGCCGCATGATGTGGCACTGAGCGACGACAGCGGCAGCTATCGAAGTTGCGCTTTGTGCTTCCAGTCAGCGTGGGCAAACGCTGTCACGACCGGCCGGCTTCGCGTCCGCGAGTTTTATGCTCGATCGTACCGACGTGGAACCCGAAATGCCCGGCCGCCCGGTCGCTCAAGTAGTGCGTAAGGGTGTTGCGGACCGTAGCGAAGGCTAGCTGATCCCAGGGGATGTCCGCTTCCTCGAACAGGCGCGTCTCCAGCGTTTCGGCGCCGGCGCTCACGTCCGCGTCCAGCAGACGCCCGCGGAACAGCAGGTACACCTGGTCGATGTGAGGGAGGTTGTAGAGCGAGAAAAGCGCGGCGATCTCGACTCTCGCGTTGGCTTCTTCGAGCGTCTCGCGCTGCGCGCCCTCCGCGGTGGTCTCGCCCTTCTCGAGGAAGCCCGCGGGCACCGTCCATAACCCGTGCCGGGGCTCGATGGCGCGCTTGCAGAGCAATATCTTGCCTTCCCATTCCGCCACGCAACCCACGATCATCCTGGGGTTCTCATAGTGGATCGCGTCGCAGGTGTCGCACACCCACCGCGGAAGGTTGTCGCCGGGCGGGACGCGTCGCGATACCGCCGCCCCACAGTTGCTGCAGAAGTTCAAGGGTTGCTTAGCGCGGCTTCAGGTTGCGGATGTAAACCACGATCTGCTGGATCTGTTCGTCGGTAAAGGCACCGCCTGCGCCGCCAAACGCCGCCATCCGTCCCGGTTTGCCGAACTTGATCCGGTTGAAAATCTGCTCGTCGGTCTTGTCCGTGCCCATCAGCTGGGGTCCTTTGCCTGCCCTGCGCCCGCCGTCTTCATGGCAGAAGCCACAGATACTACTGAACGTCGAGTGGGCGCTGAATTCCGGCGCTTTGTCCACGGCGGCCGGCTGATCTGCGGCCTTCGTTGCCGGCTCCTGGGTTTCCCCTTTTCCGGACTGATACTGCGTCATGGGGCTTGCGGGCTTGGCTTCATCCGCCTTACCGACGGTCGGTAAGGCGAGGGCTATGCATATCGCGATGGCGCCCGCGGGAGTAGCGGTGCGCAGCGCGGGGAAGCGCAGCACAATGTCCAGACTGATCATGCCATGTCTCCTCTTCGCGTTTTGATGGGTCTCAAGGCTACAAATTCTAGCTCGCCACAAAAAAAAAGAGGCGGGGGATTGCGCCCCGCCTCCCTTGCTATGCTCCGACTAGATCAAGGCAACGCGAACACCTTCAGCACGCCCGCGTCCTTCGGCATGCTGGCCCACGGCTCGCCGAACCACTCGCCGTAGCTGTCGCCTACCAGGCTGCCCCAGCCGGTCTCGACGGCGATGTACTGCTTGCCCTTGGCGGTGTAAGTGATGATGCCGCCGTTGTGGCCCATACCGTCCTGATGGCTCCATAGCAACTTGCCATTGCTCGCGTCGTAGGCGCGAAGGATGCCATCCGCACCGGGCACGAACAGAAGGTTACCGCCAGTGGTCAGCAGGCTGGCATGCGGCGGCACGTCGTAGTGGATGCTCCAGGAAAGTTTGCCGCTGATCGGATCGCGCGCATCAACGTGGGCGTACATGCGGTCTTCGCCTTTGGCAGGAACCGCCTTGAAGTCCGCGCCGATGTTGAGCTGCGCCATGGGTTCGAGCACCGGGGGGGCCTTCACCACCTCGAGGTCGATACACCACTCGTAGCCGACTCGGTAGAACAGCTTGGTCTTCGGACTATAGGAGCCCGCGTTCCAGCTCAACCCGCCCATGATGGCCGGGCACAGGTTCTCGTGCTTCCCCTCGCGCAGGTCGCGCCGTCCAACCAGCGTGCCGTCGTCTTTGATGGTCTGAACGAAGTTGATGTTCTTGACGAACGGCCAGACCTTCTGCGGGTTCGCGTTGCGGTCATATACGAACACGAAGCCACCCTTATTCGGGTGCACCACGTATTTCTTGCCGCCTTGCTCGATGAACATGAACTCGCCCATGGCGCTGTCGTAGTCCCACGCGTCGTGCGGGATTTCCTGCCAGTAGCCCTTCAGCTTGCCCGTATCGGGATCCAGCATCAGGACCGACGTCGTGTACAGGTTGACGCCGGGACGCGGGCCGCTGGTCTGCCAGTCCGGGCCGGACCAGTCGTACAGCACGGCCGGATTGCCCGTTCCCCACCACACTGCGTTGGTCTCCGGATCATAGGCCCCGGCCATCCAGCCGCCGCCACCGCCGACCTTCCACGAATCGCCACCCCAGGTGTTGCGCGCGTCCCCGTTGTCCTCGTTGCCACCAACCGTGAAGAAATGCCACACTTCCTCGCCGGTCTTGGCGTTAACCCCGAAGATCGGGCCACGGTAGGGCCACTCGCCGCCCTGCGCGCCAATGATGACTTTGTCTTTCACAACCAGCGGCGCACCAGTGAAGCCCACCGTCAGCTTCTCGGAGTTGATCAGCTTGGTTTCCCAGTTGAGCTTGCCGGTCTTCGCGTCGATGGCGACCAGTTTGCCGTCCAGGGTGCCCATGTAGATGTTGCCGTAGGCCGCGGCGACACCGCGGTTGTAGGGGGAGTGGGTCTGCTTGGCGACCAGGTCTTCGTTGAGCTTCTGCTTGTAGGTCCACAGCATCTGCCCTGTGGCGCCGTCGAGCGCGTACACTTGATTATACGAGCTGGAGTAGTACAGCACCCCGTCGATGGCCAGCGGGAAGCTCTGCAGACCGCGATAGTCGCGCGAGGCGACATGCGACCACGCTTCCTGCACGCGGCCGATATTGGCCGTATTGATCTGATCGAGCGCGCTGTAGTGCCAGGACTTGTACGTGCCGTGGTACATCATCCAGTTGCCTGGCTCGCCCGCTGCGTTGAGCAGCCGCTCATAAGTGACATCCGCAGCGCCTGCTTGCGACGCGACGCACACGAAAGCCGCTGCCGCAATGGCTTTCGCGCCGCCCGCAAGTTGAGTCTTCCATCGTTTCATAAGTCTCTCCCGATAAGAGTTCTTGCTTTAGACCGCAAAATCGTTTTAGTTCAACTCGAGATTCGCCGCGAGCGCTCTAATATTTTTGTTCGCTACAGAAAATCCGCCGCGGAAAATCCGCCCCAGACTCTAGCCCCAGTCGGACCCGTTTGCAAGAGGATAAGCGCGTGAAAAGCGACGATTTTCCGCGCCAGTCGCAGATCTCCTGCGGCACAGGCTTGGTGCGCGAGCGTTTTGCAGAGCACAATGAAGACGTCTAGAGCAACTGCGCCACACACCATGGCCATGTCAGCAACCGTTGCGATCATCGCGGGTATTCAGTTGGACGAGGCCGAACTGGAGGAAGTGTTCGTGCGTTCGTCGGGGCCCGGCGGGCAGAACGTGAACAAGGTTTCTACCGCAGTGCAACTGCGATTCCCGCTGGAGCGCACCAAAGCGTTGCCAGACGATGTGCGGCGCAGGCTGCGCGCCCTAGCTGGCAGGCGTGCGACCGCTGACGGGTGGCTGGTGATCGAAGCCAGCCGCTTTCGCAGCCAGGCGCGCAACCGGGATGACGCTCGCGCCAGGCTCGTCGAACTGATTCGCAAGGCAGCTCAGCCGCCCAAGCCACGCAAGCGCACTCGCCCCAGCGTCGCGTCCAAGGAGCGCCGGCTGAAAGCCAAGCGCACTCGCGCCCAAACCAAACAGGCGCGCTCGAAGGGCGTGCTCGATTTGGGTTAGCGCAGTCGAGGTTTTACACCCGCGGGGCAGGCGCATGCCTCCGCAAGTGTCTGAATGCACTGCTATGTCCAGCACCTGCTTGCGTTATCGGCGCTCCGGCAGGATACGCAGGAGCAGCGCAGCCAGCGTTTCGCGCTCGGCGGCGGTTAGACCGCGTACCAGACGTTCTTCATGGCGCGCTACTTTCTTTTTGAGCTGCCTGAGCAGCGTGCCGCCCTCCGGCGTAAGCCAGAGTCCATTGACGCGACGGTCCTCTGCCGAGGCGCGACGCGCGACCAGCCGCCGCGCCTCCAGCTTGTCGAGGGCGGGCACGAGGCTGGATCGGTCGAGCTGAGCAGCATGCGCCAGCTCGGTCTGCTTGAGTCCTGGGTTGGCTTCGATGATCACGAGCATGCCGAACAAGCCGGGGCTCACCTCTAGCCCATCCATCGCTTCGGCGAAGTCGTCGAAAATAGCCCGCTGAGCCAACCGCAGCTGATAACCGAGTAGCCCCGGCAACAGCCCTAGCTGCGCTGGGCTCTTCCTGGGGCCGTTGATAGATGCGCCGCTGCGCACTGCGCGCCCCCGAGCGGGGCGCGGCGAGGCGGCGACGGAAATGGTGGCGCTGGCTTTGGGTATTTTGTTTGACATCCAACAATTGGAGGCTGATACTTTCGTGCATGGTAGCGGAAATCGATCCCCTTCACTAGGACCCGGCGCACCCCCACGACCGATATGACCTGGACCATCACCTTCGCCGGCGATCCGCAGAGCATTCCGGCCGAGGACGGCGAAACGCTGCTCGACGCCCTGCTACGGCATGGTGTGGGCTTTGCGTACAGCTGCCAGGCTGGCAATTGCGGCACCTGCAAGTGCGAATACGTGTCGGGTGAGCTGTTCGAGCTGGAGTACTCTGAACACGCTCTGTCCGCGGGCGAGCGCGAACGCGGGGTTGTCCTTGCCTGCCGCTCGCAGGTATGGAGCGACGTGCAGATCCGGCGGCTTTCGGCGGAGGAGTTCGTGATGCATCCGTCGCGGGTCATGCAGTGCCGGGTCGCGGAGCTGGATTTCGCCACCCACGACGTGCTGCGGCTGCGCCTGGCGATTGAATCCGGCGGCCCCTTCACTTTCTCCGCCGGCCAGTTCGCGAAGCTTCAGTTCGCTTTCGCTCCCGATACGCCTCGCGACTATTCCATGGCCAATCGACCCGACGAGCCGGTCTTGGAGTTTCACATCCGATGCATCGCAGGCGGCGTGAGCGGCCATATCCCATCTCGCCTCAAGCTCGGTGACTTGGTGCGGGTATCCGGGCCGTTTGGAACATCTTATCTGCGCGAAGA
>JBGPPC010000056.1:0-16971 GCA_041488355.1 Gammaproteobacteria bacterium
AAACGGGTTGGTCAACAAGATCGGGAAGCCGCTCATCGGGCTGAATTTCAACCAGCAGCGCTATGAGGCGGACTTCCGGTACAGCCTGATGAGGTTCCGCGAAAACATGGAGGGCGTAGCGTTGTACCGCGGCGAGGATGACGAGCTGCGAGGGTTCGGTGCCCGTTTCAACAGCATCTACTCGAACTGGTGGGCGATCATGAAGCGCCAGAGGCAGCTCACGTGGTTCATTTCGGGCTACGGGCAACTGGCAGTGATCTTCCCCTTCGTGGTCGCGGCGCCTCGCTTCTTCTCCGGCGCGATCGCGTTGGGCGGGCTGATGCAAACGGCTAGCGCTTTCGGATTCGTGCGCGAGTCCCTGTCCTGGTTCATCAACGTATACACCAGTTTTGCGGAGTGGAAAGCGACGGTAGACCGCCTGATCGGCTTCCACCAAGCGATCGAGGCCGCGCAGCGGGCACAACGGGAGAATCCCGGCGTCGAGCTGGTGAGCGGCCCAGAGGGTTCACTGAAGCTGGATCGATTGGAGCTGGGCCTGCCCACTGGCGAGACGCTGGTTTCGGACGCGAGTCTGGACATTACCCACGGTTCGCGGGTCTTGATCCAGGGGCCATCCGGATCAGGCAAGAGCACCTTGTTTCGCGCGATTGCGGGCATCTGGCCCTTTGGGCGAGGACGCATTCTGCAACCCGCCAATTTCGACCGACTCTTCCTGCCCCAGCGCCCCTACTTTCCACTTGGTACCCTGCGCGAGGCCGTCTGCTATCCAGCTCGCATGGAAGCGTTTACCGATGTTGAGATCGTTGAGGCGCTCACCGCCGTCGGTCTGCCACATCTGCTCACGCGGCTGGATCAGTCGGCTGATTGGAGCACGCAACTTTCAGGAGGCGAGCAGCAGCGAGTGGCTTTCGCGCGCGCGCTCCTGGAGAAGCCCGCCTGGCTATTCCTCGACGAGGCGACCTCCAACCTGGATGACACCAGTCAGGCGGAGTTGTACGCGTTGTTGACGGATCGACTGAAGCACACGACTATCGTCAGCATCGCCCATCGCAACGACCTGGCGCGCTTTCACGGCCAACGGCTGGAGTTGCGCCGGGGGGAAGTGAGCGAGCTATCGTGGCTCGCCCCACAGGCCGTATAGACCCGTTACCGCGCAGATCGAACCTTTATCGTCCAGCATTGCCCACGGGTGTCACTTCCCGGCGGCGACCAGTATGCCCGCCCCCCGTCAAGTAGCGGATATATGCGATCCAACACAGATGCGACGTCATTGATCTGTCGATGACTTCTAAATACTTCACAGCGGACCACGCAGCTAGAACGCGTCTTGCTGACCCCAGGACGCGTGGACAATCCAAACGATTTCTTCGATTGGCTCGCAGTGCAGCCACCCTTTGTCGAGGTGGCACTGGGAGCGTTCTTCTGTCTGATTGTTGCGCCCGCCCTCTTGGCCGGCGTCGCCATGGCGGTGACGGCATTGGAGGCCCTCGCAGAGACGCAACTGACTCCGCTCTTCGCATTTCGGCGGGCGGGTACGGTAAGCCATTCCACTCAGGACCCACGACCGGCCTTTCAGAGCGACGTTGGTGTCCTCTGACCGTGTAGGTTTAGACTGACAGTGAGGATCGCCTTTTAGCATTGCCTCGAAGGATCACCAGCTCGTCGGCAACTGCCTTCGTGAACCGCTTCGCCTGAACCGCCGCAGACCAGCGGATATCCTACGCAAGACTGTGCGAGAGTTGACGGCCTGAGCAGGATGGTTCGCAATTCATGCTACTAACGCGTCGGCGCGGCAGCACTCGGCCCGCCGCGAGGCGTACTAAGCCGCCAGCCAGGCCAATGCCCAAAGTGCTCCGCCGATTGCGGCCGCGGCGCCCGCCATCCAGAACAGCCAGCGTTTGCGCGTGAGCACCGTGATGGCGGCGAGCGAAATGGCAATCTGCACCATAGTCGTCGCTTGCGCCAGCCGGTGATGCGGGTGCAACGCGTGGTCGGAAAGCTCGTTGAACCGCTTAGTCTCCGCCTCCAGTGCCTCGGCCTTGGCCTGGATTTCTTTTTTCTCCTGCTTGTAACGTTCGGCCTCGGCCTCGTAGGCGGCCCTCTTGTCGGGCGGCGCGATAGCAGCCGCCAGCTCGGCCAAGTGCTGCTTGTTGCTCTTCGCCTGGTAGAAATTCCATTGGTCGGACGCCTCAGTCCGCCGCAGCACGGCTTCGTTCTTGTACATCATTGCATCGCTTTGAGTCGCGCCGCCCTGGTAAGCGAACACCGCGCCCACGGTGGACAAGATAGCGGTCATGACCGCTACCCGGCCAGCCAGACTGTCTCCGCTCTGCGCCGCATGCTCGACCGCATGCTTCTCGGGGCCATCCACCTCGAATAGCTCTTCTGACATCGTCTCAATCCTCATCCAACAGAGTTAGGTCCTGGGTGGGGATTCGCCCGAACCCAGGCGAGTCAATCCGGCACATCGCCATCCAGCCGGTAAAAGCGTGCGGCGTTGCGATCCATGATTCCGGATCGATCGGCCGGCGATAGCGGCGAGATCAGCTGCTTCGCGGCGTCTAACCACCGCCCATAATCGGCGTTGAGGGTCATGACGGGCCAATCGCTGCCCCAGACGATGCGTTCCGGCCCGAACCACTCGATCACGTGCTCCACATATGGGCGCAGATCGTCCACTTTCCAACCCGGGCTTGCCTCGGTTACCAACCCGGACAACTTGCACCACGCTCCCGTTTCGAGCGCGATGCTACGCATGCCGTCGGCCCAGGGCTGCCACATTCGTTGCGCGACATCAGGCTTGGCGCAATGGTCGACGATGGCTCGCAGATCCGGATAACGCGTGAGGAGGGTGAGCGAGCTACGCAGGTGCGGGGGTCGAATCAGCACGTCGAACGACAGATCCAGATCGATGAGCGCGCGAAACACCGCATCCAGACGGGGTTGAAGCACCCAGTCCACGTCCGGTATGTCTTGCAGCATAGGGCGGATACTGCGCAGGAGCCGGTCTTGCGCCAACGCGCCCAACGCATCGACAGCGCGGGGAGCAGCCATGTCGATCCAACCGACGACGCCCCGAATCAGGTGGCGGGCCGCATGCGCCTGCGCCAGCAACCATCTCGTCTCGGCTTCGCTCTCGGCTGCTTGCACCAGCACGCTTCCGGTGATCCCATTGTCGGCCGCGAGCCGCTGATAATCCTCGAGCAGATAGTCGCGTTCGATCGGAGCCAGTACCGGGTTGATCCGCGAATCGAGCCAGTGGTAGTCCCCACGCGACCGTTGCCAGAGGTGATGATGTGCGTCGATGATCACCGGTTCTAACGTCGTGTCCTGCAGCGTGAGATCTCGCTAGAACCGCCTACGAGGTGGGGGCGGCATCGTCCAGCAGTGATCGAGACTTGAGATCTCGCCAGAAGTCGGCGGGGACCGCCGCGCGCAACATGCGAAGATTCTCGGCCAGCTCGGCGGGGCTGCGGGCTCCTGGAATCACGCTCGCGACGCAAGGGTGGTGCAGAGGAAACTGAATCGCGGCTGCCTTCAACGGCACGTTGTGGCGCGCACAGACTACTTCGATGGCGGCGACCTTGGATAACACAGCATCGGTGGCGGGAGCGTAGTCGAACCAAGCGCTCTTGACCGCCCCGCTCGCGAGGATACCGGAGTTGTAGGGTCCGCCCAGCACGATCCCGATGCCACGGCGCTCGCACAGCGGAAGGAAGGATTTAAGCGATTCCTGCTCGAGCAGCGTGTAGCGGCCCGCCAATAGGAAGCAGTCGAAATCCCCGGCTTCGGCGAACTGCTGACACGTCTCCCACTCATTCAGACCGCATCCGATAGCCTTGACGAGCCCTTGCTCCCGCAGCGAGACCAAAGCCTTGTAGGCGCCCGTCATTGCGGCCCGGAATACCTCCGGCAGCTGATCGCCCTGGTTGCGGCGGTCTACGTCGTGGATCAACAGGATATCAACGGCTTGGGCGCCCAGACGGTTCAGGCTGTCCTCGAACGATCGCATGACGCCATCGTAGCTGTAGTCGTTGAAGCGCGAGAATGCAGTGATGTCCTGGAACAGCCCCGCCCCGGAAGGTTCGCCGAACGTGGGTTTCAGGCGCCACCCCACCTTGGTGGACACGACCGGGGCCGAATCAGCGAACCGGCGCAGCCCGCTCCCAAGGCGCAGCTCGGATAGACCATGCCCGTAGAGCGGAGCCGTGTCGAAGTAACGCAGACCGGACGCGTAAGCCGCGTCCAGTGTCTCGATGGCTTCGCCCTCGGACATCGCGGTATACATGTTCCCGAGCCCCGTGCCGCCGAACCCAAGCGTAGAAAGCTTGAGGCCTGTGCGGCCCAGGCCCTTCTGTTGCGGCTCCATACTCGTCCCTGAACACCTTTGCGCGCTGGGCTTGCATGCTAGCATAGCGATGGGCAGCCCCCGCCAGATGCGCGTTGGCGGTGTGCGCGAACCATCGTGCGGCGCACAATGCGTGCGGCACGACGATGGCGATGCGGGTATGGTGGGGAGGAGCCGGGAATGCTCAAGAATATCGATCCAGTCCTATCACCCGAGCTGCTGTCGACGCTGAGGGCCATGGGGCATGGCGACGAGCTCGCGATCGTGGACGCGAACTATCCGGCCGCGTCGAGTGGAAGACCAGTGATCCGCATGGATGGAGTGGTGACCGCCACGCGGGTTCTGGAGGCGGTGCTGTCGCTGATGCCGCTCGACGAGTTCGTGCCCTGCGCCGCATTCCACATGCAGGTCGTCGACGACCCGATGGCTCAGATGCCTATCTTTGCGGAGTTCCGGGCATCGCTCGAACGCTACGAGCCGAAGATGGCCAGGCTCGAAGGGATCGAGCGGTTCGCGTTTTACCAGCGGGTGAGGGGGTGTTTCGCCGTGGTGGTGACGGGCGAGCGACGGCTGTACGGAAACTTGATTCTAAAAAAGGGCATCGTTCGACCGGAACCTTGAGAACAGGCCCCTCGGGAAGACCGCCATGCGTTTATTCGAGCTGCACCAGATTTCGAAAAATTTCGGCGCTATCCAGGCGTTGAGCGGCGTCGATCTCAAGATCGATTCCGGCGAAGTGTTGGGGCTGATGGGTGACAACGGGGCCGGCAAATCGACGCTGATCAAGATCATGGCCGGCAACTTTCCGCCCTCCGGCGGCGAGATCCGACTCAAGGGCGAGAAGGTCGAGTTCCACAATCCGCTCGACGCCCGCCGCAAAGGCGTGGAAGTGGTCTACCAGGACCTGGCGTTATGCGACAACCTCACTGCCGCCGAAAACGTCTTCCTCGGCCGGGAGGCAAAGCGTAGATTCGGCCCGTTTCAGTTCATTCACTATGCCGAAATGTTCCGTCAAGCTGCACGGCACTTTGCGGAACTCAAATCCGAAACCCGCCCACGCGATCTCGTGAAACAGATGTCCGGCGGCCAGCGCCAGGCCGTCGCCATCGCCCGCACGCGCCTCTCCGACCCGGACATCGTGCTGATGGACGAGCCCACCGCAGCGATCAGCGTGCGCCAGGTCGCGGAGGTGCTGGACCTCATCCGGCGCTTGCGAGATCAGGGGATCGCCGTCATTCTGATCAGCCATCGCATGCCCGACGTGTTCGCCGTGTGCGACCACGTCTCCGTCATGCGGCGGGGAAAGGTAGTTGCCGATAAGCCGATCGGCCAAACCTCGCCGGAAGAAGTCACCGGGCTCATCACCGGCGCGATCGAAACGGCGTGACTAGACCGGCGTCGCAAAGCAGAAAACTAAGGGAGAGCGTATGAGTGTCGCGGTCGAGCAGGTTACCAACCAGCGCGAACACGGGCTGCTGCGCGCCATGGTCATGAGTCAGCCGTTCTGGGTGACCATCGCATTGGCGATCATGTGCGCAGTGATGGCGAAGGTATCGGACGTTTTTTTTACCGATGACAATTTCTTCAATGTCACGCGCAACTTTTCCTTCATCGGTATCCTCGCGCTGGGAATGACCGCGGTCATCATCACTCGTGGGATCGATCTGTCGGTCGGGTCCATCGTCGGAGTATCGGGGATCGCGTGCGCGATGGTGCTCAATGCGGGCTACTCCTGGTGGGCTGGAATCGGCGCGGGCCTACTGGCGGCGGTGGCGTGCGGCTTCGTCAACGGCGTACTGGTCGCCTACATGAATCTCTCGTCTTTCATCGTGACGCTGGGCATGTTCGCGGTCGCCCGCAGCCTTGCGCAGGTGCTCTCGCAGAATCGCATGATCTATCAGTTCGGCCCGGACGAGAAACTGTTCGAGGAGATCGGTGGCGGCAGCGTTCTGGGGATCGCGAACACTTTTATCGTGTTGCTCGTGCTGACGATCGTCTTTATGATTGCGTTTCGCTATACCACCTGGGGACGATGGGTATACGCGATCGGTGGTAACGAGCACGCGGCCCGCTTGACCGGGGTCCCGGTCAACCGCGTAAAGCTCTCCGTCTACATGCTGTCCGGCTTGATGTCCGGCATCTGCGCCGTGCTGCTGGTGGGCTGGCAGGGTGCGGCGATCAACGCCATGGGCACGGGCTACGAGCTGCGCGCGATCGCATCGTCCGTGATTGGCGGGACCGATCTGATGGGCGGCGCGGGCGGAGCTTACGGCGCGTTCATAGGGGCAGCCCTTATCGAGGTGATCCGCAACAGCCTGTTGCTGGCGGGCGTCGATGCCAACTGGGAAGGGACTTTTGTAGGCTTGTTCATAGTTTTCGCGGTGATGTTGAGCAAATTCCGCGGAATGCGGTCGGGGTAAAACCCGGTTTCTATAACTACGAGGAGGAAAGTCAATGAAGAAGACCCTTCTGGCAGCAGCTGCCCTGGCGCTGATCGGTGCGCCTGTCATGGCCAGTGCCCAGAGCAAGATGGTCTTTGCCCTGGTGCCCAAAAATATGAATAACCCGTTCTTCGATCAAGCGCGCGACGGTTGCAAGAAGGCCGAGAAGGAAAGCGGGGGCAAGATCGAGTGCTATTACATCGGGCCGGGTGAACACGGCGGTGGCGACGAGCAGGTGCAGGTGGTGCAGGACCTGATCACCAAGAAGGTGAACGGCATCGCCGTTTCGCCCTCGAACGCACCTGCTATGGCCAAGGCGTTGGAGCGTGCCAAGACCGCTGGCATCCCGGTGACGACGTGGGACTCGGACCTGCTCCCGCAGGACAAAGGTCTGCGCAAGACCTATATCGGGACTCACAACTACGACATCGGCGTGAACCTCGCGAAGATCACCATGAAGCTCAAGCCCAAGGGTGGCACGATCTGCATCCAGTCGGGCGGTCCTGCGGCGGCGAACCACAACGAGCGCATGCAGGGGATCCGGGACACGATCTCGGGCAAGAAGTCCAAAGAACCACCTGGCGATCGTTTGACTGGGCAGAACGGATGGACCGAAGTCGAGGGCTGTCCGCTGTATACGAACGACGATTTCCCGCTGTCGGTGAAGCAAATGGGTGAGATCCTGGCGAAGTATCCGAATCTGACTGCATTTGTGCCGACCGGCGGGTTTCCGCAGTTCGTGCCCAATGCGTACAAGCAAGTGGTCGAGAAGAACATGGACCGCATCAAGAGCGGCAAGACCATCCTGGTTGTGGCCGACACGCTTCCGGTCCAGATGGATCTCATGAAGGCGGGCTACAGCAGCGGCCAGGTTGGTCAGCGCCCGTTCGACATGGGCTACAAGTCCATGCTCATCCTGCAGGACATCGTAAACGGGAAGAAGGTGGACGATCCCATTTATACGGGTCTCGACGTTTGTGAGCCCGCGACCGCGGCCACTTGTATCGCGAAGTAGTCTTACTCAGCAGTTCGATTACCCTGCGGCTGCCCCGCGGTCACGCGACCGCCGGGCAGCCGCAGTCACGAAGGAGGCACGATGATCGAAGTCGCTTTGTTCGGCGCCGGGCGCATCGGGAAGATTCACGCCGGCAATCTGGCTGCCCAGCCTGGTGTCAAGCTGAAGTACGTCGTCGACGTCAGCGCTCCCGCTGCCGCAGAACTGGCGCAGCGCTACGCAGCTGGCGTCGCGGAAGCCGACACGGCGCTCAGAGACTCGACCGTCTCGGCCGTGGTCATCGCCTCCAGCACCGATACGCATGCCGACCTGATCATGCGCGCCGCCGCTGCGGGCAAGGCGATCTTCTGCGAGAAACCCGTGGATCTGGCGCTGGAGCGTGCGCGCGCCTGCGTGAGCGCCGTCTCGAAGGCGCGCGTCTTATGCATGATCTGGTTTCAGCGGCGCTTCGATCCCACTTTCTCCGCCGTGAAGCAGCGGCTTGATGCTGGCGAAATCGGCAATCCGGAGATGCTCATCATCACCAGCCGCGACCCGGGGCCGCCTCCGGTGAGCTACATCAAAGTCTCAGGCGGGATCTTCAAGGACATGTTGATTCACGACTTCGATGTGTTCCGTTGGGTGCTGGAGGACGAAGCGCAGAGCGTCTTCGCCACCGGCAGTTGCCTGGTCGACGCTGCGATCGGCGCGGCGGGTGACGTGGATTCCACCGCCGTCAGCATTCGTACGCGCGGTGGCCGTCTGTGCCAGATCAATACGAGCCGTCGTGCGTCTTACGGCTACGATCAGCGCTTTGAAGTGCTGGGCAGCAAAGGACTGCTGCAGGCGCGCAACCACACGCCGACCCAGGTGGTCGTGCAGACCGCAGCCGGCGTCTGCGAGGACAAGCCCGAGCACTTCTTCCTCGAGAGATACCGCAGCGCGTACGCCAACGAGATGAGCCACTTCTTCGATGCACTGACCCGAGCCAAGCCCGTGCGCACCACTCTCGAAGATGGTGTCAAGGCCCTGGAGCTGGCCGAAGCAGCAACCCGGTCATGGCGAGAGGGGGGACTCGTCACGCTCTAGGAGGCTTGTCCCCGGTCTTACAGCGGGTTCTTCAGCGTTTTTTGCCATTCGGTGAGCTTCATGTTCTCCGAGTAGTCGACCGGGCAGTCGATGATGGCGACCCTGTCCTCAGCGAGCGCGGACTTGAGCGTCGGAATGAGGTCCCCGGTCTTTTCGACGCGGTAGCCGCGAGCGCCGAAGCTCTCGGCGTACTTTACGAAATCCGGGTTCTTAAACGCCACATGGCTCGGCCGTCCGAAGTGTCGCAGCTGGTGCCAGGTGATAAGCCCGTACTCCGAGTCGTTCCAGATCAGGATCACGAATGGCGCGCCGTAACGCAAGGCAGTCTCGATCTCCTGCGAGTTCATGAGAAACCCCGCATCGCCGGTAACCGCTACTACCTTGCGGTCGGGGTTGGCGAGCTTGGCTGCCAACGCACCAGGCACGGCGATGCCCATCGAGGCGAAGCCGTTGGAGATGATGCAGGTGTTGGGGCGCTCGGTTCGATACATTCGGCCGACCCACATCTTGTGGGCGCCGACGTCGCAGATCACGATGTCGTCGGCAGCGAGCGCTTCTCGCAAATCGCATACGATTTTCTGGGGCTTCACCGGGAAAGCCTGGTCGTTCGCGTAACGGGTCCACTCTTCGACGATAATGCGGCGCAGCGCCTTGAGCGGCGAGCGGTGTTTCGGCCCGGCGGCGAAAGCGATCCCGCGCAACGCCTCGCCGATGTCGCCCAGGACGCCCGTGGCGACGATGTAGCGCTCGTCCACTTCCGCCGGCAGCGCGTCGATGTGGACGATGACCTTGTCGCCGTCCGGGTTCCATTCCTCGGGGTGATACTCCACCATATCGTAGCCGATGCAGATCACCACGTCGGCTCGTTCGAAGGCGAACGAAACCAGATCGCGTGACTTGAGTCCGATCGTACCCAGCGAATAGTCGCTGGAGAAAGGGATCGCGCCCTTGGACATGAAAGTGGTGGCCACCGGGATGCGCAGCACTTCGGCGAAGCTCAACAGTGAATCGCAGGCGTGCTGACGGATCACGCCGTTGCCGGCCAGGATCACCGGGCACTCGGCCTCGGAGATGATGCGCGCGGCCTCTGCGATCTTGAAGTCGGGCGGTGCCGACGTATAGGCGGCTTGCACCTCGATCGGCTTGCGGTCGCCCACCTCGGCCTCGGCTATGTTCTCGGGGAAGTCGATGAAGCAGGCGCCGGGTTTCTCGGTCTGCGCGACTTTGAAGGCCTTACGCACGACCTCGGACACGATGTCCGGCTCGCGGATCTGGCTGCTGTATTTGGTGATCGGCCGAAACAGATTCACCAGGTCCAGGATCTGGTGGCTCTCCTTGTGCATGCGTCTGGTCGACCCCTGGCCGGCGATCGCCACCACCGGCGCACGGTCCATGTTGGCGTCCGCCACACCGGTGATGAGATTCGTCGCCCCCGGTCCGAGAGTTGAGATGCACACTCCTGCTCTGCCCGTGAGGCGACCATAGACGTCGGCCATGAACGCGGCCCCTTGCTCATGCCGGGTGGTGATGAAGCGGATGCGGCTCTCGAGCAACGCATCCATGATGTCTATGTTCTCCTCGCCCGGAATGCCGAACATGAACTCGACACCTTCGTTCTCGAGGCACTTTACGAACAGTTCGGCTGCCCTCACCGGATTCTCCCTTGGTGTGCGCGCTGCCTGGGCTGGCCCGCCATCGGCGTGGGGGTGCCATCACGCCTTGGTTGCACGGAGGCGAACGCACGCTCAGGCTAGCACGAGGGCCGGCAGGCTGCCGGTTGCGCACGCGCAGGGCGGGTAGAATACGGCGCGACCGCGCGGTGATCCGACCCGAGGCCGCAGTTGACGCCACTCCACCATGTCCAGCGATTTACCCATTCCACATTCCACGCAGGCCGCGTCCAGATCGCTGCTGGCGCTTGCGGTTCTGGCAATCCTGTTGAGCTTCTTTTTCGCACTCGGCCGTTCGCCGCTGTTCGATGTGGACGAGGGTGCGTTCAGCCAGGCCACGATGGAGATGTTCCAGCGCGGCGACTTCTTATCCACCTATCTCAACGGCGCGCCGCGCTACGACAAACCGATTCTGGTGTACTGGTTGCAGGCGGCCAGCGTGATGCTGTTCGGCGTGAACGAGTTTGCCTTCCGCTTCCCTTCCGCCGCGTGTGCTTCGCTCTGGGTGCTGCTGACTTTCATGTTCGCGCGACGACGGCTCGGTCCCAACACGGCACTCCTCGCGGCTGCCATCATGGCGACTTCGCTCGGCGTGTACGTCATCGGACGTGCGGCGACCGCCGATGCGTTGCTCAACATGCTGATCGCTGCTTCCATGTTCGCAGCCTGGCTGTACCTGGAAACCGCCAAGCGGGCATGGTCGTACGCGACCTTTGGCAGCATCGGACTCGGATTTCTGGCCAAAGGCCCAGTGGCCATCCTGGTTCCGTTCGCAGTCACCTTTGCGTTCTGCTTCCTGCGCCGCGATCTGAGAACCTGGGCGCGCGCGGTGTTCGATTGGCGCGGCTTGCTGCTGTTCTCGGCCATCGCCCTGCCTTGGTATATCTTCATTCTGCAGCGCGATGGCTGGGCCTTCGTGCAGGGATTCTTCCTCAAACACAACCTGAGCCGCTTCGGCGGACCCCTGCAGGGGCACGCGGGCAGCCTGGTGTATTTCTTTCCCGTGCTTTTGATCGGCACGCTGCCGTTCACCTCGTTCCTCGTCCGAACCGTGCAGCGCGCTCGCGTGGCGTGGCGGGACGATTTACAGTGCTATCTGTGGCTGTGGTTCGGCTTCGTGTTCGTGTTCTTTTCGCTGTCGGGGACCAAGCTTCCGCACTACCTGCTATATGGGATGACCGGCCTCTTCATCCTGATGGCGATCTATGGACCGGAAGTAAAGCTGCGCTTCTGGGCATTGCTGCCACCCCTGCTGTTCTACCTGTTCCTGCTGGCGCTGCCTTTCTTAGCGGCCCGCGCATCGCCCTGGGTGGAAGACGCCTACTACCGCGAAGCGCTGGCTGACGTGGAGCAGTACTTCGGGCCTTGGTACTACGCGTACGCCGCGGTGGCTGCTTTGCTGACCGTCTATTTCATACTCGAGCGTCGTTTCGATCTTCCGCGCAAGCTCGTGATCAGCGGGATTGTCGCGGTAGTCGGATTGTCGGCGTTCGTGGTCCCGGTGGGCGCGAGAATCCAGCAGGAACCGGTCAAGGAGGCTGCACTGCTCGCGCGCGATAAGGGGTACGAGGTGATCATGTGGCGGCTGAACGCGCCCAGCTTCAGCGTTTACTATCGCCGCCCGACTCCGAGCCGCGATCCGATTCCAGGCGATATCGTGATCACCAAGGCGAATCGCCTGGCCGAGCTTCCCGGCTATGGTTCGGAGGTGCTCTATGCGAAGAACGGCATCGTGCTCATTCGAGTGACCGAATGAGAGCGCTGTCTGCGGACTGGTCCTGGCGCAGCCCTCGCGTCTGGCTGGTGCCGGCAGTCGCGCTGCTGGGCGCTGCGGCTTTGGTCATAGCCGGCGCGAACGAGCGCGCGTTCCTGCTGTTGAACCGTCTGGCACCGGCGACGAGCGACGCGCTGTGGGCCAACATCACCGTCCTTGGTGACACAACCGTCGCTCTCGCGCTCGGTCTCGCTCTGGCTCGGCGCCGCCCCGGGCTGTTGTGGGCGGTGGTGCCGGCGGCGCTGCTGGCCGCGGTGTGGTCGCGCACGTTCAAGCATCTGGTGGCCATCCCGCGCCCGCCAGCTGTGCTCGGAGCCGACGCTATCCACGTAATAGGCCCGGTCTATCACTTCCACTCCTTCCCTTCAGGCCACGCGACTACGGCATTCGCGCTCGCTGCGCTGTGCGTGCTCGGGTTCCGGCTGAGAGCGTGGAGTGTGGTCCCTATCGCGGTTGCCGCACTGGTGGGCATATCGCGTTGCGCAGTAGGCGTGCACTGGCCGCTGGACGTGCTCGGCGGCGCGTTCGGGGGCTGGCTTGCCGCCGCGCTCGGGTTGAGGGCTGCCGCGGAAATGCCGTTTGGCTTGCGCCCGACCGCGCAATGGGTCATCGCCATGGCTCTGGCCGGTTGCGCTGTGGCGTTGCTGATGGGCTACCCGGCTGACTACCCGCAAGCGCTCTGGCTCCAACGCGCGATCGGAGCGGCATGCCTGGTGGCATTCGCCGCGACCTTCGTGCCTGGGCGCGGCAGCCATGCGGCACCAGGATGATAGAATCCGCCCACCTCTCTCCTGGTCGCAGCCCGTTCCGGCGCCACCGATGACTTCCGAGCATCCGCAGGTTTCCGTCGTCATCCCCATCTACAACGAGGAAGCGAATCTGCCCGACCTCGTGGAGCGTGTAGGTGGCGCCCTGGCGCGCACCGGTCGCGGCTTCGAGCTGATTTGTGTGGACGATGGCTCCAAGGACGACTCGGCAGCGATCCTGGCCGAGCTTGCTTCCGCGCGCGGCTGGCTCAAGCCCCTCTATCTGATTCGCAACTACGGCCAATCGGCGGCACTACAGGCCGGCTTCGACCAGGCCCGCGGCGAGATCATTGTGACTCTGGACGGTGACCTGCAGAACGACCCGACCGACATTCATCGCCTGCTGGAACTGATGGACGAGCGCCCAGACGTCGACGTGATCTCCGGCTGGCGCAAGAACCGCCGGGACAAAGCCGTCTCGCGCAGGCTCCCGTCGATGATCGCCAACGGTGTCATCTCCAAAGTTACCGGAGTGCGGCTGCACGACTATGGCTGCGCGCTGAAACTGTATCGGGCGCAGATCATCAGCGACATCAAGCTCTACGGCGAATTGCACCGCTTCATTCCGGCGCTGGCCGCGGAGGTCGGGGCCAACATCATCGAGGTGCCGGTGAATCATCATCCGCGCACGCGTGGCACTTCCAAGTATGGCATCGACCGCACCTTCCGCGTGATCCTGGACCTGTTGTGGATTAAGTTCTTCATGCGCTTTTTGCATCGGCCCATGCAGGCTTTCGGTGGTGTGGGGCTGGGATTGCTCGGCCTTGGGTCGCTGATACTGCTGTATCTCAGCTTCGACAAGCTTGTGCTAGGCCACGATATCGGCGGACGTCCGCTCCTGCTGCTCGGAGTGCTGCTGGCCCTCATCGGTGTGCAGCTGGTGGCAACCGGAGTGCTGGGCGAGCTGCTCACTCGCGTCTATCACGAGCCGCAAGGGCGTCCTCAATACGTGCTGCGCCCGCAGCCCCGTGCGCGCCGGAGACCCGTCTCTGACCAGGCCGACGAGACTGCCCGCTGAATCGGATGCGTCTATCGAGCCGTCGGCGCAATCCGCGAAACGGCGCGGCGTTGCAGGGCTTGTGCTGCGCATCGCGGCTGGTGCGCTGCTGCTGGTGTTGGTGGTTTGGTATGCCGACCCGGGAGTGCTGTGGTCCAAGTTGAGTAGGGCCGACCCGCGGTTGGTGGTGCTGGCGGTAGTACTGTCGACAATTGCGAACTCCCTATCGGCGCTGCGCTGGGCCGTCATCGCACGCGGCCTGAGTCTGGCTGCGCCCAGCGCCAAGCTCGTCGTCATCTACGCGCGTGGAATCACGACGAATATGTTGCTGCCCGGCGCCACGCTCTCCGGCGACCTGCTTCGCAGCGTTCAGCTCTCGCGCCTGGGCAACCCGTTCGTGGCCTGTGCACTGTCGGTGTTTCTGGATCGCTTCAGCGGTCTGTGGGTGCTGTGCGTGCTTTCGCTGCTGGCTGCAGCAGGCATTGCGCTATGGGGTGCTGTGGGACAGGGGACCCCAGTCGCGCCGAATCAGATGAGCGTGTACCTGTTGATCTTAGCTGGGATCGTGGCCGTCCCCTTTATTCCTCTGCCCTTCGACAGGTTCGAACGCTCGAACGTTGCATGGATCGCGGCGTTGAGCTCGCGGTGGCAGCGGCTGCGCGGACGTCTGCGCCAGGCGCGGCCCGCGCTGCTCGCATCGGTGTGGCAGTCCCTTGGCGTGCAGTTCCTGTCTGCTTGTACGCTGTGGATCTGCGGGCTGGCCTTGGGCGTATCCCTGTCCTATCCGGTGATGCTGGCCGCGGCGGCGCCGATCTTCATCACGGCGGCGCTGCCGATCGGTGTAGCGGGTTTCGGAACACGCGAGCTCGCGGCGGTGGTGGTATTGGGGTTGGTGGGCGTGCCGAGCGATCTGGCCGCTGCCACGTCGCTGCTGTATGGGCTCGCGGCAGTAGTGCAGGGGATTCTTGCAGCGCCGCTGTTCCTGGTCCGACTCTGACGCCGTGAGGCAGCGCGACCGACGTAGCCAGCCGGCGGGCGAGGAAGCTTACTTCGGATCGAGGCTGTTCTGAAATTCCACCACCGGCTCGGATTCCAGCAGATGGGTCAGCTCCGAGCTCGTATCATCAAACCGAGCGATCCAGTCCTCCAGCTCGGCGGAGATGGTAACGAGCGCCTCGAGTACCCGCGCTTGCTCGTCTTTGATTTCATCCAAAGAGCTCGGCACTGCGCGCAGATCCGAAACCGCGCTGGATATTTTCGCGATCCTGTCCATGAGAATCAGCTGCTGCCGCTTGATCTGCCAGAGATGGAGCTTGAGCTCGGGGGGCTGCGGCGGTGCGCCCGCGGCTGAGGTAAGGGCTGTCGTGAGAGTAGCGGGTCCGGTGTCAATGGGGGGGAGGGAGATCCCAAGCTTACGCAGGCCCTTCAGATCCTCGCCCAAGCGGTCGAGCCTCCGGCTCAACGCCACGACAGCCAATGTGACGGCGATGACGGTAAGGATCGCCCCGCCGCCCAACCAAACCACAGGGTCGATCCCGGATGCGAGAAGGTCCATACGCGGCCTCTAAGGATTACCCGGCGGGCGCGGAGCGGTGTCCCCACGCAGCCGGCAGGAGGCCTAGATTACCTGCTCACGCCCCAGTCGTGGCAACGCCTCGGTGCGATCCGTCGGACCAGCGTCGGCGCGGCTGGGCATCGGCGTCAGCCTCGGGGACGAGCGCCCACTCAGCCCAGCCGACGGAGCAGCCGGGATCCGTCTCCGCACATCGACCCTCATAGTCGGTGAGTTCGCGAATCAGGGCTTCCAGCCGTTCTGCCTCGACGAAAAAGAAGGTTCTAGCGCGTTGTGTCACGAGCTTGCGCACGGTTTCGTAGTCTCGCTCCGTGAAGATCGGTCGAGCCATACGTGCATAAGACCTGAACTCTCTGGTGCCCATTGCGATGCGCCTCCCTCAATGCTCGACGGTCGACACGATGCTGGAAACAGTGCCAGCTTCCATTCGTACCGCCTAGTATCCGGCCCTTGTTCGCGATGTCCAGAATGGTCATACAAATGTTTCCGGCGCGCGCGGCGTTGGTGCGCTTGCCACTGGACCCCAATGCATTGGCAAGGACGGAGCAAGCCGAAGTCGCGTTCCCACTCGTGCAGAGCAACCCGATCGAATTGAGATGACACGCCCCGCTTCCCCCGCGATTTCCAAGTGCCTGCGCTCTCCGTGCCGCGAAATGGCGCGTCGCGTGACCCAAACGCCTCGAGCGAATTCATGACTGAAAGGCCCGATTGCTCGCGCGCGAGAAGCAGGAACGGTTCCTGCTAACCCTTCGGACCAAAGCCATTCACCGAGCGGCTACATTGTCTCAGCTCTGTGAGCTTGGGGAAATCCGTGGGTAGGAGCTCACCAAGGGCAGGGAACACGACCTGAACATGGAGGGAACAGCATGATTGTTGATTTTACGAGTGCCGAGACGACCACGGTCGTCAACTGGATCGAGTCTGACGAGCAACGCCGCCGGTACTGGCTGGCGTTAGCGGCGAGCGCACTGGTTAGGAATGAGCGCACGGCGGCGATTCCCAAGATATCGGCCGCCCTGTATGAGGCAGTGGTCGAGACGCTTCCCGCAGTCGAAGGCCTAGCCGGGGATCTGATTCCGCGGCTGCTGTTGCGCGTGAACTTCTACGAGATTGCGGCGGCTCTGCTCGCCGAAGCATCTGAGTCTCAGAAAGTAGCCGCGTGAGCTACTGGCGAGGGGCCCCCTTTAGGGGATCGACAGCAAAGCGAGCGCGGCTAGAGCCGACTCGCATGCTGGTGCGCAGCGGTGATATTGGAAGAGGTGACCGCGTGAGCTACTGG
>JBGPPC010000057.1:0-16759 GCA_041488355.1 Gammaproteobacteria bacterium
CACTCGATGCCGGCGTAGATGTCCTCGGAGTTCTCGCGGAAGATCACCATGTCGGTCTTCTCGGGCTGCTTCAGCGGGCTGGGCACACCACGGAAGTAACGCACAGGCCGCAAGCACACGTAGAGGTCTAGCTGCTGGCGCAGCGCAACGTTGATCGAGCGGATCCCGCCGCCAACGGGTGTAGTCAACGGTCCTTTGATCGAGACGACGAATTCGCGGGAGGCCTCCAGCGTTTCGTCCGGCAGCCAGACGTTCTCACCATACACTTTGCAGGCTTTTTCCCCAGCGTACATCTCCATCCACTGGATCCGGCGTTTGCCGCCGTAAGCAACGTTCACAGCCGCGTCCACCACCTTCACCATCACCGGAGTGATGTCCACACCCGTTCCGTCTCCCTCAATGAAAGGAAGGATCGGATGGTCAGGAACCTTCAGCGAGAAGTCCTGATTGACGGCGATTTTCTCGCCCTGGGTCGGCACCCGAATGTGCTTGTACATGGTTCCTCTTTTGTGTCTGGCTAGCGCGCGTCGCGCGTCACTCGCTGCGCGACTTATGACCTTGAAAACACGCGGATGTTACATCAACGGCGACCGGGTCGCGACCTTGATGCAGTGCCTTGAGCAGCGCGCGGCGCGGTCTACCGGTTTCTTGCGACGCAAAATCTATCTGGCGTTGGCGCCTGCATTTGCCCGGCCTCATTCGCGAGCAGACAGATCTTCGCAGAAGTGCGTATTTGTTGCAACGCGGCATGCAGTTGCTGTACTGCTTTCGAGGCCCGAACCTTGGCAGAAATGCAACCCCGATGAAACCAGGAGCAGAGCCCAAGACCCGGGGGCAGGATTAGCAGGAAACCCCGCGCTGGAAGCGCGTGTGCTGCGGCTACAGCGCTGAAGATGTGTACCGATTGCGCGGCAGCCTAACCATCGAGCATACGGTCGCTCGGCACGGCGCCGAGAACCTATGGAACCTCCTGCAGGAACGGCTCCTGGTCAACGCGCCGTGCGCCCATACGCCGAACCGGAACAGTTCACTAGCCCACGCATAGCCGCCCCCGAGAGCTTGCCCACCCACGCGGTAAGCAGGCCTTTTTGTGCGACAATTTCGGGCATCCGACCACCGGGCAAGACACGAGGAGAGACATGAAGCGGGAGCAAGGGCTGCCGGAAGGCGTGCGGGTTCTGGGCGCAATGACGCCCGAATATGCGGAGATCTTGACCTTCGATGCGTTGAGCTTCCTGGCCAAGCTCCACCGCAGCTTCGACGCGCGCCGGCGCGAACTGCTCGACCGCCGCGCAGCGCGGCAGCAAGAGCTGGATGCCGGCAAGCTGCTTGACTTCCTGCCCGACACGCGCGGCATACGTCAGGCCGACTGGAATGTCGCCACGGTCCCCGCGGATCTGCAAGACCGCCGTGTGGAGATCACCGGGCCTACCGACCGCAAGATGGTGATCAATGCGCTGAACTCGGGCGCCAACATGTTCATGGCCGACTTCGAGGACTCGAGCACCCCGACTTGGGACAACCAGATCCAGGGGCAGATCAACGTTCGCGACGCTGTGCGCGGCGCCATCGCGTTCACCAGCCCGGAGGGCAAGCCGTACAAGCTCAACGACAAGACTGCGACGTTGCTGGTCCGGCCGCGCGGATGGCATCTGATCGAGAAGCACCTGCTGATCGATGGACAGCCGATATCGGGCTCGCTGTTCGACTTTGGCTTGTACTTCTTCCATAACGCGAAGGCGCGCCTGGCCAAAGGGTCTGGGACCTATTTCTACCTGCCAAAGATGGAATCGCACCTCGAGGCGCGCCTGTGGAACGATGCGTTCGTTCTCGCCCAGAAAGAGCTTGGCGTGCCGCAAGGCACTGTCAAGGCCACTGTACTGATTGAGACGATCCCGGCCGCGTTCGAGATGGACGAGATCCTGTACGAGCTGCGCGCGCATTCGGCCGGACTAAATTGCGGTCGCTGGGACTATATCTTCAGCTGCATTAAGAAATTCCGCAGTCGCCCCGGATTTGTCCTCGCAGATCGCAGCCTTGTAACCATGACCGCCCCGTTCATGCGCGCGTATTCCCTGCTGCTGATCAAAACCTGCCATCGGCGCGGAACCTTCGCCATGGGCGGGATGGCGGCTCAGATTCCGATCAAGAACGACGTGAAGGCGAATGAAGAGGCAATAGGCAAGGTTCGCACCGACAAGGAGCGCGAGGCCAATGACGGGCATGACGGCACCTGGGTGGCCCATCCCGGGCTAGTGCCGGTGGCGAGAGAGGCGTTCGACAAAGTCATGAAGGGCCCGAATCAAATCCACCGTCAGCGCCCCGATGTCAGAGTGAAAGCGGCGGACCTTCTCGATTTTCAGCCGCAGAAACCTATCACCGAGAACGGTCTGCGCATCAACATCAACATCGGGATCCAATACCTGGGCTCGTGGCTGGCGGGCACCGGCTGCGTGCCCATCTTCAATCTGATGGAGGATGCAGCCACCGCCGAGATCTCGCGAGCCCAGATCTGGCTCTGGATCCGAAGCCCGCTCGGGTCTCTCGATGACGGCCGCAAGGTCACGCGCGAGTTGTTTCAGGCGCTGTTACCCGAGGAGCTCGCCAAGGTACGTCAGCTCCTCGGCGAGCAACAGTACGGTGCAGGCCAATACGAGGAAGCAGCCCGGATGTTCGGTCAGCTCACCCTAGACGACAAATTCGCCGATTTCTTGACGCTTCCCGCTTACGACTATCTCGTCGCGCACGAGCACCACTGACGCGCTCACGATACGCCTCAGCGCTCCACAACCTCTCCCGCAATTGGCTTCCACGACGGGCTTCCGGGCCCCGCTATGCGGCCGGCGCCATGGCACTTGCTGTCAACCGGCCCGGGCACGGGGCGTTAACAGAGGCCGGGACTGCTCCAATAGGTCCTTGTACGCGTCTTGCTAACCCTGCAACGGAGATATCTAATGAAGAAGTTGATCGCTGTTCTCGTCGCCAGCCTATTCGCGGCCGTAACCTACACCGCATTTGCCGACGACAAGCCAGTCAAGTCCGGCCCGATGGACAAGCCCGCCGGCCGCGCCATCGATGACGGTACTGTCAAGTCGGGTGGTGCAACGGCTAAGCCCGGCCGCGCTGCCGACGACACGAAGCCGGCCGCCCCGACCACCAAGAAGAGCAAGAAGAGCAAGAAGAAGACCGCTCCGCAGTCGTAAGCCGGCCACAGTGTCGGAAATGAGAAAGGCAGGGGTCCTCCCCCTGCCTTTTTTGTTGCCCCTCTCCCGAGTGCGTTTGCTGCCTACGGGCGTCGACTAGAGAGCTCTGTCGAGCTCTGCCCGAAGGTCCTTCAGATGGGCGGCGGTGTCCACGTCTCGCACCTTGGCCAAGGCCGCGTCGATCCTTCCGGCCAGGTCCTTCACGCCGCGGCGAAGCGCGGCGCGGAACTCGCTAGGCCGACCCTTGGCCGATTTGTACTGCTGCGCAGTTTCCGCTAGCGGGGAAGACAGGTAGGCCAGATTGCGGGTAGCCTGCCCGACCCGTACGCTCCCCCGGTCGCCCTGCGCATCGTCGAGGTTGCTGGACGCGCTCTGTGGGTCTTCGATCGCGCCGGAGCCCACCAGCAGCAGCATCACATAGTTGCGTTGCAATGTGCGCCGATAGAAGTCGATTGCCGGCCGGCTTCCGCTGAGCTCCGCGAACAGCCCTTCATTCAGATCCTTGAGCATGTCGATGCCGGTGTAGCTGGGTTTCTCGGGAGACAATGCCTTGGCCTCCGCCATCCGATTGAACACGCTCGGCCTGAGAAGCTGCGACAACACCTTGACGTTGGACCCCTGCAACGGGTCGGCACCCCCCGTGGGGGTGATGCGTAATAGCACTTCGGGATCGAGTAGCGCAGTGGGCTTGCTGAATCCCTTGTCCAGGAGGAACTTCACGGCCTGGCGCTGCCGCTCTGGCGGGACTGGTGCGTAAGGCACAGTACCGCGCCCGCCCTGATAGCGCATTTCCTCGACGCCCCCTACCACTTTGGCGACAGCTGTTAGCTCGTTGTTGCGCTTCACCAGCAGCGCCTGGTACATCTCCGCCAGCCGGGTGTAATCCTGCCCCAGCTGGGTTGTCGCTGGGATGAGCATAGCCATGACGCGATCGATGTTCTTGAGGCCAAGCTCGGCCCCTTCCATCGGATCGGAAGCGAGCACCTGCGTGTTGACCGTGGGGTCGAGCGGTGCGATTGCGTCCTCGCCTCCGAAGCGTAACAGCGGGTCTTCGATTTGGCGCGCGGCCATCCGATCCAGCATGACCCACTCGCTGTCCGGGGTCATGCCGTCGCCATACGGCCGGTACCCCCACTCGATCGCAAAGTAATCGTAAGGGCCAAACTTCGGGATCAGATAGGCACCGTCTCCCGGCTGCGCCACATAGTTGAAGCGCGCGTAGGACATGATCGACGACGAGGTCCCCCACTTCTTCGTCCAGTCCGGGTCGCGCAACTGCTGTACCGAATACGCGGAGTGAGCCTTGAAGTTGTGCCGCAGGCCCAGTGCATGTCCGACTTCGTGGGAGGCGACGTAGCGCAACAGCTCGCCCACCAGGTCGTCCGGTAGCGGCAGCTTGGCTGCGCGCGGGTCGAGAGGACCGACCTGCGTGAAATACCAGGTCTCTGTGAGCTTGAGGACGTCGTGCCAGAAGATGGCGTGCGAAGAGATGACCTCACCGCTGCGTGGGTCGACGACCGCCGGCCCCATCGCGTTCTGCCGTCCGCTCGGTGTCCACCGGATCACCGAGTAGCGCACGTCCTCCGGGTCCCAGTCGGGATCCTCCTGTTCGGTAGGCGCGTCGCGGGCAATGATGGCGTTCTTGAAACCGGCCTTCTCGAATACGACCTGCCAGTCCTCCACCGCCCGCTTTAGATAGGGCCGCCATTTGTCCGGTACCTCGTGGCTCAAATAAAACACGATGGGCGTGACCGCCTCGGAAATTTCGGCTTGCGGGTCCTTTTTCTCGAGCCGGTAGCGGTTGATGAAGGCCCGTCTGACTTTGCTGTGCTCGTTGGTGCCGTAGTCGTCGAACGGGGTCGAAAAATACCCGACGCGCTCGTCCTCATAGCGCCCAACCATAGGCTTTTCCGGGAGCAGCAGCATGCTCGTGTGGAAGACAAACCCCAGCGCGGACGGCACGGGATCGTCCTCACTGGATTTGAGCAGATCCTTCGGATCGGGGGTCCAGGTCTGGTAGAAGCGGATCTCGATGTTGCGGGAAAACGCCTTGACGCTCTGGATATAGGAGCGCTTTGGGTCTACCGACGTCATACGGAAGTGCTGCTTGTACTCGCGCCCGAAGCCGTCGGGGACGTCAGTGGCGAACAGACCCGTGACGTCGATTATGGGCGTGCCGTCGTTGCCTTCCGCAACGGCGTCGAATGCCCGGAGCACTGTGCGCAGAGAAGCGTCCTCGACCCCACGCTGCAGGTTCGCCATGTTCGGCGCCCACATCTCGTAGCGCACATTCTCCAGATAAACCTTGTTGCCTCGCCTCACCCAGCGCACCACGCGGCTGTCCACCACCGAGCCTGGGGCCACGTAATCGCTCCCAGTCGACAGCGCGGCAAACTCGGTATTGACGAGCATGTCACGATCTAGCATCGCCAGCGGGATCTCGAACAAGACGTGGTCGCATACGACGTGCACCGTGAACAAGCCAGGCAGCGACACCATCCGTTCCGGCATGTTCGGCCGGCATGGCGCAACTTCGCTCGCTTTCATGGCATGCACAGTCGCGGCGCAGCCCAGAACGAACCAGAACACTCCAACCTGCAGCCAGCCCTTCATCGCTTTGTACCTCCAGCGGCTTCACCACAGCAGTTGTCGCTGATGAAACCTAATCCTGACAACTTTCCTATGATACTTAACCCGCGATCCCCAACGCGAACCGATAGCGAAGTATCGACAGCGGCCACAGTCACGGGTTCAACCGGTCTTCGACGCAGTTGGCTCTGGGGCTTCGCCAGGGAGGCCCTAAGGCGCCTACCCGCGCATTGACGAGGGCGAGCGTTGACCCTATTCTCCGCTTCCCGCAGCGGCTTGAGCTGCCTGTTTCGTTTGACCTCGGCCAGGAGCAGAAGGTGGTAAGAGTGAGCGTGACCGTAGCCGCCGTGATCCAGAATGAAGGCCGGTACTTGCTGGTAGAGGAGCAGACTGAAGACGGCATCCGCATCAACCAGCCGGCCGGCCATCTGGAGCCCGATGAGTCGATCGTCGAGGGTGCAGTGCGCGAAACCCTCGAGGAGACGGCGTACGGGTTTTCGCCTGACGGGCTGGTTGGCATTTATCGTTGGCGGCATCCAGCCAACGGGGTGACGTACGTCCGGTTCGCTTTCCGCGGAGAGTTGGGGCCGCACCACGCCGATCGCGTCCTCGACCAGGGGATACTGCGCACGCTCTGGCTCACGCCCGGGCAACTGCGCTCCCGCGCGTCGTCGCATCGCAGTCCGCTCGTGCTGCGTTGTGTCGAGGATCACCTGGCCGGGCGCCGCTATTCGCTCGACATGCTGATTCACTACGTCTGAAGTGGCAGAGGCACAGTGTCACGCCAAAAAGTGATCGTGGGCATGTCCGGCGGAGTCGACTCCTCGGTTGCGGCCTGGCTGCTCAAGGAGCAGGGTTTCGAGGTCGTCGGCCTGTTCATGAAGAACTGGGAGGATGACGACACTGATGAGTACTGCACGTCTCGGGAAGACCTCGTCGACGCCGTATCAGTCGCTGATTGCATAGGCATCGACATCGAGGCGGTGAACTTCTCCGCGGAATACCGCGAGCGCGTGTTCGAGAATTTCCTCTTCGAATATCGGGTGGGGCGCACACCGAACCCGGATGTGTTGTGCAACGCCGAGATCAAATTCAAGGCGTTTCTCGACCATGCGTTGAACCTGGGCGCCGACTGGATTGCAACCGGTCACTACGCACGGATCCGGCGGCCGGACAGCCCCCTGACCGAGGACGCGGGTTGTGAGTTATTGAAAGCAGCTGACCCGAGCAAGGATCAAAGCTACTTCCTTTACCGCCTGAATCAAGCGCAGTTGTCGCGGACGCTCTTTCCGCTTGGGGATTGGCTCAAGCGTGACGTGCGGCGGCTAGCGCGTGAGTTGGGACTGCCCAATCACGCCAAGCGCGACAGTACGGGCGTCTGCTTCATCGGGGAGCGGCCGTTCCGGGAGTTTCTGATGCGGTACCTTCCAACTTCGCCGGGCCCAGCGCAGGCCCCCGATGGGCGCGTGGTCGGGACGCATCAGGGGCTCATGTACTACACGATTGGACAGCGGCATGGTCTGGGCATCGGCGGCCCCGGTGAACCCTGGTACGTTGTAGGCAAGGACTTGGAGCGCAACCGCCTCCTGGTGGCGCAGGGCCGTGATCATCCAGCGCTGTTCAAGGACCACTTGGAGGGCGCGTCGGCATCGTGGATCTTCGGGGCGGCCCCGCGTGCGAGGCGGTCATACACCGCCAAAACGCGCTATCGGCAGCCGGACGCTCCCTGCGACTTGGTGCGCGCGGACGCCGAGACATGCGAACTGAGCTTCGGCGATCCGCAGTGGGCGATCACGCCGGGCCAGTCTGTGGTGCTCTACGACGGCGAGGTTTGTCTGGGCGGCAGCATCATTTGCTGAGGCCTCGCTTGGGCACGGCGGAGTGCCGCATATAACCGCTACGCGACCGGAGGATCTCTGGGCTCTGTAGCCTCAAACGGCGACCGTTTGAACAGCTTGCCCACGTGCCGTTTCAGGTTGGGGTGCTGAGCGCGCCAGTCAAGATCAGCGAAGCGGAAATCGAGGTAGCCCAGCGCGCAGCCGAGTGCGATATCCGCCAACGAGTAGCTCTCCCCCGCACACCAGGACTTCTCAGCCAAGTCGTGAGGCGCGACCCGCAACCCCTGATCCACCTTTCCCATCTGGCGCTCGACCCACGCGCGACTTTGCTCATTGGCCACCCGGCGGCCTTCCAGCACGCACAAGACGGCAGCCTCCATCAATCCGTCCGCCAGGGCCTCCCAACGCTTGACCTGGATCCGTTGCCGGCCAGGCTCTGGGATCAACCTCCCGACCGGAGAGATGGCGTCGACATATTCGACAATCACGCTCGAATCGTAGATGGCGGCACCATCGTCGGTGACTAGCACAGGCACCTTCCCGAGTGGATTGAAATCGGACACGCGCGAGTCCGCATGGTTAGGATTGTCCACGACGAACTCGTAGTCGATGCGCTTCTCGGCGAGCACGATGCGCGCCTTACGCACAAACGGGCTCGCGTGGGAACCGATCAACTTCATGTCCGGAATGCACGTAGCTGGCTGCGTGAGCCCGCGATTATAGCACTCGGATATAGCGCCTCAGCTCGCGCACAGCCAGCCGCGGCACATCACCATGCTAGAATTCGTTGTGCAGCAGCCCACGCATCGCGTGGCCAACGCAGGGCACGTCATGCCACTCACGCTTCTCAACGCGCTCTCGCCTCTGGACGGGCGCTATTTCGCCAAAGTCTCAGCGTTGCGCGACAGCTTCAGCGAGTTCGGCCTGATCAGACTGCGCCTGACCGTCGAGATCGCATGGCTCAAGGCGCTTTGTGCCGAACCCTCGATCCCCGAGGCGGCTGCATTGTCCCCCGATGCGCTGGCGCGGCTCGATGCGGTGGTGGCCGGTTTCTCCGAGGCCGACGCCCGCGAGGTCAAGGACATCGAGACGCGCATCAATCACGACGTGAAAGCGCTCGAGTACTGGCTCAGGCAACGCCTGACCGACAGCGGCGAGGTGGAGCGCATGCTCGGGTTCATCCATTTCGCCTGTACCTCCGAGGACATCAATAATCTTTGCCACGCGCTCATGGTCCAGCAGTCGCGGGCGCAAACTATGCTCCCGGCTCTGCACCGCGTCATCGATAAGCTGGCTGTGCGGGCTCACGAACTGGCCGATTTGTCGATGCTATCGCGTACACACGGCCAGCCAGCCACGCCCACTACGCTGGGCAAAGAGATGGCTAATTTCGCCGCGCGCTTGCGCCGAGCGCGCGCGCGTATAGCCGGCGTGCGCACCACCGGCAAAATCAACGGGGCCGTGGGAAACTACAATGCGCACCTGGTCGCCTATCCTGACGTCGACTGGCCCGAGCTCGCACGCCGATTCGTGGAGCAGCTCGGGCTGGAGTTCAATCCGTACACCACTCAGATCGAG
Source organism: Gammaproteobacteria bacterium (assembly GCA_041488355.1). Classification (GTDB taxonomy): domain Bacteria; phylum Pseudomonadota; class Gammaproteobacteria; order Burkholderiales; family SHXO01; genus SHXO01. Next base: position 9,209 of record JBGPPC010000057.1, read on the forward strand.
CCGCACGACAGCCTGGCCGAGCTTTTCGATGCCTATGCCGCGGCTAATACCATCATCATCGGTCTGGACCGCGACATGTGGGGCTACATCTCGCTCGGCTACTTCAAACAGCGCGCAAAACCCGGCGAGGTCGGCTCCTCCACCATGCCGCACAAGGTGAACCCGATCGACTTCGAGAACTCCGAAGGCAACCTGGGGATCGCCAACGCATTGCTGCAGCATCTCTCCGCCAAGCTCCCGGTGTCGCGCTGGCAGCGCGATCTATCGGACTCCACCGTGCTGCGCAACATGGGCATCGCTCTCGGGCACACGCTGCTCGGCTGGGACAGCTGTCTGTCGGGCCTGTCGCAAGTCGAGGCGAGTCGGGCGCGGCTGCTTGAGGACCTCGAGCAGGCCTGGGAAGTTCTGGCTGAACCGATCCAAACTGTGATGCGGCGTTACGGCGTCGAGCAGCCCTACGAGCAGCTGAAGGCTCTCACGCGCGGTAAGGACGGCATCACACGAGACACGCTGCACGCTTTCATCGACAAGCTCCAGATCCCCGAAGGCGAGAAGCAACGCTTGCTCGAGCTTACACCCGCGAGCTACATCGGCTTCGCCGCACGGTTAGCGCGAGACATCTGACAAGGTCTTGATTCCGCATCGCCGGGCCTCCATTTGTGGTCTTCGATCGACGTAAAAATGGGGTTGACGTGTCACCTTTCACGCGCGAAATCACGAGTACCGACTTCAACCAGGTCGTGATTCAGGGGTCACAGCAGGCGCCAGTTCTGGTGGACTTCTGGGCGCCTTGGTGCGGACCATGCCGTGCGCTCACCCCCGTCCTGGAGAAGCTCGCCGACGAGTACAAAGGCAAGTTCCTGCTGGTCAAGGTCAACTCCGATGAAAACCTGGACCTGGCGCGCGAGTACGGGATCCGCAGCATCCCCAACGTCAAGGCCTTTGTGAATGGTCAAGTAGTGGACGAATTCCTCGGCGCGCTGCCGGAGTCTGCAGTACGCGAGTTCATCGACCGCGTTCTGCCAACTCCAGGTGAGTTGATCCGGCGCGAAGCGGTCGCCCAGGCGGCAGCTGGCGACCAGCAGCGAGCGCTCGCGCTGCTCGGCACCGCCGCCGATCTCGAGCCGAACAACGACGCCGTTCAGGCGGACCGGATCGGGATACTGCTCGACCTCGGGCGCGTCCCCGAAGCGCGCGCGGTCGCTTCCCGCCTTGGCCCCTTGGCTGCACAGGACTCGTGCGTGGCGCTAGTGCTGGCTCGACTGCAGCTTGCGGACACCAATGCTGAACGCAGCGACCCGGCGAAGCTCGAAGCCCGCGTGCTCTCCAATCCCGATGACCTCGAAGCGCGGCTGCGTCTCGCTAAGCTACATGCAGGCGTCCAGCGCTACGAGCCAGCGCTCGAGCAATTGCTCGAAATTATCCGTCGTGACCGCGATTTTGGAGACGACGCCGGACGCAAGACGATGCTCGCAATCTTCGACCTGCTCCAGAACGAGGGGGTGCTGGTAAGCCGCTATCGTCGATTGCTGGCGTCGACCTTGCACTGAGCTCGACAGCGAGTGGGGCAAACTCGGCTTAGGCTCGCCGCAGCCGATGGCGTACCACTTCGATGATGGCCGGCAACATCGAAATCAAAATGATCCCGAAAATCACCAGAGTCAAGTTCTTGTTTACCAGCGGGACGTTTCCGAACAGGTAGCCTGCGTAGACGAGGAGCCCCACCCACAGTAGCGCTCCGACTACGTTGAACAACAAAAACCGCGGATAGCTCATCGCACCGATGCCGGCGACGAATGGAGCATAAGTGCGCACGATCGGCACAAAGCGCGTGATGATGATGGTGCGTCCCCCGAAGCGCTCAAAATAGCGATGGGTGCGCTCCAGGTAAGCTTTCTTGAACAACCACGAGTCTTGGCTGCGGAAAACACGCGCGCCGAGCCAGCGTCCTACTGCGTAGTTGACCGAGTTGCCGATCACCGCGGCCACTGTCAGCACCGCCACGAGTACATGCGCGTCCATGGCGCCAGCACCGGCTAACGTTCCCGCCACAAACAGCAGCGAATCGCCTGGCAGGAAAGGTGTGACGACCAGCCCGGTCTCGCAGAACACAATCAAGAACAGAACCACGTAGATCCAGCCCCCGTACTCCTGGGCCAGGGTAAGCAGATGCTTGTCCAGATGGACAAGCAAGTCAAAGATGCTGGAGAGAAAGTCCACGCGCGCAGCGCCGAATCCGCAACGCGGCGGCTAGATGACCGCTTCCTGCTTGGGCTTCTCGGGCTTGACCAGGTCCTCGCGCGAGACCCCGAGCCACATGACGATCGGGCTCGCTACCAGCACCGACGAGTAGATACCGAACAGGATCCCGATAGTCAGCGCCAGGGCGAAGTAGAACAGCGTGTCACCGCCGAACAGCAAGATAGAAGTCACCATCAGCTGGGTGCACCCGTGGGTGATGATGGTGCGCGACATGGTCCGGGTGATGGCGTTGTTGATGACCTGCGGCACCGTCGCCTTGCGCAGCTTGCGGAAGTTCTCACGAATCCGGTCGAACACGACGACCGATTCGTTCACCGAGTATCCGAGCACCGCCAACACGGCGGCCAGCACGGGCAATGAGAACTCCCATTGAAAGAAGGCAAAGAAGCCCAGAATGATCACGACGTCGTGCAGGTTGGCGATGATGGCCGCCACGCCGAACTTCCACTCGAAGCGCAGCCACAGGTAGAGCACGATCAACGCCGACACCAGCATCAAGGCAAGCGCGCCGTTGTCCACCAGCTCCTTGCCGACCTGCGAACCCACGAACTCCACGCGCAGGCGCTCGACCGTGGGGTCGTCCTGCTTGAGTGCGGAGAACACCTTCTCGCTCAGCTCCGAGCCGGAGATCTCCGCCCGTGCCGGCAGGCGGATGAGGGCAGACTCCGAACTGCCGAAAGTCTGCACGGTCGCGTCCGGCAGGTCGACGCGCGTCAGCGTTGCGCGCACCTTGTCCAGGTCCACCCCGTGCGCATACCGCAGCTCCATCACCATGCCGCCGGTGAACTCGACGCCCAGGTGCAGGCCGCGCGTGACGAGGAAGAGCACGGCCAGCAGGAACGTGATCGCCGAAATCACGTTGAACACCAGGGCGTGCTTCATGAACGGGATGTCGTTCTTGATGCGGAAGAATTCCATGCTCTGTTCCGTGAATGTTCTAGGTCAGCAACCAGCGCTAGGCAAGCTTCTCCGCCCGCTTATGCCAGTCGACATTGCCGATCGGCAACCCCTCCAGCCTCTTGCGAGCACCGAATATCAGATTCACGATCGAACGCGATACCGCGACGGCGCTAAACATGGACGTCAGTATCCCCAGGCAGTGGACCACGGCGAAGCCCCGCACCGGCCCCGATCCCAGCAAAAACAATGCGACACCGGCACACAGGCTGGTGATGTTGGAATCGAGAATGGTGGCCCACGCTCGATGGTATCCCTCCTTGATGGCTGCTTGCGGCGTTGTACCGTTGCGCAACTCTTCCCGAATGCGTTCGTTGATGAGGACGTTGGCGTCAATGGCCATGCCCAGCGTCAGAGCGATGGCGGCGATGCCGGGCAGTGTTAGCGTGGCCTGAAGCATGGACAGCAGAGCGACCAGCAGCAGCAGATTGATGGCCAGCGAGATCACTGACACCACGCCGAACAGCATGTAGTACACGATCATGAACGCCGCAATCAGCGCGAAACCGACCCAAAGCGCGTGGAACCCCTTGCGGATGTTGTCCGCGCCCAGGCTCGGACCAACGGTTCGCTCTTCCACGATGTCCATGGGAGCCGCCAACGCGCCAGCGCGCAACAGCAGCGCCACATCCCTGGCTTCGGTGGTCGTCATCCGCCCGCTGATCTGCACGCGGCCGCCGCCGATCTCTTGACGGATCACCGGAGCTGTAACCACCTCGGCCTTGCCCTTCTCGACCAAAACCATGGCCATACGCTTGCCGACGTTCTCGCGCGTCAGCTGCTGGAAGATCCGCGCGCCCTTCCCGTCAAGGGTAATGTGCACCGCCGGCTCACCGGTCTGGTTGTCGAACCCGGGCTGCGCGTCCGCGATGCTATCCCCCGTCAGCACGACCTGCTTCTTGAGGAGCAACGGCTGGGCGTCCCGGTCATAGAGAAGTTCGTCGCCGAAGGGGACTTGGCCGGCAAGGGCGCTCTGCAAAGACTGCGGGTCCCGGTGCTCCTCGTCTACCATCCGCACCTCCAGCGTCGCGGTGCGCCCCAGGATCTCCTTCGCCCTCGCGGTGTCCTGCACACCTGGGAGCTGCACCACGATCCTGTCTGCACCCGCCTGCTGGACGATGGGCTCGGCAACGCCCAGCTCGTTCACGCGGTTGCGCAGCGTCGTGAGGTTCTGCTGAATGGCGAAGTCCTGGATACGCTTCTGCGCGTCCGGTTTCAAGCTAGCGACCAGCACGTATTCGCCGTCCCGCTCGGCGCGCGCCCATTGAAGATCAGGGTAAGCGCGCTCGATGATCGGCTGTGCCTTGTCGAGGTTGGCCGCTTCGCGAAACCGAACCACCACCGTGTTGCCCTCGCGGCTGATCCCGCTGGCGCGAGCCTGCTCCTCACCGCGCAGGGTGCTGCGGACGCCGGCCGCGGTGCTGTCCAGATACTTGGTGATCGCGCCCTTCATGTCAACTTGCAGCAGGAAGTGCACGCCGCCGCGCAGGTCCAACCCCAAATACATGGGCTTGGCGCCAATGGCCGTCAGCCAGCGCGGAGAGTTGGAGAGCAGATTCAATGCCACGACGTAGTTCTCGCCCAGGTTTTTCTGGAGGACGTCCTTGGCCTTGAGCTGGGTGTCGGTGTCCTTGAAGCGGACCTTAATGCCAGTGGGCTCGAGGAAAGCCTCTTCATAAGCGATGCTCGCGCGCTTCAGCGCGTCTTCCGCGCCCTTGAGCGCGGCCTCGTCGATCTTCAGTGTGGCTTTGGCGGAAGAAACTTGAACCGCCGGCGACTCGCCGTAGAAATTGGGCAGCGCGAACAGGAAGCCGACCGCCAGGACGACCGCAATCACAATGTTGAGCCAGAGCGGATATCGGTTCATAGCGTCTTGGCTAGGAATACGCCGCGAGGCCTCTGAGCGAAGCTGCCATCCGCATTACCGCAACGTCCATTGCATCGGACCCGCGGCCTGCATTCAACTCGCATTTTTCAGTGTGCCCTTTGGCAGCAGCGTCTGGACCGAGGACTTCTGCACCGTGATCTCCACGTTGGGCGCGATCTCGACGCTCACGTAACTGTCGCTGACTTTGGTCACCCGTCCCAGCACGCCGCCCCCGGTAATCACCTCGTCGCCCTTCGTAAGCGACGCGATCATCTGCTTCTGCTCCTTGGCTCGCCGCATCTGAGGGCGCAGCAACAGGAAGTAAAGCAGTACGAACATCAAGATGAGCGGAAGCAAGCTCATGATATCCATTCCGCCCGCTCCAGCCGGGGCGGTCTGTGCGTAAGCTTGGCTGATCAGCATGTATCTCCTCCAGGGGCATTGACCGCCTGCGGGCGTTTATCTGTTATCTCGCACCGGGTCTGCGCCCGGTGGCCGCCAGGCCGTTGGGAAGGCGCGGATTTTAGCACTTTTGCGCAGGCTCAAACCGCGCCGCCCCGCAGCCGGCAGCGCAACTCGCCCAACCGTCCGCCGTCAATGGCTTGGCGCAGGTCCGCCATGACCTCCTGGAAGTAGTGCAGGTTGTGAATCGTGTTGAGCCGTGACCCTAACATCTCGTTGACTCGCTGGAGATGATGCAAATAGGCACGGCTGAAGTGCCGGCAGGTGTGGCAGGCGCACGCCTCGTCGACCGGCCTGAGATCGCTGCGGTAGCGGCTGTTGCGCAGCTTGATAGTCCCGTTGCGCGTGAACAGCCAGCCATTGCGAGCGTTGCGCGTAGGCAAGACGCAGTCGAACAGATCGACGCCGGCTTCGACCGCGTCCACGATGTCCTCCAGCGTACCCACTCCCATCAGATAGCGCGGGGAGGCGACGGGTAATTGCGGCGCAGTGTGACGCAGGATGCGGAGCATTTCGGCCTTGGGCTCCCCAACAGAAAGGCCGCCAATGGCGTAGCCATCGAAACCGATGTCGCACAGGCCTCTCACGGACTCGTCGCGCAGGCCCTCGTACATGCTGCCCTGGACGATACCGAACAGGGCGTTGGGGTTGCCCTCGTGCGCGCGCCGGCTGCGTTCGGCCCAGCGCAGAGAAAGACGCATCGAGTCGACGGCCTGCTGCTCGTCGACAGGGTAGGGCGTGCACTCGTCGAAGATCATGACTACATCGGAGTTGAGTGCACGCTGGATGCGCACCGACTCCTCGGGAGAAAGGAAGCAGCGATCGCCATTGACCGGCGATTGGAACTCCACGCCCTGCTCGCTGATGGTGCGTAGCCTCCCCAGGCTGAAAACCTGAAACCCGCCGGAATCGGTCAGGATCGGCCCCTCCCAGCCCATGAAGCGGTGCAGGCCTCCATGCACCTCGATCACCTCGATCCCGGGCCGCAACCAAAGGTGGAAGGTATTCGACAGCACGATCTGTGCGCCGATCTCCTTGAGCTCGGCAGGACTCACCGCCTTGACCGCCCCGTACGTCCCGACCGGCATGAACGCGGGCGTCTCGACGGCGCCGTGCGCCAGCGTCAGGCACCCGCGGCGCGCGTGACCGTCACGCGCCAGCACGTCGAAACGCATGCTCACGTCCGCCTGGCGTCGCTGCGGCAGCGCGCCTCGGGCGCCGGGTCGATCAGCATCGCGTCCCCATAGCTGAAGAATCGATAGCGCTCGGCGATCGCGTGGCGATAGGCGCGCAACGCGTTCTCCATACCGGCGAAGGCGCAAACCAGCATCAGCAGCGTGGAGCGCGGCAGATGAAAGTTGGTGATCAGGCGATCGACGACTCGGAAACGGAAGCCTGGCCGGATGAAGATACTCGTCTCGCCGCCGCCGGCACGCAAGGCTCCGGCAGATGCGGTCGATTCCAATGCGCGCAGCGTGGTCGTGCCGACCGCGACAATGCGCCCACCGCGGGTCTGGGCGCGCGTTATCGCTTGCACCGTCGCCTCAGGCAACTGATATGGCTCGCTGTGCATTCGATGCTCCTCGATATCGGAGACACGCACCGGTTGAAAGGTGCCGGCGCCCACGTGCAGGGTCAGGAAAGCGAGCTCTACGCCGCGTCCGCACAGCATGTCGAGCAGCGCCTGGTCGAAGTGCAGCCCAGCGGTGGGCGCGGCCACCGCACCGGGCGCGTTCGCGTATACCGTTTGATAGCGCGTCACATCTTCCAAGTATGCCGGCCGCGTGATGTAGGGCGGCAGTGGCACGCTACCGACCCGCTCGAGTAGTTCGAGCACCGTGTCCTGACCGTCGAACTCCAGGAGGTAGAACTCGCCCCGGCGTTCCAGCACCCGCACCGGAATCTCGCCCGCCACAGTGAGCACCGCGCCCGGCTGCGGCGGATGGCTGGCGCGGAGCAGCGCCAGCGCATGGTGCGGATCGACCATCCGCTCGATCAGCAAA
>JBGPPC010000058.1:0-16635 GCA_041488355.1 Gammaproteobacteria bacterium
CGCCAGCATGGCCTCGGCAATCGGGGTGGCGCGGATACCCACGCAGGGATCGTGGCGACCGTGCGTCTCGACCACCACCGGCTGCCCCTGAACGTCGATGGAGCGACGTGGCAACCGGATGCTGGAGGTGGGCTTGATGGCGATGTTGACGACGATGTCCTGGCCTGTGGAGATGCCACCGAGAATGCCGCCCGCGTTGTTGCTCAGAAACCCTTCCGGCACCATCTCGTCGCCGTGTTCGCTGCCTTTCTGCGTCACCGCTGCGAACCCGGCCCCGATCTCTACGCCCTTCACCGCGTTAATGCTCATCATGGCGTAGGCAATATCAGCGTCGAGCTTGTCGTAGACCGGCTCACCCCAACCAGGCGGAACGTTCTGCGCCACGGCAGTGACTTGTGCTCCGGCCGAGTCTCCGGCCTTGCGCAGGTCATCCATGAAGCGCTCCAGCTGCGGGACATAGCTCGCATCCGCCACGAAAAAAGGATTGGCGTCGACCACGTCCCAGGTGCTGAACGGCACATCGATCGGGCCTAACCGCGAAAGGTAACCGCGTATCACGACGCCGAAGTGTTCTTTCAGCCATTTCCTCGCGACCGCGCCTGCCGCCACGCGCACTGCCGTCTCGCGCGCCGATTGCCGTCCGCCGCCGCGGTAGTCGCGTAGGCCGTATTTCTGCAGGTAGGTGTAATCCGCGTGGCCGGGGCGGAAGCTGTCCTTGATATTGCCGTAGTCTTGGCTTCGCGCATCGACGTTGCGGATCAGCATGGCGATAGGCGTGCCTGTGGTACGTCCCTTGAATACACCCGAGAGGATTTCCACTGCATCGGTCTCTTTGCGCTGCGTGACGTGGCGCGAGGTGCCGGGGCGGCGCCGGTCGAGGTCGCTCTGGACGTCGGCTTCGGACAGCAGTAGACCAGGCGGGCAACCGTCGACGACGCAGCCGATGGCGGGTCCGTGACTTTCGCCGAAGGAGGTAACGCAGAACAACCGACCCAGCGTGCTACCGGACATGGAACGAGCGACCCAAGATGGCGCGAACTGCCGGGCATCGGCAGCAGCGGAAAAGTCTATCACAGGGCCGTGCGGCCGCCGCGATTCGGGCCGCAACGCTGGCATACCTCCCCGCAGCATCCCTCGCATGAGCGCTGCGGTAAACTACCCGCATGCGCCAGTATCTGGATCTCATGCAGCACATCCTGGATCGCGGGATCCGCAAGGACGACCGCACCGGGACGGGGACGCTGAGCATCTTTGGACCGCAACTGCGTTTCGATCTCGCGCTCGGGTTTCCGCTCGTCACAACCAAGCGCGTCCACCTGAAGTCGATCATCCACGAGCTGCTGTGGTTCTTGCGGGGCGACACCAACATCGCGTACCTGCGAGAAAACGGCGTCAGCATCTGGGACGAATGGGCGGACGAGCGTGGCGACCTAGGCCCGGTCTACGGCTACCAGTGGCGCTCCTGGCCAGCGCCCGACGGCCGCCACATCGACCAGATCGCCCAGGTCTTGCAGGAATTGCGGCGCAACCCGGACTCGCGCCGGCTACTGGTTTCGGCATGGAACGTCGGGGACATCCCCAGGATGAAGCTGGCGCCCTGCCACGCATTTTTTCAGTTCTACGTGGCCGGTGGCCGGCTGTCCTGCCAGCTGTACCAGCGCAGCGCCGATTTCTTCCTCGGCGTGCCGTTCAACATCGCCTCCTACGCGCTGCTTACGCTCATGGTGGCACAGGTGTGCGCTCTGCGGCCAGGTGAGTTCGTCCACACCTTCGGAGACACGCATCTGTATCTCAACCATCTGGAGCAGGCGCGTGAGCAGCTCGAACGCGAGCCGCGGCGCCTGCCGACCATGCGGCTCAACCCCGAGGTGCGCGATCTTTTTGCCTTCCGCTACGAGGACTTCGCGCTGGAGGAATACGATCCTCACCCGGCGATCAAAGCCCCTGTAGCTGTCTAGGCTAGCGTGACAAGCCAGGAGCCAAGCCGCGGCGCACGGCACGGACGCTTATCCTTGATCGTCGCGATGGCCCGCAACCGTGTGATCGGCCGCAACGGCAAGCTGCCCTGGCACCTCTCGGCGGACCTCAAACGCTTCAAAGCGCTGACGATGGGGCACCACATCATCATGGGGCGCAACACCTGGGAATCGATCCGCCGGCCGCTGCCCGGGCGGGTTAGCGTGGTCGTAACGCGGAACCCTGCCTACGTGGCGCCCGGCGCGACCGTGGTCGATTCGCTGGCCGCAGCGCTGCGCCTCGCATCAGACGACTCGGAGGCGTTCGTAATCGGTGGCGGGGAGTTGTATCGGGAGGCGCTGCCTCGGGCAGATCGGATCTATCTCACCGAGCTCCCGGCCGAGTACCCCGGCGACGTATTTTTCCCGCCGCTGTCGCCGGACGAATGGCGCTCGGGAGCCCGCGAAGATCACGCCCCAGAAGGCGATCAACCGGCCTGGACTTTCGTGGTATGCGAACGGACGCGGCGAGCCGACTAAATTGCCGCCACAACGGAAAAGGGGCGTGCCACCGGCACGCTCCTTGTCTTTGGTCCGCTCGCGGCTAGCCGTCCACGAACCGTTCCTGAGGTAACGGAAACCCGTTGAAGTTGCTGGCGTAGGCCGTCGTGTAAGCGCCGGCGTTGGGCACATAGACGAAATCGTCGGCCTGGAGGTCTTCCGGCAGCAACTGATCGCGCATGATGACGTCCACCGAGTCGCACGTCGGGCCGGCCACTGTCCAGGGGATGGGCTTCCCGGTGCGATCCGTCACGACCTCGTACTGAAGGCCCTCGGTAGTCTCGATGATGCCGCCGAACATCCCCGCGTCGAGGTATACCCAGCGCTTCCCGCTCCGCGTCGCCGTGCCGACCACTCGGCACACGAACCAGCCGGCATCGGAAACCAGGAAGCGCCCGGGCTCGGCCATCACCCGGATGTTTTCTGGCAGTCCGGCCAGCTCCCGGTTCACGACTTCCCCAATCGCCTCGATGGAAGGAATGGGCTTGGTGTGGCGCACCGGAAACCCGCCGCCGATGTTGAGCAGTCTTGGCTTCAGCCCTTTGAGCCGCATCTTGCGAAATGCGCGCTTGGCGCTTTCGATCCCAACCCGCCAGTTCTCCGGGTTACGGCACTGCGAGCCGACGTGGAACGTCACGCCCGCGAGGTCGGCCTTGAGATCCGCGGCGGCCGCGATGATCTCTTCCGCTTCTTTGGGCTGGACGCCGAACTTCCCGGACAGCGGCCAATCGCTGCCCGCGTTCGGGACATCGAGCCGGAGGTAGAGTTTGGCGTCTGGCTTGATCTCGACGATCTTGCGCAGCTCCTCGAGGCTGTCGAGCACGAACCACTCCACACCCTTGTGCGCGGCGTACCGCAGGTACTGGCGCGACTTCACCGGATTGCTGTAATAGATCTCTGCCGCCGGCACGCCGAGGCTGAGCAACAGGTCGAGCTCGGCGATGGAGGCGATCTCGAAGTTCACCCGCTCCTCGATCAACGTACGCAGCACCGTCGGGTGGGGATTGGCCTTGACCGCGTAGTGAGGATGGACGCGTGGCATGGCCGCCTTGAAACGCCGGGCCTTGGTTCGGACGAGGTTGGGATCGACCAGCAGGAACGGCCTGTCGTAGCCGCTTTGTGCGGCTTGCCTGACCTGATCGAAGTCGAGGCGTACCTCGGGGTGAGTGTCGAGCGGGAACTCGGGCTCGATCTTCTTGTACAGCGCGCTGCGCACAGACATGTATTTCTCCTGGGGACGCTAGGTCAGTGGAATGTGCAGGTTCTTCAGATCCACACAGGGAAAGTAGTTCCTCTTTCTTGTCATGATGACCTCCTGTTGGCCTCGATCGCGAGACCGTTCGAATGTGAAAAAAACACTCGCGATTATAGGGCCACCGTCCCGGGAATCAAGCGCTTTGGAGAGCAAATTTCGCGCCCCGCCGTTACAGCGGAAATGCTCGTCCAGCTCAAAGTTGCGCAGACGAGCGCGAGTGGACCCGTGAGCCGCCTTGAGGAATTGTCTCAGAAGCCGCGCTGATCGCGCACGGCACGGGTGAAGGTGCGGTCGGAGCGCCCGGTGAGAGCGCGTAACCGCTCATTCAGGGCTCGGCTCGCCGAGCGAACCGGTCAGATCTTCGGCAAGGTGACGCCGGTTTGCCCCTGGTATTTGCCGCCTCTGTCCTTGTACGAAACCTCGCAGATGTCGTCGGGAGCGGCTTCCAGGAAGATCACCTGCGCTACGCCTTCGTTGGCGTAGATCTTGGCGGGCAGTGGCGTGGTGTTGGAGAACTCCAGGGTGACGAAGCCCTCCCACTCGGGCTCCAGCGGGGTAACGTTCACGATGATCCCGCAGCGGGCATACGTGGACTTGCCCAGGCACAAAACCAGCACGTTGCGCGGGATGCGGAAGAACTCCACGGTGCGGGCGAGGGCAAAAGAGTTGGGCGGAATGATGCAGTGGGGACCTCTGATGTCGACGAAGGACTTGGGGTCGAAATTTTTGGGGTCGACAATCGTGCTGTTGATATCGGTGAACAGCTTGAATTCGTCGGAGCATCGGACGTCGTAGCCATAGCTGGAAGTGCCGTAGGACACTACGCGCCGGCCGTCGACCTCCTTGACGTTGCCCGGCTCAAACGGTTCGATCATGCCCCGTTCCTGCGCCATGCGCCGGATCCATCTGTCGGATTTGATGGTCATCGGGTCAGGTGTTCTTGATCACGATTTTGGGGAAGGCCGTGCTGAAATCCTGAGCTTTCTCGGCGATCTTCACCGCCACCCGACGCGCGATCTCGCGGTAGGTCTGCGCGGCGCGCGACTCGGGGTCAGCCGCGACGGTCGGCTTCCCGGAGTCGGCCTGTTCGCGGATGCGGATGTCCAGGGGCAGCGAGCCCAGCACCGTCACGCCGTAGTCGTGCGCCATCTTCTGACCACCGCCCTCTCCAAAGATGTGCTCCTCGTGGCCGCAGTTCGCGCACACATGGGTGCTCATGTTCTCGACGATGCCGAGGATCGGCACGTTGACCTTCTCGAACATCTTGAGCCCCTTGCGGGCGTCGAGCAGCGCGATGTCCTGGGGCGTCGTAACGATCACTGCGCCGGTGACGGGCACCTTCTGGGCCAGCGTGAGCTGGATGTCGCCGGTGCCCGGCGGCATGTCCACCACCAGATAGTCGAGATCCTTCCACTGTGTGTCGCGCAGCAGCTGCTCCAGTGCCTGGGTCACCATCGGCCCGCGCCAGACCATCGGCTGTTCCATGTCGATCAGAAACCCGATCGACATCGCGCGCACGCCATGCGCCACCATCGGCTCCAGGGTCTTGCCGTCCGCCGAAGTCGGGCGCTGTCCTTGCAAACCCAACATCGTGGGCTGCGAAGGTCCGTAGATGTCTGCGTCCAGTATCCCGACCGAAGCGCCTTCCGCGGCTAGCGCCAAAGCGAGGTTTACCGCCACCGTGGATTTGCCTACGCCGCCTTTGGCGGACGCCACGGCAATGATGTTGCGTACGCCGGGCACCCGCGGCACGCCGCCCTGCACCGCATGCGACACGATCTTGAAGCTCACCTCGACAGCGACTTTGCCAACGTCCGGCAGACTGCTGAGAGCGTCTTGAAGCTGCGAGCGGACCGCCTCGAGCTGGCTGTTGGCGGGGTAGCCGAGCACCACTTCCACGGCAACGTCGTCGGCTCCACTCACCTGGATCTTCTTGATCTCCTTACTCGAGACATAGTCTTTGCCGGTAGTGGGATCGATGAGCTGCTTGAGACGGTCCTGGACCTGCGCTTCGGTGATAGCCACGGCTGAAACCTCTGGAGAAGGCGCGAATTCTAGCATTGGCGGGTTCCTGGCGACGCGTAGCGTTTGCTAGACTCGCTGTTTTCTCGCGACTCCGAAATGCCCCGCAAGATCCTCGTCACCTCGGCGCTGCCCTATGCCAACGGCAGCATCCATCTCGGCCACCTGGTCGAATACATCCAGACCGACATCTGGGTGCGCTTCCAGAAAATGCAGCCCGACGCGCAGGTCCACTATGTTTGCGCGGACGACACTCATGGCACTCCGGTGATGCTGCGAGCCGACCAGGAGGGGATCACGCCCGAGCAGTTGATCGCGCGCGTCTACGAGGAACACGCGCGCGATTTCGCTGGCTTCCATATCGAGTTCGACAACTACTACACCACGAACTCGCCCGAGAACCAGGCTTTCTGCGAGGACATCTACGCGCAGCTGCAGGCCAAAGATCTCATTGCGCGGCGCCCGGTCGAACAGTTCTACGATCCGGTCAAGCAGATGTTTCTGCCCGACCGTTTCATCCGGGGCGAATGCCCCAACTGCCACTCCAAGGATCAGTACGGAGACTCCTGCGAGGTGTGCGGGACGACCTACAGCCCGACCGATCTGATCAACCCGTACTCGGTGGTATCGGGCGCTGCGCCGGTGCGGCGGGCTTCGGAGCACTATTTCTTCAAGCTGAGCGATGCGCGCTGCCGCAGCTTCCTCGAGCAGTGGACGCAGGGCAGGCTGAGCGATCAGCCTCCGCTCCAGCCCGAGGCGGCGAACAAGATGCAGGAATGGTTCGCGGCCGGGCTGCAGGACTGGGACATTTCCCGCGATCCGCCCTACTTCGGCTTCCCGATCCCCGGCACCAACGGAGCCAAGTTCTTCTACGTGTGGCTGGACGCGCCGGTCGGCTATTTCGGCAGCTTCCGGAATTACGCGACCCGCCTCAAGGCGCAGGGCATCGCAGTGGACGTCGACGCCTTTCTGCGCCCGGGCCACGCCACCGAGTTGGTCCACTTCATCGGCAAGGACATCCTCTACTTCCATGCCCTGTTCTGGCCGGCGATGCTGCAGTTCGCGGGTTATCGCACCCCAACCAAGGTGTTCGCCCACGGCTTTCTCACCGTGGACGGGCAGAAGATGTCCAAATCGCGCGGCACGTTCATCACGGCTGAGAGCTATCTGAGCCTGGGCCTCAACCCTGAGTGGCTTCGCTACTACTATGCCGCGAAGCTCGGCCCAACCATGGAGGATGTGGACCTCAGCCTCGAAGACTTCGTGGCCCGAGTGAACAGCGATCTGGTCGGCAAGTATGTGAACATCGCGAGCCGCACCGCTGCCTTCATCCATAAGCATTTCGGGGGTACGCTCAGCGTTGCGCTGGAAGACTCTGGCTCTGGCGCAGCGCTGGACGACATCGCGCAGCACGCACTGGACAGCGCACGCGACGAAGAACTGGAGGAGCTCGCTCTCAGTCTGTCGAACGGACTGGAGCAACCACAGCTCCTGGCGGTCATCTCCAGCAGCGCCGCACCGATCGGAGTGCTATACGAGGCGCGCGAATATGGCAAGGCCGTGCGCCGGATCATGGCGCTGGCCGACCTGTGCAATCGCTACGTCGATCGCCTCGCGCCCTGGGACCTGGCCAAGGATTTTGGACGCAACGCCGCCCAGATCCACGTGGGCTGCTCCATCGCGCTCAACGCATTCCGCGTACTCACGCTCTACCTCAAGCCGGTTCTTCCCCACGTCGCGCGCGACGCCGAGCAGTTTTTGAACATCGCACCGCTGACCTGGGGCAACGCCTCGACGCTGCTGCCTTCCGAGCACCGTATCAACGCGTACAAGCACCTGATCACCCGGGTCGACGCGAAACAGATCAGCGCGCTGGTGGAGGCCAACCAAGAAAGCCTGCAAGCGACCCCGCAGCCGCGCTCACCGCAGCGGCATGCGCAACACCAGGAGAATGTCGTGGCCGAACAAACTATCCCCTCATCCCAGCCTTCTCCCGCTAGAGGAGAGGCAGTCAGCGCCTCTGCAGTGCCGTCGCCCATTACGATCGACGACTTCAACCGGGTCGAGCTTCGTGTTGCCCGCATCGTGAGCGCCGAGCACGTCGAAGGCGCGGACAAACTGCTCAAGCTCCAGCTGGATTTGGGCGGCGGTGAGACACGCCAGGTGTTCGCCGGCATCAAGTCGGCCTACGCTCCGGACCAGCTCAATGGACGTCTGACGGTCGTGGTAGCGAACCTGCAATCGCGCAAGATGCGCTTCGGCGAATCCCAGGGCATGGTGCTCGCGGCGAGCGGCGAAGGTCCCGGCATCTTCCTGCTCAGCCCCGACAGCGGCGCTCAGCCGGGGATGCGCGTGAAATAGGTTTGGGCATCCATGAAGGTCACCAAACACCTGATCGTCCGTGGCCGCGTGCAGGGTGTGGGCTTTCGCGAATACCTGCGCCGGGAGGCGGAACGCCTCAACGTCAAGGGTTGGGTGCGCAACCGGCACGACGGCACCGTCGAGGCCATGCTGCACGGCTGGTCGGACGACGTCGCCAAGATCCTAAACTGGGCGCGGCGCGGCCCGCCAGGCGCCCGCGTCACGGCCATGGACGTGAACGAAGCGTCGGGGGAGTTCGAGATCTTCGAACACCGCCCGTCCGACTGATTCGCGCGGATTGAGCGTCAGGTTTCTTCTGACGCTCCAATCCGCGCAGTTATGACCCCCATGCTTTCTGGGGTCATAACCCTCAATAGAGGATTTGGACGTTCTCCGGTTTCAACCACGCCCCCAGCGAACGAATCAAATCGTCATCCAGCTTCACCCGCCACTGGTCGCCCAGGTCGATGCGGCATTGTGCCCCGTCGTTGCGGTAGACGATCGAGACCGGACAGCTGCCCTGCTTGTATGGAGACAGCAGCTCGCGCAGGCGGGTGCCGCTCGATTCTCCATTGCAGACCAGACGCATCCCGCGGGCGAAGCGGGCGCGCGCAGAAGGCAGGTCATATATATTCTCGGCCGCAATCCGGACGCCGCCAGTGAACTCGTCGTTCTGTGGCCGCCCCTCGACCACCAGCAGCTGATCTTCCTTCAGAAGGCTGCGGCTGACCTCGAACAGCTCGCCGTAGACGGCCACGTCGATCCGCGCGGTACCGTCGTCCAGCTGCAGGATGGCCATCCGCCCGCGCCGGCTCTGCTGCATGCGCAAAGCGTTGACCACGCCAGCCACAGTGACGTTCTGGTTCTGCGGCACGAGGCTTCCCAGACGCGTGCGCGCAAGGGGCGCGACTTCCTGTGCGTAGCTGGAGAACGGGTGCCCACTGAGGTAGAAGCCGAGTGCCTGCTTCTCTTCGAGCAAGCGCTCCCGCTCCGTCCAGCGCGGCCTCGTCACCAGCCCGACCCCGACCTCCGTGAGCCCCGACTCGCCACCGAACAGGCTGGTCTGCGCGCCGGCGCGGCTGACTTGCTCCGCACCCTCGATCGCCACTCCGGCCGAGGCCAGCAGACTGTGCCGATGGCCGTCGATGCTGTCGAAGGCGCCGGCACGTACGAGCGACTCCAAGACGCGCCGGTTGACGATGCGCTTGTCCACCCGCCGGCAGAATTCGAATAGATCGCGGAAGGTTCCGCCGGAAGCGCGCGCTTCCAGGATCGCCGCTATCGCCGACTCACCGGTACCTTTGATCGCGCCCAATCCGTACCGGATCTGCTTGTCGCTCACCGGAACGAAGCGGTAATCGGAACTGTTCACGTCGGGCGGCAGGATCTCCAGACCGTGCGCCACCGCGTCCTCGTACAGTTGGTGCACCTTGTCGGTGTCGTCCATCAACGCCGACAGGTTGGCTGCCATGAAGGCCGCGGCGTGATGCGCTTTCATATATGCCGTCTGGTACGCGACCAGCGCGTAGGCCGCAGCGTGCGACTTGTTGAAACCGTAGCCGGCGAATTTCTCCATCAGATCGAAAAGCTGAGTCGCCTTGTCGCGCGTCAGCCCGTTGCGCTCCGCTCCCGCGACGAAGATGTCGCGCTGCAGAGCCATCTCCTCCGGCTTCTTCTTGCCCATCGCCCGCCGCAGCAGGTCGGCGGCGCCCAGGGTATATCCGCCGATCACCTGAGCGATCTGCATGACCTGTTCCTGGTACACCATGATCCCGTAGGTGGGGCTCAGGATAGGCTCCAAGCGCGGGTCGAGGAAGTGCACGCGCTTGCCGTGCTTGCGCTCGATGAACTCGGGGATCAGTTCCATCGGACCCGGGCGGTACAGCGCGACCAGCGCGATGATGTCCTCGAAACGGTCGGGCCTGGCTTTCTTCACCAGATCGCGCATCCCGCGCGATTCAAACTGGAACACCGCGGTAGTGTTGGCCAGGGAGAAGATTTTGTATGCATCCGCATCATCGAGCGGGATCGTTTCCAGAGCAAAGGGCGTTTCGCTTCTTTCCTGATCCCTGACCCCTGATCCCTGATTCCTGATGAACCTTACAGTCCAGTCCAGAATGGTGAGCGTAGTCAAGCCGAGGAAGTCGAACTTGACCAGGCCGACGGCCTCCACGTCGTCCTTGTCGAACTGGCTCACGACGTTATCGGTGCCTTCCGCGCTGTAGAGAGGGCAGAAGTCGGTGAGCTCGCCCGGTGCGATCAGGACACCGCCGGCATGCATCCCCACGTTGCGCGTCAGCCCCTCGAGCCGCTCGGCCAGCTCCAGCAGCTCGCGCACCTCCTCTTCCTTCTGTTCGCGCTCGGCCAGCAACGGCTCCATCTCGCGCGCCATTTTCAGCGTGATGAGCTTGCCCGGCTGGAACGGAATCAGTTTGGCCAGCTGGTCGCAGAAGTTGTACGGCATGTCCAGCACGCGTCCGACGTCGCGTACCACCGCTTTGGCCGCAATGGTGCCAAAGGTCACGATCTGGGAAACGCTGCGCTCGCCATACTTCTGGCGCACGTACTCGATCACGCGGTCGCGCCCGTCCTGGCAGAAGTCCACGTCGAAATCCGGCATCGAGATGCGCTCGGGGTTGAGGAAGCGCTCGAACAGCAGGTCGTAGCGCAGCGGATCGAGATCGGTGATACCCAGGCTGTAGGCCACCAGCGACCCCGCGCCCGAGCCGCGCCCTGGCCCGACCGGCACACCATTGCGCTTGGCCCAGTTGATGAAATCGGCCACGATGAGGAAGTAGCCGGAGAAGCCCATCTCGATGATGACAGCGATCTCAAGCTCTAGCCTCTGACGGTAGCGCGGCCCCTGCGGATCGCGCTGCGCTGGATCGGGGTACAGCGCAACCAACCGCTGTTGCAGGCCGGCCGTCGCTTCGCTGCGCAGATAGTCGTCGAGCCCGCTGTCGCCGGGGGTTGGAAACAGCGGCAGCTTGCTCTTGCCCAGCTCCAGCTCGAAGCTGCAGCGCCGCGCGATCTCAACACTGTTGGCCAGTGCCGCAGGCACGTCGGCGAACAGCCGCGCCATTTCGTCCTGGGTCTTGAAGTATTGTTCGGGCGTGAAAGCGCGCGGCCTGCGCCGATCGGCCAACATGTGACCCTGGCTGATGCACACACGTGCCTCGTGCGCCCTGAACTCCTCGCGCGCTAGAAACTGCACCGGATGGGTGGCCACTACCGGCAAGCCCAGGCTCCCCGCAAGGCGCACTGCACGCTGCACGTAGCCATCCTCTTCGGCATGGCCGGCGCGATGCAGCTCGAGGTAATAACGCCCTGGGAATAGCGCGGCCCAACTCTGAGCCAACTGCTTGGCCTGCGCCGCGTTGTCGCTCAACAGGGCGTGACCGACATCGCCCATGCAGCCGGCGGACAGAGCGATCAAGCCTTCGGTTCCGAGCTCGCGGAACCAGGTCTTGGCGACCTCGGCTCGACCCCTGTGCTGATTGTCCCGATACGCGCGCGACAGCAGCTTGCACAGGCGCAGGTATCCAGCTCGGTTCTGGCACAACAGCAGCAGCCGGTGGGGCTTCCCTCGATCCTGCTCGTTGGCGATCCACAGGTCGCAGCCCACGATTGGCTTGAGTCCTTTGCCGCGGGCGGCCTGGTAGAACTTGACCAGCCCGAACACGTTGGCAAGGTCGGTAAGCGCCAGTGCCGGCATGCCGTCCGCACTAGCACGCTCGACCACATCCTCCAGACGGACGATGCCGTCGGAGATGGAATACTCGCTGTGCAACCGGAGATGGATGAATCGCAGTGTCACGCCCGAATTCTACGACGCTCGCGCTTACCGTGTACCCCCGCGCGCAATGCGCCGTCCCATCGGGCTGCGCGGGCGCTCGTGCCCGAGATGGCCATGGGGCGCGGCGTTCCAGGATGCCGCCGGACTAGGGTTATAATGCGCCGCCCATGGACGAAACCCTCTCTGGCCGCGCAAGCTCGTTGCGCAACGGCCACCAGGCGGCGCCCTGCGCATGAGCGATGTCCGTCAAGTCCGCGCGGCTGCGATCGTCATGATCGCGCTGGTCGCCGTTTGGGGCTACGCCTGGGTGTTGTCCAAATTGGCGCTGGAGTACTGCGGCCCCTTCGAGTTCGCCACTTTACGCACGGCAGTTGGTGCCGCCTTCTTGTTCCCCGCGCTGTTGCGGCAGCGCAAGCCGCTCTGGCCGGATCATCCAGGGGAGGCGCTCTTCGTCGGCGTGGTCCAGACCGGCTTGTTTCTCCTGCTCAACAGCTGGGCCCTATCGCTAGGCGAGCCGGGCAAGACCTCAGTGCTGGTGTTCACGATGCCTTTCTGGGTGCTGGTCTTCGCCTGGCCCATCCTCGGCGAGCGGATCGAGGGTTGGGGCTGGCTGGCGGTGATGCTGGCTGGCCTCGGATTGGTGTTGATCCTGGAGCCCTGGGATCTGCGCGCTACGCTGCTGGCGAAAGTGCTCGCCGTGCTGGCCGGTGTCTGTTGGGCGCTCGGTGTCGTCATCTTCAAGCGTCTGCACAACCACCACCCGGTCGAAGCGTTCAACTTTACTTTCTGGCAGATGGCGCTCGGCCTCGTCCCGATGGTGATCATCGCACTCGCCGCACACACACGGCCGATCGAGTGGACGCGCGAATTCGTGTTGCTCACACTCCTCCTCGGCATCGTGGGCAGCGCTGGGGGGTGGTTGGCCTGGTTCTACGTGCTGCGCCGCTTGCCGGCCGGCACCACAAGCATGAGCTCGCTGGGCGTCCCGGTGGTAGCGCTGCTGAGCTCCGCGATCCAGCTCGGCGAGCGTCCTCGCACGACGGAGCTGGCTGGAATGCTCTTGATTGGGGCAGCGCTCGCGATCGTATCCTGGGACACCATCCGCAAGCATCGCGAGGTCGAGGCCCTCATGGGCCAAGAGTGACATGAAGCCGAGTCAGTCACACATCCTGCAGGTCCGGGGGTTGCGCTATCACGTTCGTACCTGGGGCGACGAGCGCAATCCGAAGCTCGTCTTGCTGCACGGCTGGATGGACGTTTCGGCGTCGTTCCAATTCCTGGTCGATGCCCTGCAGCGGGGTTGGTACGTCGTGGCTCCGGACTGGCGCGGATTCGGGCTGTCGGAGTGGGCGAGCGGCGGCTATTGGTTCCCCGATTATATTGCCGACCTCGAAGTGCTGTTGCGGCAAGTATCGCCGGACGCGCCGGTGAGCCTGGTGGGCCACAGTATGGGCGGCAACGTCGCCGGGTTGTACGCCGGCGTCCGGCCCAGCCGCGTCGCCAGGCTAGTGCTGCTCGAAGGTTTCGGGTTGCCGCGCACGGTCTCCAGCAGCGCCCCGCGGCGCGCCGCCAAGTGGCTCGACGAGATGGCGCAGCCACCGGCGTTCAAGCCCTATGCTTCGTTCGAAGAAGTGGAGGAGCGCCTGATGCAGAACAACCGCAGGCTATCGCGCGAGAAGGCGCGCTTCCTCGCCCCGCATTGGGCCAAGCGGCTCGAGTCGGGCGAAGTGGTGCTGAACAGCGATCCCGCTCACAAGATGGTCAACCCGGTTCTGTATCGGCTGGAGGAAGCGCTGGCGTGCTGGAAACAGATCACCGCGCCGGTGCTCTGGGTGTGGGGCGACGGGCACTGGATGCGCCAGTGGTTGAAAGACAACGACGCCGATCTGCAGGAACGGCGCGCGGCTTTCAGTAACCTCTCGGAGCACACGCTCGTCGACGCGGGACACATGATGCACCACGACCAACCCGAAGCGCTGGCTGCGGTTCTGGAGCAGTTTCTGGCGGTCGCGAGCCGCTCCGCAAGCTAGCGTTGCCTGCCCTTCGGCTCGCGTCATGCGCGTCAGCGCGGCGTAAATCCGTCAAGCACATCGCCCACCAGCTGTTTCGCAAAGCGCGAATCCAGTTTCGCATGCTGCACCAGCAGCCGATACCAAAGCGCTCCGAACAACAGGTCGATCATGACATCCACGTCGGCGTCGGGCTTAAGCTCACCACGCGCCCTGCCGCGCTCGATGACCTGGAGGAGAACGGCCCGGCGCTTGGCGATAAGCACTTCGCGCAAGATGTCGAGGAACTCCGGGTCGTAGACCGCGTCCGCCATCAATCCGCGCATGGTCGGCCCCGAGGTATAGGTCAGTCGCTTGAACGCGGCGCAGAAGAACCACTCGAGGTCGGCGCGCAGGCCGCCCTTGTCGGGCATGGGGAGTTTGCTCGCCGCGTGGTTGGCGTAGGCTTCGAGCACCAGCTCGGCCTTCGACTTCCACCAGCGGTAAATGGTCTGCTTGCCGACGCCGGCCTGGCGCGCAACGCTTTCAATGGTAAGGGCGCCGTAGCCTTCCTGCTCGAGCAATGCCACAACGGCATCGAGTATGGCTTCGTGGGAGTCTTCGCTGCGCGGCCGCCCGCGCAGCGGGCGTACGTTTGCTTCTGGCGACGCGCCGGAATCTGATTTGGCCATGTCCTGGGGTCGACCGTCCTGGGAGCGGTCACGGGTTCTGGTTGTTGCCCGACGCAGTTCCCAACGTGGGGTACCCAGGCGTCGCGCGGCGTTCCGTATGTTAGCGCCTGCAGCCTATCGGCTCAACGCACAGTACGCGCGGGTCGAAGCTCCGCAACAAGTGGGACCCGCGAACCCCGGAACGACCGGTCAGCCGCGGCTGCGCAGAAGGTAGGACCCGCGCCAGAGGGTCAGAAGCCCGGTGACGATGAAGGCCGCGGCGTAGCTTCCGCTCATCGCGACGATGGCCCAGAACATCGACGGCAGCACCATCACACCGGAGTAAGTCAGCGCAAGCGAGGCGCCGGTCGCCGCGGCGGCGCGTCCCGACGGGGCGATGTGCGCGACCTCGGACAGGTACACGCCGTTCCAACCCACTGCAGTCGCGCCATAGATGGCGCTGAGCAGAAACACCACGGCCCCTGCCCAAGCCGCGGTCACGAGCGCCATCGCAAAAGCGGCGAGTGACATGCCGACGCCCAGCAGGCCGAGCAACAGCCGCGGCTTGACCCAGTTGTCGGCGACGACACCCCAGAGCAACCGCCCGCCAATGCCTGCGACCATGGCCGTGGAGAGCGCCGCGCCGGCCAAGCTCAGCCCGAAGCGCGCTTGATCATGCAGATACACCACCAGGAACGAGCCCAGGCACATCTGCATGCCCGAGTAGGTGAAGGAGGCCAACCCCATTTCCCGCAGTCTCGGCTGCGATAGCACCAGCCGCAGCGGCTCAAACAGTCCGCCTGCCGAGGTTTCGCCCGCGGCGCGATGGCGCGGGTCGACCCGCGTACGCATCGGTTGCAAGGCCAGAGCCAATGCGATGCAGATGCCGGCGCACAGCAATGCCGCCACCTGCCACCCCATACTGTAGATCAGCGCGGGAAGCAGAGCGCCGGCAACCGCGCCACCGATGGGCACACCGGTTTGCTTCAGCGAGAAGATGAACGCGCGCAGATTGGCCGGCGTGCGCTCGACCAATATGGCGGAGCTGGACGGCGTGACCTGTCCGTAGCCGAGCCCGATCACCAGCGCGCCGAGGACTACAAGGAACAGATTGGCGCTAGCCATAAGCCCCAACCCGGCGCCAGACAAAGCGAGGCTGGCCTGACTCATGCGCATTGGGCCATGCCGGCCGATCGCCCGACCGGACAGCAGTGCACTGACCGTCGCGCTCAGGTAAATCAGCGCCGTGGCGATCCCAACCGCGCTCGCATGCACGCCGACTTGATCTTGCGCGGCGGGCGCCAAAACGGGAGGGGTGAAGACGACCAGCGAAACCAGCGTCTGGATCCCCATCGTGACCCATACGGAGGCCCATACGCCGGTCATCGGAGCAAGCGGTGAGGGCTACTACGCCTCACTTCGCCTTGGCCAGCGCCTGATCGATGTCCCAGAGGATATCGTCGAGATCCTCGATGCCAATGGACAGACGGATCATATCGGGGGTGACGCCAGCTCTGATCTGCTCGTCTTCGGAGAGCTGGCGGTGCGTGGTCGACGCGGGATGTATCACCAGCGTTTTGGCGTCACCGACATTGGCCAGATGGCTCAGGAACTGCACGCCCTCGATGAATTTCACACCGGCTTCCTGACCGCCCTTGATACCGAAGGTCATGATCGCGCCCGCGCCCTTGGGCATGTACTTCCTGGCCAGATCGTAGTACTTGCTGGAAGGCAGGCTGGGATAGTTGACCCAGGCCACCTGCGGGTGCTGTTCGAGGAATGTCGCCACCGCCAGCGCATTCGCGACGTGGCGGTCCATGCGCACGTGCAGCGTCTCGAGCCCTTGCAGCAGCAGCCAGGCGCTGATCGGCGACAGCGCGGGCCCGAGCGTGCGCATGGTTTCCATGCGCGCCTTCATGGTATAGCCGAAATCTCCAAAGGTTTCGTGGAAGATCACGCCGTGGTAACCGCGCGACGGTGTCGTCATCCCCGGAAATTTGCCGTTTCCCCAAGGAAACTTTCCCGA
>JBGPPC010000059.1:0-16561 GCA_041488355.1 Gammaproteobacteria bacterium
CCGGTTCTCGGTGGCGTAGCGTCCTACGGAGCGGTTGACGGCCAACTCTGTAGGTAACCAGCGCAAAAGGCTGCCCCCATCCCAGCCTTCCCCCGCAAGCGAGGGAAGGGGAACGAAAACATTTCCCTCCCCTGCTTGCGGGGGAGGGCCAGAGCCTGCCCCGGACTTGATCCGGGGGTGGGGGCAATGCACGTCGACGTTGTCAGGCACTTTGGTAAAGCTCAATAGGTCGTCATTCCGGCCAAGCGTAGCGCGAGGCGGAAAGCGCGGCGCAGGAGCGCTTCGAGGAACGGCCATCCAGACTACGGTCGTTCAACCTTATCCAAGTCAATCGTGAAAGCGATCCGAGCCGGCGGCAAGCACACCGTTTCCGTGCACGCCTGCGTGTTCACCGCGGCGCTCAGCGCGTGGCGACCATTGATTGCGCCCTCCTCCAGCTTGGCCACCAACTGCACCGTCCCTTCGTAGACGTTGAGCGTGTCGGGCGCAAAGCTCGGCTTGAACGACGTGGGCGCGGGGTAGCGCACTTCCGTCGGACGCACGTTGGCGAACGTCACGCTGGTAGGGATCAAGAAGTCGAAGCTCGCGGGATTGGCGTTGATGTGATAGCCCGGCTCGATGTCGAGTGTAATGACGATCTCACGATAGCTTCCCAACGAGCGCGACGTCGCAGACGCGCGCACATGGCGCGCCGTTTCGCTGGCGGGTTGATCTCTTCCAGACGCTGCCGTGCCGAGGTCGTTCGCGCTGACGGCAGCGACGAGCGTCGGCCATTGCTCGGGATGATCGCTCGCGTGACGGGCGATGCGTGTCGCAGCGTCAACGTATCGCCGATCGCTTGCCGCACGCCCGAGTCGCGCGAGGAGATCGACCGCGGCGGAGGTCCCGGATGGGTACGCTCCGTCCCCTTCTTCCACTGGTGCGACGATCAACGTGTCGCCATCGGAGGTCGACGTCAACACACCGTCACCGTTGGCGTCGAAGCGATGCAACAGTGCATCGGCCAGCGTGCGCGCCCGCTGCAGCCACATCTCTTCTCCGGTCGCCTGGTACAGCGACAAGAAGCTGCGGCCGAGCAGGGCGTAGTCTTCGAGGAATGCGCTGCCCTGCGCGCGACCACGGAAGATCTGGTGGCTCAGTTGCCCGTTCTGCGCGTCCCAAGCGAGGCTCCAGATTTGCCCTGCCGCGCGTTTCGCGATGGCGATATCGTCGGGATTGCGAAACACCGAGCCGCTCACGACGAATGCGTCGATGGCGAGGCCGTTCCAGCCGACGAGCAGCTTTTCGTCGCGCGCCGGTTGTTGCCGGGCTTCGCGTGCCGAAACCAGCTTGCGAGTCTGCGGCGCTAGCAAGGCGATCTCGTGCTCTACAGCGGCGGTGTCGCCGGCATATCGCTGTCGCACTCGCAATACGCCGGGCCCAGCCTCGGGGTTCAATGGATCGGTTTGTTCCGGCATCGGCGTGAGCGCATAGGTGTGCAAGAAGCCCCTCACATCTGCGACGCCGAGCACCGCTTCGATTTCAGGTTGACTCCAGAGGTAGCTGGCGCCCTCCTCTCCGCCCACCGCGGCGTCCTCTGCCGTATAGAAACCGCCATCTGGCGACATCATCCGGTCGCGAAGGTAATCGCGCGTGCCAAGCGCGATGCGCCGATATTGAGGCTCTTGCGTGCGTTGCCATGCGCGCGCATAGAGGCCCAGCAACTGAGCATTGTCGTACAACATCTTCTCGAAGTGCGGAATCGACCAGGTGCGCTCGGTGCTGTAGCGATGGAAGCCGCCGCCTAGCTGATCGTAGATGGCACCGTAGGCCATCGCGTCTAGCGTGACCGTCAGGAAGCGCAGCGCGTCCGCGTTCCCGTTTCGCTCGAGATCGGTCAGCATCAGATCCAGGGCAGGAGATTGCGGAAACTTGGTGGTCTGGCGTGCGCCGCCCAATCCGCCATACTCGGCGTCGAAGCGCTTCAGGATCGATTCGCGCGCGCGAGTTCGCCACTGCTCCGGGTCGATGCCCGCATTTGTGCTGGCGAGCATCTTCGCCTGGCGCTGGCGTAGAACCTCGGTGATGCCGGCAGCGCGCTGCTTCATGCGCTCGGGACTCGCGGTCCACTCGTCGTGGATCGCGGTCAGGACTGAAGCGAAGCCGGGCCGCCCGGATTCGTCGTCTTCGGGCGGGAAGTAACCACCGGCGTAGAACGGCTCGAGATCCGGCGTCAGGAAAACATTGTTTGGCCAGCCGCCCGCGCCGCCGGTGATCAGCCCGGTGGCCAGCATGTAGACGGCGTCCAGGTCCGGGCGCTCCTCGCGATCGACCTTGATGTTGACGAACCACCGGTTCATCAGCTCCGCGATCCGCGGATTGGAGAACAGCGTGCGCTCGGCCACATGACACCAATAGCAAGTGCTGTAGCCGATAGACAGGAAAATCGGCCGGTTCTCGCGCTTGGCTTTTTCGAGCGCTTCCGGGCCCCAGGGATACCAGTCGACTGGGTTGTGCGCGTGGAGCAGCAGGTAGGGATTAGCGGAGTCGATGAGCCGGTTGGTGTACGCGTGCTCGGATGGGTTTGCGGGATGCTGAGTGGTCGGCTCTGCTGCATCCACCCGCGCGGCGAGTATGACTATGCCGATGAGGAACGCCGCGAGTGCCTGTCGCGCCGCCGATCCCCGCGACCGGTCGAGATTGTTTCCAGCTTCTGTGCTCGGCATCGGCGCATGTTACACCGGCATTTTCCTATCGTCGCCGCTTGGACGCTGGAGACAGGCGGGCGCTTCAGCCGCGCGCCGTGTGGTGCTCGAGAAAGTGCTTGAGGCATAGCTTGAGCCTAAGCAAGCGACGGTGATCTCCTTCCCGCCGCGCCGCCTCGATATCGTCCACGATCATGGCGCTGATGCGCTTTTCCCCCGACGCGGTCTGGATGAGGTAGTTGCCCATCTCCACTGCCGCTATTTCTGGAATGTGCTCGTGTTGTGCGATGGCGAGGATCTCCTCCTCGGTCAGCTCTGAAAGCCCAATGCAGTCTTCGATAGTCAGCATGGACGCCCCCTCTCATACGCCTGTGCCACTTCACCTCATACATCGATACAAGGAGACCGCATTTCGGAAGGGACCGTATTGATCTAACGCAAATCGGAGCGCGGGGGAGACGCTGCGATGACATAATCCAGGAGCGGCGTTTTCCCAGCCACGACCTTGTAACGGAGACCTACATGAGCGCTGAGCATCGCGCAGAAACACGCGCATCGCGCCGCGGCTTTCTGGTTGCTTACACTGCACTGACCGCCAGCGTACTGCTCAGTGTCGCAGAGCGCGCCAGGTCCGAGCCGGCATCGGTTGGTCCCGCCGATCCCGCGCTCATCGAGGACCTCGTGGCGGCCAACCGCATCCTCGCCGATCAGGGGGTGGTGGATGGTTACGGCCACGTAAGCGCGCGCCACAACCTCGATCCGAACCGCTATCTGCTTGCGCGATCGATCGCGCCCGAGCTGGTCACGGCCGAGGACATCGTCGAGTTCGACCTCGACAGCAATCCGGTCGATCCGCGCGGGCGCAAGTTCTATCTGGAGCGGTTCATCCACGGCGAGATCTACAAAGCACGGCCGGACGTAAAATCCGTGGTGCATCACCACTCTCCCGCGGTCATCCCGTTCGGGGTCACCAACGTTCCGCTGAGACCGATCTACCACATGGCCGCGTTCGTTGGTCTGGGCGTACCGGTGTTCGAGATCCGCGACGCGGGCGGAATGACCAACATGCTGATCAGCACGCCCGAGCTCGGCCGCGCGCTTGCCCGCACGCTAGATGACAAGCCCGCCGCGCTGATGCGAGGTCACGGTGCCGTGGTTGTCGGCGACTCGGTGCCGGTGGCAGTTGCGCGCAGCGTCTACCTTCAGATGGACGCCAGGCTGCAAGCGCAAGCCATTGCCTTGGGCGGCGAAATCACCTACCTCGATCCCGAAGAAGTGCGCAAGCTCGGAGGGCTGGGTGGCTACGACCGTGCCTGGCAGCTATGGAAACGCAAGGCGGTAGGGCGGTAAGAAGCTCTGTCGGTAGCAGTTCACCAACGACGGCCCCGAGCACGTCATCGTCCTCGTGATCCACCTCCCGGTCTGATCGAGACCGGGGCGGGAAAGGTTGCCCCATCCAAGGCTGCGGAAAACATCTCCTTTCGGTGCCGCTTGTCGGGCCAGTGCGCCCACGGGCACAGAGTGAGCGATTCGCGGACAGCCTTTCGGTATGGCCTCAGTGCCGCTTGGTGTGGTGTGCTGCTGCCTGGCGAGAGTCGGTGACCAGCCCACCCAAGATGATGCGCGGGACGGAGCCCGGTGCGCCCGCGCGCGGGGTCCTCCTCCTGGCCGGCCTGCATTGGCGCGCGCCGCCCCCACCGGGGGAAGTTGCCTCCGAGGCGAGATCGACACCCGCAGACATTTCTGGGAAAAATCAATGTCGCCCTGTCGAACGCGCATACTGCGCACGATAGGAACCCACAGTGGAGACCGGGGACTTGCCCCTCAAGCAGCGCGTTCGGAACGCGATGATTGCGGCTGACAAGAAAACCGCGCACCTCAACCCGGACTCCGAGGAATGCGCCAGGCTGTGGATGCAAGTCTTCCACGACACGCTGTGGCGCGTTACACCAGACCGCGGCTAGATCCTTCAGTCCTCGTAGCTCTCCAGGCAATCCGCAGCGCACCGCGCCCAGCACACAAGGAGGTCCCCAATGGCCCTGTACGTTGTTACTGAAGTAAGTTGGGACAACAATCGGGGTGAAGTCCAACAGGTGCGCTGGGCTCGTGCTGACGCTGCGAGCAACGAGTTCATAGAGGAACCGCACTACGTTGACGTTGATCGTGTCGTCCAGGCATACGACCAAGGTGATACGGTCGTGCTGCGGTTCAGGACTGGGGAAGGCTGGGTCTCCGGCACGCGACTACGCAGAAAGGCGCTCGCGGGCGGGCATGAAAGCGTCGAGGAAGAAGTAGTCGAGAACGGGCGTACGTTGCGCGACCTGCCTACTTTCTAAAGGTGATCTTGGCCCCAGACGTGCAGACGGCACACAGGCCCCCGCCGGGTAACCTGACAAGCGGCAACGATATGCGTCCCCGCAAATTATTGACTTACGTCAATGTCAGCTTGGAAGCGTGGCGCATGCTAACGGCGTGAAACAATGACACCACGCCGCCCGCGCTCGATCTGGTGATGGAATCCGACGATGGCGATGCACTGAAGGAAACAGCCCGCGAACTTGCGAAGGAAATATGCAGGCTGGACCTTCCGGTTCTGATGTGGTCAGGTCACGGCGACGGCGACGAGGAACTCGTCGTTAAGGGAGATTGCCACTTCGTGATAAGGAGGTAAAAGCAGTCCGGTAGATGGCGCACGAAAACCGCCGTTAGTGCTCGTCAGGCGACGCACCCTCGCATAGCTCGCGGGCCTCTGCTTCATCCAACACCCAAGGACTACACCCTCGTGGCCCGGGGATCACGCTACGCCGGAGTGATTGCGCGAGGGCGATGAGCGACGACAGTACTACCCGGTTCCCCGCGGGCTTCTTTTTGTCACGTGCGACCGTTCAGGCTGCAGCGCGCCGATCGTCGCCTCTGGTACCAACTTTAATGCGGCGTGGACCGGCCCCGGTTCGGACGCGCTCTACGAAAAGCCGAATTGCTCGGTCGATTTCCTCTGCGCCGCAGACCTCCAGCAACCGTTCCGGGAAACCCACGTCGTAGTTGAGCATACCGTGCACGATAGCAAACCGATGCATGCCCCCGCCACGTTCGTACTCGATCTGCGCACCCGGGATGTCGGCGCGGAGTCGCTCCAAGATCAAACATGCCTTGAGATCGGTGTTTGTGCTCATTCTGCAATTCTCATTGTTGTGACAGAAGATAAAAAGGGCGTCTGTCTTGCGCCCTTTGAGCAGCAGGAAGTATTCCCTCGGTGAAAAGATTGACGTTGGTTGGACCTTGTTTTCCAGCGCTTGCGCTAAAATCCTCTCACTGAAGCTCAGGGGTGCGGTATGCCAAAGTATCTAGAGCCCGATGAGATATTAGAAGCGATCGAAAACGCGTTTAGTCCACTGGAATGTCGTGTTGAGTTGTACGACAGAAACAGATTAGGCTTTCGTGTCTTCGATATCGATGGCAACGCCTTGCTACCGTTTTCGAGTTGGCACGCGCGTTGGGTGCGCAAGCCTGACACCCTGCGGTCCCGGATAAGTACGTTGCGAAAGCGCGTCGAGGAGGAAGGCTACATGCTAGACCCCTGGAAGCTCTTGGCGTAATTCACTCCGAGGGGTTGCCAACGTTTGGGGCCACGCGCTTCACGACAATCGCCCCACGGCATTCGAATCCACCCCTGACAAGTTCAACCCGTCGTACCGTAGGCGCTGCATGGCATCGGCCAGTGGCCGCAGCGGGTAGGCCCCGCCGTAGGTATCCGCAACGTCTCCACTCGGATGCCCTGTGATGGCGTCGTGGATGTCCTTGGGGATGCCACATTCGCGGCATTGACGCTTGAACGTGTGGCGGAATGCATGGAAGTCCAGCCACCGGTCACCGACGCCCACGCTGCGCCTGTAGTGGCCCCGCCACTTACCCCAACTCTCGGTCCACTTGCCGTGGCTGTCCTTCTTCAGCAGTGGGAACACGCGGGCATCACTCGCCGTCTTGCGGTCCTCGATGTACCGCAGGAAGCCAAGTTGAATCAGCGTAGGGTGTATGGGTACTGCGCGGCGTGAGCCCTTGGTCTTCAGCTTCTGCCCGTCGCCCTGATCGGTGACCTCGATGTAGTCGATACCCTCGGGGGAGTGCTTCACGTCCCGCAC
The DNA here is from genome assembly GCA_041488355.1 of Gammaproteobacteria bacterium. GTDB lineage: Bacteria > Pseudomonadota > Gammaproteobacteria > Burkholderiales > SHXO01 > SHXO01. The sequence continues at coordinate 6,824 of JBGPPC010000059.1, forward strand.
CAACAACTGGCCTAGCTCCTCAAGACGACAGCCACTGAATAGCGCCAGCAATGGCAACCAGAACGCAGCTTCACCAGCGCCGCCTCGCGGACGCTTGCCCGTGGTGAAGACCACACTGGAGAACAGCCGCTGCAAGTCCTCAATGGCGATGTGCTCGCGCGTTGTCTTCGATGACTTCGCCGCCTGCACTCGCACGGTCGCTGCTGGATTGCGCTCGGACAAGTCGTTGTGCATCGCGTATTCAAGCAGCGCAGCAAGTGCAGCGAGTCTCGTTCTGATGGTGCCCGGTGCCTTCTTGGCTTCCACCAGCGTGTCCTTCTAGGCGACAACGTGCGCCTTTTCGATGCTGCCGACGGGTAGGTCGCCGTTGAGCTTGGTGAAGTCGCGGACAATGCCTGACCACTCCGTCTTGGTCTTGGAGCGGGGCGCGCGCTCTGCGGCCCACTTCTCAAGAACACCCGCGAGCTTCACGCCGTTGCGCTTGGCTGTCCCAAGGATGGCGGCGGGCGCACGCGGGGTGTCTACGACCTTACCCTGCTGCCGCATCCGCACCGCATCGTTGGCCTTAACGGTAGCCTTGAGCAGCGCGTAGGTGAGCCTGCGATGGCTCGGGGAGTCCTTCGGGAGTGTGATGCCGTGGCGTTTCAGCGTGAGGTGGGTAATGAAGCCACCGCGCCTCGCATCACCCCTGGCCAGCGCGGCGGGCGCGAACGAGTCCACCAAGGCCACTTCGGCGTCGCGCTCCTCGTAGTCCTCGTCGGATAACCCCTGCTCGCGTGAGTGCTCGTCCCATTTGAGCATGCCTGCGTAGTGCTCATCGGCTAACGCCTGCACCTGCTCGTCGCTCAGTTCGGCCATGGCGGCGGCTCCATTGCCGCGCCGAAGCTTCTCGAACTCTGCCTCCCACTTCCTCCACTGCTCATTAGCTCGCAATCGAGCTTCGCGTAGACTGGTGGTGCGCAGTGAAACCGCCAGCTCTTTCCTGCCCTCAAAGTGGTTGATCAGGTCCTGCGGAATGCGTCGTCGGCAGTAGTAGACCGAGCCTCGATGCTTGAGGTTGGTTGCTGCGCTCACGTTCTTCATGCCTCCCTGAGCCAAGCACTCGATGTGCCATGTGGGACACCGATGTGAGACAGGCGAACAGCCGGAGAGCCAGGAAGGACGCGGACCTACAGGGGATCAGGACGTTGCAGTGATGTTGGTGGCGAATCAGGGATGCGACCGCGTCAGCGGCGTTCAGCTCGCCCCCCACACTTCGCGCGCGGTCTCCACGATCAGCCGCAGCTTCGCCGCCTGCGATTCGCGCGCGATCTCGTTCCCGTGCACGGTGCTCGAGAACCCGCACTGGGGCGACAGGCACAGCTGGTCGAGCGGAACGTAGCGGGCCGCCGCGTCGATGCGCCGCTTGAGCTCGTCCTTCGATTCGAGCTCGCCGACCTTGGTCGTCACCAGGCCGAGGACCACTAACTTACCTTTCGGCACGAACCGCAGAGGCGAGAAGTCGCCCGAGCGGGCATCGTCGTATTCGAGAAAATACCCGTCGACGGCCAGATCGTTGAACAGCGCTTCGGCCACCGGCTCGTAGCCGCCTTCGGCGACCCATGCGCTCTTAAAGTTTCCCCGACACAGGTGCGTGCACACGGTCATGCTTGCGGGCCGGCCTGCGATCGCGGCGTTGATCAGCCGGGCATAGCGGCGCGGCAGCTCGTTCGGATCGTCGCCACGCTTGCGCGCGCCCTCGCGCATCTTGGGATCGCACAAATAAGCCAGGTTGGTGTCGTCGAGCTGGACATACGTGCAACCCGCGTCCCCCAACTGCTTGAGCTCGGCGCGGTAGCAGGCCGCCACGTCCTCGTAGAACGCTTCGAGATCTGGGTAGACTTCGTTGCTGATTGCGGCCCGGCCGCCGCGGAAGTGCAGCATGGTGGGCGATGGGATCGTGACTTTCGGCGTGCGCTTCGCGACCGACTTCAGAAACTGGAAATCGGCCACTTGGATAGGACGCGCGTGGCGCAGCTTCGCGGTGACGTGCATGACGGGCGGGGCGAAGTTGATCTCGCCGGTTGCGCTATGGAAGCTGGTACTGATGCCGCCCCGCGTCTCGACGCCGTCGATCTGCTCCAGGAAGTCGATGTGAAAATAGGTGCGCCGGAATTCTCCGTCCGTGATCCCCTGCAGGCCGAGGTCTTCCTGAAATCGGACGATCTCCCGGATCGCGCGGTCCTCGACGTCGCGCAGCTCCGACTTGGAGATAGCGCCTTTCTGGTGCCGCTCGCGCGCATCGAGTAGCTCTTTCGGCCGCAGGAAGCTTCCGACGTGGTCCGCGCGGAACGGGGGAGAGCTGCGCTGTGCCATTTTGTCTACTGTACCTGGTTGGATAGACCTGCGGCGGGTGCTCAGTCTCGCCGCCGCGAGATGACATAGGACTCGTCCCAGAACCAGAGCCCGCCGTGCTTCTGCAGGACCTGGCCGGTGATTTCGAGATAGCGCCGGTTGCTCATCACGGCATCGAGCCGGGCGTCCTCGACCTGCCCGACATAGGTGGCCGCGTTCCACGCTGCAAACAGCGTCGAGCTGCCGATCGAGTCCGAGATTTCAGAGGGTAACGCATGCATTTGGTAGCGGAACAGAGAACGCGCGTCCGAGTAAGTGCTGAAATTGAGGTTGCGGGTGGCGCCGCCGAGCATTTCCTTGACCGCCTTGAGTATCTGATGCCGATCGTGGCGGAATGGATTTTCGCCCGGCCACACGCCTTGCAGAATTTCCAGCCCGGGGTCGTTTCCGTGGGAGTGGATGGCCAGCAGCCGGCCACCGGCGCCCAGGCTTTTGGCCAACGGTGCGATCACGCGGCTGACCTTGAAGTCGATCGGCGAGCGGGAGCGGTAGGGCTGTGACGCAATGACGAGGTCGTAATCGGCCTTGGCGCCTCCGCGGCGCGGGATGATCGGGTCCAGCAGGAAGCGATGGTCGTCGCGGTAGAGAACCAGCACGGCGGGACGTTCGTACACTGGGTTCCCAGTGGCAGGACTGACATGCGCTCGCCAGTTCTCGGTCAAAAATGGCGCGAGCGCAGTGATCTGATCCTCGAATTGGTGCGCAGTAGTGCCGGTTAGAGGTACCTCGTGCCACACCAGGCTGGTCGCGGCTGGTACCGACCCCGGCACCAGCCAAGGTGCCTCGCGGTAGTACATGTTGGTCATCACGAGCACCGTCGCTGGGTGCTCGCAGAACCGATCCGGCATCTTCTCGAGCGTGAGGCGCACGGCTTCGAGACTCACTTCCTTACCGACGATATAGAACGGCGTTGTGGAGAAACGGCTGTGCATGGCGCGCATGACGCGCGTGAGTACCGATCCGTCCCCGACGCCGGCATCGAACACCCGCATCGCAGGCGGCCGCGGACGGATATTCGCCAGCTCCATCGATGCGCGCTGGGCCACCACCGCCTTCTCCGAGCAGGTGTGAACGAACAGCAGATACTTCTGGCGATTGTCGAAAAAGCGGAAATTGTGCTCCTTGTGTGTGAGCGGCAGAGCTGGCGTCCCGAGAACATACGGTGGCGGGGGCCGCATACCAGCGACCGGTTCGAGCGAGGAAAAGCCGTTCAGGTCGCTCGTGAGCGGAGTGCCGCCCGCGATGTACGCGCGGACCCGCTGAAAGGTCGTGGTGGTGATGCGGCCACCATCGCGCAAGCGGTTGACGAACTTGCCGTCGTTGACCGCGAGCCGCCCGAAGGTGGACTCGGCCACGCCCGTCTTTCTGCAGTAGTCCGTGATGTCGCGCAGCAGCGCTTCCGGTTCCATCAGAGGTCCCAACTATGAGCCAGAGAGTCCCCCTATAGCGTCGCGGCAAACCCACCTTCTGTCAATGCTCTTGCGCCCATCCTGGCAGTGGGAAGGGAGATGGGGCATCTCCCACTATCTCTTGAAGTTAAGCGCTTACGCGTTCCCGTCTCCGGAACCCGCGTGGAAGGATGGGCAGGGGTTGGGTGCAGAGTGGGGTGCACCCCAACGGCATCCGACGTGGCAGGCCGGTGCGCGGTGGTCGGCGTGCCCCATGCCATAATGGTCGGAATGGACTCGGATGAAGCGACGACGCGAGTAGGGCGTCTGCGTGTTCGATCTCTCCGAGTTCGCCCAAGAATAGGGGAGGAGAAATATGTTCAAACGCAGCGTCAGCGGGTCGCTGCTGGCAGCCGTCTGCCTGTCCGCGGCGACGGTCCAGGCCCAGGAGCCGATCAAGGTCGGCATGATCCTCGAGATGAGCGGGCCGTTTGCGGATCTCGGACGGCAGATCCTCAACGGCGCACAAGCTTATATCAAGGCCCACGGCGACACGGTGGCGGGCCGGAAGGTCGAGCTGATCGTGAAGGACACCACCGGTGCCGCGCCGGACGTCGCCAAGCGCCTCGCGCAGGAATTGATCACCAACGACAACGTCGACTTTCTCGCCGGCTTCGGCCTCACGCCCAACGCGCTGGCGGTCGCTCCGCTCGCCACCGAAGCGCGCAAGCCCATGATCATCATGAACGCGGCGACGTCGGTCATTACTACGCGTTCGCCCTACATAGCGCGCGTCTCGATGACGCTGCCTCAGGTCACTGCGCCGCTCGCAACATGGGCCTTCAAGAGCGGGATCAAGAGCGTGTACACGTTGGTTTCCGACTACGGCCCTGGGATTGACGCCGAGACGACTTTCAAGAGGACCTTCACCGCGGCCGGCGGCAAGATCGTCGGCGAGGTTCGGGTACCGCTGCGCAACCCGGAGTTTGCGCCGTTTCTGCAGCGGATCAAGGACGCCCATCCGCAGGCGGTGTTCATATTCCTGCCCGGCAGCAGCGAGCAACCGGTGGCGTTCATGAAAGGCTTCGCTGAGCGCGAGCTCAGCAAGGCAGGCATCCGGCTGATCGCGACCGGCGACGTCACCGAGGACGGCGTGCTCGAGGCGATGGGCGACACGCCGCTCGGCGTGGTCACGTCGCACCACTATTCCATGGCCCACAACAGCGCGCAGAACCGTGCCTTTCTCAAGGCATACGCCGATGTGGCGGGCAGCGGCCCGCGCCCAAACTTCATGGCCGTCGGCGGATGGGACGGCATGGCGGCGATCTATGAAGTGGTCCGGCGGCTGAACGGCCAGATCGACGGGGACAAGGCCATGGAGGTGCTCAAGTGGTTGAAGCTAGACAGCCCGCGGGGCCCTTTGCTGATCGATCCCGAAACGCGCGATCCGATTCAGACCGTGTACGTGCGCCGTGTCCAGAAGGTCAACGGCAAGCCCTACAACGTCGAGTTCGAGCAGTTCCCGGAAGTCAGCGATCCAGCGAAATAAGGCTAAGTTGATCGATCCGCGATCGACGGCCCAAGCCTGCTGCGCGGGACGCGCAGGATTGCTACGGGTCGCCGACTGCCTGGTCCACAACAGCGATGATCGCTAGCCTGCTTGGGGTGCTATTCGACGGCCTCGCCTACGGGATGCTGCTATTCCTGATCAGCGTGGGTCTGTCCGTGACCCTCGGGTTGATGAACTTCGTCAATCTCGCTCATGGCGCCTTCGGAATGGTGGGGGGCTATCTGTGCGCCGCGGCCATTGCACGCTGGAATGTCCCGTTTCTTGCGGCGTTGCCTTTAGCCTTCGGCGCATCGGCGCTCGCTGGGTTGGTGCTCGAGCGGCTGCTCTACCGCCGTTTCTACCGGCGCAGCCATCTGGATCAGGTGCTGCTCACCATCGGGCTGACGTTCATGTCCATCGCGGTCGCGACCTTCGTGTTCGGCCCGCAGCAACAAGCCCTACGGCTGCCGGAGTATCTCTCCGGTCAGTTCAGCCTGGCGGGAGTGGATCTCAACATCTACCGCATGTTTCTGCTAGCCGTCGGTGTCGTGCTCACGGCGGCGCTCACGCTGGTGCTCGAACGCACACGCTTCGGAGCCGCGGTCAGAGCCGCTGTGGACAACCCACGCGTAGCCGAGGCGCTTGGGATTCGCGTGGGACTCGTGTTCCAGATCGCGTTTGCGGCTGGTTGCGGCCTGGCGGGGCTAGGCGGTGCGCTTGGTGTGGAAGTGCTCGGCCTGGATCCCGGATTCCCGCTGAAGTACATGGTGTACTTCCTTCTCGTCGTCGCGGTGGGCGGGACCAGCACCCTCAAGGGCCCGCTGTACGCCGCGTTGTTGCTGGGCGTTGCCGATGTCGCGGGAAAATACTACATCCCGCAAGTGGGTGCGTTCATCATCTACGCGGTGATGGTCATTCTGCTCATCCTTCGGCCGCAGGGGCTGGTCAGCAGGTGATAGCCGCTGCGCGCAGCGGAACACGCATCGCCCGCCTTTGGATGGAATGCGTGTTCTGGCTGGTCCTCGCGGCTGGCTTCTGGCTCTGGCCCAAACATCTCGCGCTCGCCAGCCACGTGCTGATCGCCGGGCTGTTCGCCCTCTCTTACGATTTGATACTGGGTTATGCCGGCATCCTGTCTCTCGGCCACGCAGCCTTCTTCGGACTTGGCGCGTATGCCGCAGGTCTGCTCGCCCAGCACGGTTGGGGCGAGCCGATTTCTGGATTGCTGGTCGCTGGAGTCTGCGCGGCGCTGGCGGGATTGCTGACCGGTTTCCTTGTCGTGCGCGGCCAGGATTTGACGCGGCTGATGGTTACCACGGCTATCGGGCTGCTGCTGTTCGAGCTCGCGAACCGCTTGAGCGGCATCACTGGCGGCGTGGATGGACTGCTGGGAGTGGAGATGGCTCCTCTGCTCGGTGCCTTCCGCTTCGACATGTATGGACGCACCGCCTATGGCTATTGTCTGGCTGTCACTTTCGTCCTGTTCCTCGGCGCGCGGCGCATGGTGCAATCGCCCTTCGGCTGGAGCCTGCGCGGCATGCGCGACAACCCCGGACGCATGCTGGCCCTGGGCTACCCGGTACCTCGCCGTTTGATCGCCGTCTACACTGTTTCCGCCGCCATGGCCGGAATCGCCGGTGCGCTGCTGGCGCAGACCACCCAGTTCGTGAGCATCGACGTGTTTTCCTTCAACCGCTCGGCTGAAGTGATGGTGATGCTGATCGTGGGCGGCGCTGGCGTGCTCTATGGTGGCTTGGTCGGCGCGGCGGTTTTCACGCTCGCATACCACTATCTGTCGTCGCTTAACCCGGTGTACTGGCAGTTTTGGCTGGGCGCCTTTCTCATCGCGATCGTCCTGTTCGGGCGCGGCGGCGTGCTGGGCGCCTGCGAACGCGTGTACCGCCTGTTGCGTGAGCGGCGCCGCGAACCCGCTTCCCAACCATGACACCGGCACTGCACACCTCCGGGCTGGGCAAGCACTTCGGCGGGATCCGGGCGGTCACCGACGTATCCCTTGTGCTGGAGCGCGGCGCGCGGCACGCCATCATCGGCCCGAACGGCGCGGGCAAGACCACGCTGATCAACCTGCTCACCGGCATGCTTCCGCCCAGCGAGGGCGACGTGTTTCTCGACGGTGATCGCGTCACCTCCATGCGACCGGACCAGCGCGTCAAGTACGGACTGGCCCGCACTTTCCAGATCAACAACTTGTTTCCCGACCTCACTGTGATGCAGTCCGTGCTGCTGGCGGTATGCGAGCAGCGAGGCGTTGGTATCGACCCCTGGCGCCCCGTGTGGAGCCGTGGCACCGAGATCGCCGCGGCACGTGCGGTTCTCCGGCTGCTCCGCCTCGATGGCGCCGAGGACGTCGAAGTGCGGCAGCTTGCCTACGGAGACCAGCGGCTGGTCGAGATCGCGCTGGCGCTCGCCTGCAGGCCTCGCGTGCTGCTGCTCGACGAGCCGGCCGCCGGCGTGCCGAAGGGAGAGAGCCAGGCGCTGTTTCGTGCGATCGCAGGTCTGCCCGACGATGTCACCGTGCTGTTCGTCGAGCACGACATGGACATCGTGTTCCGCTTCGCGCAGCGCATCACGGTGCTGGTGTCCGGAGCCATCTTGAAGGAGGGTGCACCGGAGGACATTGCCCGCGACCCGCTGGTCAAGCAGGTCTATCTGGGCAATCGATCATGAGCAGCGCGCTGCTGACGGTCGATGATCTCACCGCCGGCTATGGCGATGCCATCATCCTCGAAGACGTCTCGCTGCAGCTTGCGCCGCACGGCAGCCTCGCCCTGCTTGGGCGCAACGGAGCCGGCAAGTCGACGCTGATCGCCACGTTGATGGGCTTGACCCGCGTGCAGAGCGGCGCCGTCGCCTTTGGCGCGAACGACATCACGCACTGGCGCCCACACCGGAGAGCGCACGCCGGCATCGGGTGGGTGCCGCAGGAGCGGGAGGTGTTCCGCTCACTGTCGGTGACGGAGAATCTCACCGTCATCGCTCGTCCCGGGGGGTGGACACTGGCACGGGTGCACGAGCTGTTCCCGCGCCTGGCCGAGCGCGGCAACAATCTCGCTCACCAGCTTTCGGGCGGCGAGCAGCAGATGCTCGCGATCGGCCGTGGCCTGATGCTCAATCCCAGTCTGCTGCTGCTTGACGAGCCGTTCGAGGGCCTCGCGCCCCTGATCGTGGAAGAAGTCGAACGCGCCATCGAGCGCATGAAGATCGAAGGCCTTGCGGTCTTGCTGGTCGAGCAGCATATCGACGCCGCGCTTCGGTTATGCGATCAGACTATCGTGCTCGAGCGCGGCAGGGTGCTGCACGCGGGCACGAGCGCCGTTCTACGCCAAGACCGTGCTCTACTCGAGAGCCTGGTCACGCTGCGCGCAGATGGCCGATAATGACCCTCATCCCCATCCCTTCTCCCTCGGAGGGAGAAGGGCGTCCCAGCAACGATCCCGATGAGAGAGAACGGATGGAAGCACTATCCAAAGAAGCGAAAGAACGGTTGCGGGCAGTGAGCACGGCGACCTTGAGCACCCTGCTGTTCAAGCGCGGGCTGCGCAATACCTGGTTGCACGGGGTCCAGCGTATGAGCGCAGCGAAGGCGAACATGGTCGGAGAGGCCTTCACCTTGCGCAACATCCCCTGCCGCGAGGACCTCGACCAAGTGAGCGTGTTCGAGAACCCCGAGCATCCGCAACGCAAGGCCTTCGACACCACGCCAGCCGGCTGCGTGCTGGTGATCGATTGTCGCGGCGACACGCACGCGGCATCGGGTGGCGGTATTTTGACGACGCGCCTTAAGGTGCGTGGCGCAATGGGGCTCGTCTCTGACGGTTGTCTGCGCGACAGCGACGAGATCGCACGCATGGATTTCCCCGTGTATTGCGCAGGAGCGGCGGCCCCGCTGAACCTGGCCCGTCATCACGCGGTCGAGTACAACGTGCCTATCGGTTGCGGTGGTGTGGCGGTGTATCCGGGCGACGTCGTCGTCGGCGACGCCGACGGAGTGGTCATTGTCCCGCGCCATCTAGCCGAAGACGTTTCGCGCGAGGCCGTGGAGATGGAGCAGTTTGAACGCTTCGTTACCGACGAGATCGAGCATGGCCGGCCATTGATCGGCACCTATCCGCCGACGCCAGAGGTGCGCTCTCGATACACCGAGTGGGTAAAAAAGCGCTAGACCAGCGACAGCGCCACGTAGTCGTCGGGAGCGCTCGGAATTGGCCGCTATCGGGTTAGACTATCGGCCACCACAATCAATCATCGGTGAGCAGGATGGATGCTGCGCGACAAGCCGAGCTCCTCGCCCTGGCGGGCAAGTACCTGGCCGGCGGCGGGACCGGGCTCTTCGTCTTACCGCCTGAGCTCAACCTCGTCGTCGAGCGCGGCGAGGGCAGCCGTGTC
>JBGPPC010000060.1:0-16403 GCA_041488355.1 Gammaproteobacteria bacterium
CATTCCGGCGGAAGCCGGACTCCAGTGCCTTTGCGGGAACCGGCCTGGGTCCCGGCTTGCGCCGGGACGACGAACCTTCGCTAACCAAATTGCGCAAGGATCAACTACGCGCCCTGCAAAATCCTGATCCCTGACTCCTGGTGCTTCACACCCATCCGGCATCCACGATGAAGTTCTGCGCTGTGCACATGCGGCTGTCGTCGGCGGCCAGGAACAAGACCATGCGTGCGAGGTCTTCGGGCAGCAGGCGTCCCGGAAGACATTGCGCTTCGTCCAGCTTGCGCTCGCCCTCCGGCGTGACCCAGAGGCTCTTCTGGCGCTCTGTCATCACCCAGCCCGGCGAGACGGTGTTGACGCGGATGTTGAAGGGCCCGAGATCGCGCGCGAGCCCGCGTGTGAGGCCGCTAACGCCGGCCTTGCTGGTCGTGTATGCGGGCATGCCGCCGGTGGAGGACATCCAGCTGATGGAGCCGAAGTTGATGATCGAGCCGCCCCCCAGCCGCTTCATCTGGTCGATCACCGCCTGGGCGGCAAAGAACTGATGCCGCAGATTCACCGCGAGGCGCTCGTCCCAGTATTCGACGGTCACCTCCTCGATACGGTGGCGATCGTCGCGCGCAGCGTTGTTCACCAACACCGAGATGTCGCCGAGGCTTTTCTGCACGCGCGCGATGGCTGCCCGGAGGCCGTCGATGTCGCGCAGATCGCCATGAATGTAGAGCGGTGCTTGCTGACCTGCCTTTGCAAGCTGATCAAGCAGTGCTTTGCTGGCTTTGTCGTCGATGTCCACGAACGCCACGCGCGATCCTTGGGCGACGAAGTGCTCGACGATCCCGGCGCCAATGCCGGAGCCTCCACCCGACACAAACACCACGCGGTCGCGGAGGCTGGGATAGATAGCGTATTTGGACATAATCGACAATCTCTCTTGAGGTTCGTGTTTCGTGATTCGTGGCTCGTGATTCGGCTTATTGCCGCAGCGCGCGCTCCAGTATTGTGCCATCGCTGCCGCTCGGCGCGGCGATGCCGAGCAGCAGCGACAGGGTAGCCGCTACGCTCGTCGGCGACACCGGATCCACCCACACGCCCGAGCGAATACCTGGGCCCGCGATCAGGATCGGCACGCTGACGTCGTAGGCCCAGGGTGATCCGTGGGATGTGTTGGCGCCGCCGATGCCGGGATAAAAGCCCGGCGCTGTCACGACGACGACGTCGCCCGACACCTGAGGATTAAAACCGTGTGCGATGCGCCGCGACAGTTCCGTGTCCGGCAATCTGCCCTGCTCCAGCTGACTGCGAGTGTAGACAGCGTACACGCCCGGCAACGCCGCCACCGCGCGGGCCGCCACCGCCTCGATCTGTTCGCGGGAGACGGCGCGACCGCCACCGAGCGCCTGCTCGATCGCCGCCTGCGACAGATACAGGTTGGGATCGACGAAAGCGCCGACCGATTTGCCGTCCGCACCGTTGCCAACCCACGGGCCGCCGCCGAACGCGGAGTTCAGCGCCTGTTCCGCTGCCCCGAGCAGCTCGTTCGCCGGCACGCGGCCCGCCGAGATGTCGCGCGTCTGCAAGTCTTCCGGAATCGGCGCGACGCCGTGGTCCGAAGTCACCACGACGACGACTTCGGCTAGCCCACCGGGCACGGCCCGCTCCAGGAAACCGAGGAAGCCAGCCAGCTCGCGATCCGTCTGAACCGCGATCTCGAGAACCTCGGGGCTGTAGGGACCAAACATGTGGCCCACGTAGTCGTTTGTAGACAGATTCACAGCGAGCAGGTCGGGTGCCCCGCGCTGGCCCAGCTTCTCGGCAGTCACCGCGCGCCGCGCCGTCTCAAACACGAAAGCGTTGGCCGATGGCGTCAAGGTGAACAAGAAATAGTTCGACGCGGTCTTCTCGCTGCCCACCTGGTGCGGGAAACGAGCGCCGAATCCATGCGTTTGCTGGTCGGTCAGCGGTGGCGGTATCGCGCGCGCTAGCGCTGCCGCCGGAACGGAAGCGGCCCAACTCGTGCCCAGGGCGCGATCGGGGATCGCTTCCGCGTTGAGGGCCTCCACCCACGCCGGCAACTGCCCGTCGCGCGCGAAAGCCGTGCTGCTGATCCAACGCCCGCCAGCTTCATCGAACCAGACGCTGACGTCCTGCATGTGCCCGCCCATGAGGATCGCGGCGCGGTCCTTGAGCGCCAGCGTGACCACCTTCGCCGCGCCGTTGGTGGCGAGCTTGAGCTCGTCGCCCACCGTGGTGGTGCGCAGGCGAAGCGGACCCATCGGTTTCGCCTTGCTGCCTGCGGCAGCTCCTACGACGCGGTAGCGATCATCGTCTACGCAGTAGACCTCAGCGCGCGCTTGCCGATCCCACCACCGGTTGCTGACGATGCCGCTGACATAGGGCTGGGCACCGCCCATCATGGCGGCATGGCCGACGCAGGTGAAGGTGGGAAAGTGAGTGTAGCGCGCGTTGACGAACCAGCTCCCCGCGCTCATCAGATAGCGAAAACCGCCAACCCTGCCGTCGGACTGGCGCGCCGGAAGGAAGAGGTCCGCGAAGCGCGCCAGGTAGTCGGCGCGAAACTGGTCGATGGAGATCACAACGGTCAGCGCTGGCCGCTTGCCTTCCAGCAATCGCTCCCCAAAGCCGGGCTCGGCGGCTCCTGCCGGCACCGCGACCGCGAGCACCAGCAGACTGCGCAACAGCTTTCCGATATAGGCGTTCACGCCGAACTTTCTCATCGATCCACCGGGTTGGAGGCCTCGCGTTGTCTCGCTTCCAGCTGCTCCCAGCGCGCGAGCAGCTGCAGCAGCAGTTCCTCGATTTCGGCGTAGCGCGCCTTGACCGTCCTCACCGCCTCCGGATCTGAGCGATACAGCTCGGGATCGGCGAGCCGCCGGCTCAGTTCGGCCTGTTCGCGCTCCAGCGCTTCGGTCCGCGCCGGAAGCCCCTCGAGCTCCTGCGTGTCTTTGTAGCTGAGCCGCGTCTGTCGGCCGGCGCGCGGCGGCTCGGCGCGCTTCACGGTTTCGAGTTGCCTCGCAGCGGCTGCACGTGTCGCGCGCGCGGACAGCACACGCGCCCACTCCCTGTAACCGCCCGGATTTTCAACCCAGCGCCCGTCGCCATCGTAGGCGATGACCTGCGTCACTACATTGTCGAGAAAAGCGCGGTCGTGGCTCACCAGCAGCACGGTTCCGGTGTACTCCTGCAGCAGTCCTTCGAGCAGATCCAAGCTCTCCAGATCGAGATCGTTGGTCGGCTCGTCCAGCACCAGGACATTGGCGCTCTTGGCGAACAACCGCGCGAGCAGGAGCCGGTTGCGCTCTCCGCCGGACAGAGACTTCACCGGCGAACGGACGCGCTCGGGTGGAAACAGGAACTCCCCGAGATAGCTCATCACATGCTTGCGGGTACCGGCCACCTCGATGTAGTCGGAGCCTTGGCCAACCGTCTCGAATACGCTCGCGTCATCGTCGAGCTGTGCGCGGAACTGGTCGAAGTAAGCGATGGCAAGCTTGGTCCCCAGCCGGACTCGCCCGGCATCCGGCGCAAGATCGCCGAGGATGAGCCGGATCAGCGTGGTCTTGCCCGCCGCGTTGGGTCCGATCAGCCCGACCTTGTCTCCCCGCAGAATGCGGCACGAGAGGTCCCGCACCACCGTCTTCCCGTCGAAAGCCTTGGTGACATGCGTCAGCTCCGCGACCAGCTTTCCCGATCGCTCCCCCTCCTCCACCGCGAGCCCGACGGTGCCGAGACGGTCGCGCCGCGCGGCGCGGTCGCGCCGCAACTGCTCCAGCCGGCGCACGCGGCCTTCATCGCGCGTGCGCCGCGCCTCCACGCCGCGTCGGATCCACGCTTCCTCTTGCGCCAGCACACGGTCGAATTTTTCCTGCTGGGTGGATTCCTCGGCGAGCTGCTGCTCCTTGCGGCTGCGGTAGGTGGCGAAGCTTCCAGGAAAATTGGTCAGACGGCCGCGGTCCAGCTCCACGATGCGATCGGCCACACGATCGAGGAACACGCGGTCGTGAGTGACGAACAGGAGCGCGCCGGTGAAACCGCCCAGCAGCTCCTCCAGCCATTCGATCGAGCTCACGTCGAGGTGGTTGGTCGGCTCATCGAGCAGCAGCAGCTCGGGCTCCGCCACCAGCGCCCGCGCCAACGCCAGCCGCTTGCGCTGCCCGCCCGAGAGTGCGCTGACGGAGGTTTCAGCGGTCAGCTCCAATCGGGTCAACACGCCATCGACGCGCGACTTCAGGCGCCACCCGTCTATCGCGTCCAGTTGCGTACCCAGCCGCTCCAGATCCCCGAGCGCATTGGTATCTCCAGCTTCAACAGCGTGGGCCGCGGCTTCGTAGTCGGCTAACAAGCTCCGCACCTCCCCCAGGCCCTCTGCCGCAACTTCGAACACCGATTGGCCAGCGCCGAGCTGCGGCTCCTGTGCCACCCAGGATATGCGTAGACCGGGCTGACGCCAGACCTGGCCGTCGTCGGGCGCGGCTATGCCGGCTAGTACTTTCAGCAGGCTGCTCTTGCCGGTGCCGTTGCGGCCGATCAGCGCCACCTTCTCGCCCGCGTCCAGGCTGAGCGCGACGCGGTCGAGCAACGGTACGTGACCGTAGGCAAGGGAAACGTTCTCTAGCGTGGCGACAGGCATGCAAACAGCGCGTTGCTCACTTCTTTTCGGTCTTCGGCTCGGTGGCGCTCTGGCGCTCGGCCGCTTGCGCCGCTTGAGCCGCGGCATCCGACACAGCGTTCAGAAGGCCGTCGCCCTTTGGGCTGCTGGCCTCGTGACGCACCAGGATATCTATCGCGGTTGTGGGCTTGCCGTAAAAGCCCGCGTTCCAGGTGTCGTTGGCGCTGAGCACCGTTCCGTCCAGGTTGAGGCCTCCGTAGAGGACCTTCGATCGGTAGACGGATATGAAGTCTCCCTGGAACGAAGTCTGGGTCCCGGTGCCGACCGGGCCCGCCGCAATCGCCGCATCGACTCCGCCTCGGACGCTCGAGGATATCAGGGAGTTCACCGCGCTCTGGGTCATGACCAGGATGATGACTTCGGAGATCTGGAGGCCGATCTGGAGGCCGACACTGGCGTAACTGAGCGTGTAGAAGGCGGGCCCGGTCCATTTCCCTGCCTGGTCCCGGAGCACCAGCACCCCGCGACCGCCCGCGCCACCGAAGATGAATCCTAGTCGAAACTGTTGCGGAACGATGAGCACCCCTTGGGCTTTGGCCAGCGACTTCCGGAAGAAGTCCTGGCCCGGATCAGCCATGAAGTTTTGGAACGTCTTCTCGGCCATGACGACGTGCTGATCCGCATCTTCCGCGGACGTCACCTTGGGCGACTCCGCCCGGGCGGGGCTCAGCAGCAGCACGACGAGCAAGCCACATACAGTCAGCGCCGCCTTGCCAGGGGACATCTGAGTCATGTTGGTCTCCTTTGTGAGTAGGGAAGTTTGTGACGCGCAGGCTGCAAAAATCAGCGGCAAGCCAGCCTAGCTTATCAGGGACTTCTGAATTCCGGCTTGCGCCTCTACAAAGACAGGCGCTCGGCCTTGTGAACCAACAGCAGGCCCTAGTCGTTGGGTAGCGACTTCAACAAAGCGCGCGCGTCCGGATCCTCAGGCACGAGCGCAAGCAAGCGGTTGGCGTAGTCTCGAGCCTGAGCGGTGTGTCGGGCGTCGCGCGAGAAGCTCGCCAGCGCGAACAGGATATCGCGGTCCCCGGCATGGCGTTTGAGCGCCTGCTCGAGCGCCTGGATTGCCGCATCGGTCTGGCCGCCCGAATGCAGGGCGACCCCATACACGTAAGCGAAGCGCGCCGAATCGGGCGCGAGCGCAGCGGCCTTGCGCAGTTCTCGAAGCGCATCGGGGAGCCGCTTCTGCCTAGCGAGCGCAAGCCCCAACGCGTAGTGCAACTCAGCATTGTCTGGGACTTGCCGCAATCCCTCACGCAGCACTTTCTCCGTGTCGGCTTCCTTGCCCTGCTCTCGGTACAAGTCGGCCAGGTTGACGTAGGCAGGGACATACTGCGGCTCGATGCGCATCGCGGCGCGAAACTCCGCCTCGGCCTGCTCGAATCGATGCTGGCGTGCGTAGAGTGAACCGAGGTTCAGGCGACCGTCGGTGCGGTCTGCGTTAAGACGCTGCGTCTCTACATATTCGTTCAACGCGCGGTCGAGAGCCTCGCGCTGAGATGCATCCAGCTGCTCGGGAGGAACCGCGGCGAGGAGGCTCGCCGCCTCGAGACGGACCGCACGCACAGGGTCGCGCAGCAACGGCGCCGCGAGGCCGATGCGAGTAGCTGGGTCGGAGCCAGCCAGCGCACCCAGCGCATTGACGCGGATCAGCGGGTCGGAGTGACCCAGCCCGCCGCGCACAACCCCCTCCACGTCTCCAACGCCGAGGCGGCCGAGCTCGGCAAATGCAGTCGCGCGGGCGATGTCGGGCGCGGTATTATCTCCGATCAGCGCGCGCAGCCGACGCGGTGCGTCGGCCGAGCCGGACCGCGCCGACTGCAGCGTGTCGGCGTAGGTCTGAAAGCCCTTGCGCTGCGGCCCATACCAGTTCTCCACCCATTGCGCCGCCCACTCCGGACCGCTCTCGCGGTGGCATTCGCCGCACGCATTAGGCGTCCCCAGCCTCAAGGACAGATCGGGACGCGGGATGCGCATGCTGTGGTCGTGGCGCTGATCGATCACCATGTAGGTGCGGGTCGGCATGTGACACGCCGCGCATTGCGCGCCCGGCGTGCCCGGCTGATGATGATGGTGCGACAGTGCGTCGTATTTCTGCCCTTGATGGCATTGAGCGCAGACGGCATTGCCGCTCGCGCGCAGTTTGAGCGTATGCGGATTGTGGCAATCGCTGCAGGTCACGCCCTGGTGGTACATCTTGCTCTGGAGAAACGGCGCCCAGTTGTAGACCTCGTCATGCATCTGCCCGTCGGCAAAGAACAGGCCGTCGGTCAGAACCGCGGGCAACTCCGAGTCCAGCAGCGGTTCGCCGTTGCGGAAGGGCTGATGGATGCTGCCGCGGCGAGCGTGACACAGCGCGCACGTCTCGATCTCTTTGTCGGTTGCGCGCGGCGCGCTGCGCTTGGAGTTTCCGCTCTCGGCATCGAGGATCCAGCTCACGCCCGTGCGCTCGTCGAGCTTGACCGCCAAACCCTTGTCAGGGTCGCGCCCACGCCAGCTCTTCTCGCGCTGCGCCCACGCCACGTGCAGAGAACCCGGCCCGTGACACGCCTCGCACCCGACGTTGATCTCGGCGTAACTGGTGTGGAAGCGATCGTTGGCCACGTCGTAGTTTTTCTGCACGTGCGTCGAATGGCACTCGGCGCACATGTGATTCCAGTTCTGGCTCGAGCGCGTCCAGTGCAGCACGTCGCGGTGGTCGATGCGCTCGTTCGGATAAAGATGAAACCAGCGCTGCCCGCCTGCCTCGCGCGGGCGACTGTCCCAGGCGATGGAAAGGGCCTGCAGCCGGCCGTCCGGAAATTCGACCAGGTACTGCTGAAGCGGATAGACGCCGAAGGTGTACTTGATCTCGAAGTCGGCCAGCTTTCCGTCGGCGCCATCGGTATTCACGAGAAACTTGCCGTCGCGATGGAGGAAGGTCGAGGTAATGCCGGACTGGGTGAAACGCGCGCCATCGAAATTGCCGAGCACGGTCTTGTCGTTGACATGCTGCATGGCCTGATCGTGCTGAGAGCCCGACCACTCCTGGTGTTCTTTAGCATGGCATTGGCTGCACGCTGCCGCGCCAACATAGCCGGCCACCGTACCAGTGGGAGCGGGCGGGGAGGCTTGCTGGCGCGCGTGCCAAATCCACGCACCGCCTGCGAGCACAACGATGAGGAGCGCGCCTGCGCCCCACCGTTTGACCCGCGATAACCGGCGTGCCGATACGCTGCTCGAGTGGGCTCCTGGAGCGGGATCGATCCTAGGCTTCGCCTCGCCTGCGGTGCTGCGCCGGCCAGGGCCGTGCGACTGCTTCCGCCGTCGGGACTTACTCAACCAGCTTCTCCTTTAAATTTCTCGCCCGAGGATCATCTCCCCGCAACTGCAGCAGGCTTTGTCCGAACCAGCCGTGCGACACCGCCACACGCTACAATGCACGAGAGGGGCATCATGCAGCAACCCCGCCCCATTCGATGAGGCCGTGTCATGACCCGATTTGCAATTGCGCTGCTGATTTTCTTGTCGTCCGCCCTCGCCTGTGCTCAGGTCGTTTACCAGTGCCCGGGACAAGACGGCCCGGTGTTCTCGGATACTCCTTGCCCGGGTGGGAAACAGATGGATCTGGGTCCCCCCAACGTCATCGATACCAATGCCCCGGCGCCGCAGCAAGCCGCTACCCAGGCCACCACGTCGGTCTACACAGCCTTCAGTATCGTCTCACCCCAGAATGACGGCACGATTCACACGAATACCGGTCAGTTCACGGTCAGTCTCGCGTTGACGTCACCGCTGCAGGGTGGTAACGCGATCAGCGTATCGCTGGATGGGACGCAGCTGCCCACCCTGCGCTACTCGCTGCAGTTCGACATCACGCAAGAGGAATGGGAGAGCGCCGCTGCGGCCAATGTGCAGCACATGCTTCAGGCCTCAGTGGTGGACCGCACAGGGAATACGTTGATCGCGGCGACGCCAGTGCAGTTCTACGCCCACCGCGCTTTCATCCGCCAGGAACAGCGCTAGCGGAACCGGAGACGGCGTCGAGGCGCTTTTCAGGCAAGCGCCGAACCGTCAGCACAAGAACTGAATCTGCACAGCCGCGCCAGTCGCACGAGGCTTTCGGGCCGCTGCCTTCCGATTCCGGGTGTGATAAGTTGCAACCGCCCATGCGTGCGCCGCAGCTATTGCTTCGTCCCGACCCTACCCGCTGGCGCACAGCGATGTGCAGCCTCGCGCTCTGCGCATTCGCGGCTCCAGGGCTTGCCGATACGCTGCAACTCACCTCCGGTGAGACGCTGATCGGCAAGGTCGTGTCGGAGGAAGCTGGAGCGGTGGTGTTCGAGTCGGACGCGCTCGGCAAGGTTACGGTGGCACGCGATCGGATCCAGCGTCTGGAAAAAGGTCCGGTTGCCGGAACCGCGACTTCCGGCGCGCAGGAACCTGCCGCACCTGCCTCATCGGCAGAACAGGTGGCACAGGCAACTGCGCCGCCCGCGCCAGAGAAGAAAAAAGATTTGTTTCGCATGTGGTGGGACAAATACCTGCTCTACCAGATTTATCAACCGGTCACGGTACCTGTTCCATTCACGAACGGCGAACAGACCATCGGAGAGGAAATCAACGTCTCCGGGCGAGCCGGGCTCAAGCTCTCGTTGGACGCGGCCGCCTTTTACAGTTCCGATCGCGATCCGCAGATTCCAGGGGGATTCGATGTCCGCACGTTTCGCCTATACACGGACGGGCACTTTGGGCGCGGTCAGGATCCCACGCTCTACTCGCTCGAGTTCGGCACGGTCAGCAGCAGCTTCTACATGACGTCGGGTTGGCTGCGGTGGCAAGGCGTCGATTATGTCGGCAATATTCAAGCTGGCTACGAAACCGTGCCGCAAACGCTGGAGAATATCTACTCGTTTTCCGCTCTCACCTTCATGGAAGCCTCGTCCATGTCGCTGGCATTCTCGCCCGGAAACCGCCTGGGCGTAGAGACGGACCGCACCTTCGAAAACGAGCGCATCTATGCGTCTGTCGGGGTGTATTCCATCGGATCGGATCCGGGCCTGGACGGCGGTACCGTGACGCAGACGTTGCTGTATCCGGTGGTTCGGGTCACTGGGCTGCCGATCTACGTGGAGCGCGGAAAAGACGGCGTCAAGCTATTGCACCTCGGCATCAGCTTGGGCGAGCAGTTCGCCAAGGGCTCCCAGTTCGAGTTCCGCTCCCGGCCGGAGAGCTTTATCGCGCCTTATCTCGTCGACACGGGCCAAATCGAGGCGGACCGCGCGGGTCTGTTGGGGCTGGAGGCAATCTACATGGATGGCCCTCTTACATTGACCGCCGAAGCGACCGGCACGAGGCTCACCGGTTCCGAGACTCAAACGAGCAACTTTTGGGGCTGGTACGCGTCGGCAGGCTGGTTTCTCACCGGCGAGCAGCGTGGATACAACAAACAAAAAGGTGCGGTGGATTCGGTGCTGCTGCCCAAGCGCGAATTCGAGTGGAAGCATCCAACCTGGGGGGCGTGGGAGGTGGCGGCACGCTATTCCTACCTCGACCTCAATTCGGGCGCCGTCAACGGCGGCACGATGAACATCGCGATGTTCGGGCTCAACTGGTACTGGAACCGTTACCTGCGCTGGCAGTTCAACACCGGCTATGCCAACGTCAGCGGAGGATCGTCACCCGGTAATCTTTACATTTTCCAGGCGCGGCTGCAGATGGTGTTTTGAGTGCGTGGCCCCTCCCCCGCACGCAGGGAAGGGTTTGAAGCGCAGGACAGTTAGAATCCAGTGGCTGCGAGCCAGCCGCCGATCTTGCCCTCGTAGCGCTCGCGCAGGACGATCACGGGAGCGATACAGCTCGGCAGGTTGACGTGCGCCTTGATCTTCGCATTGCCTTCCTTGCTGAGCGCCACCACGTCCGTCTGTGCAGCCACGGCTGCCCCGCTCGGGGTGTGACACACCACAGCCGCGGCGACCCCATCGACGCCGTCCGGCGTGCCGTTGGCCGCGCCGGTGGAAGTGTCGTTGAGCACGAGGCCCTTCACCTCTGCCTCGATATCGCCGTTGTCCTTCAGCTCGGCTTCGCCCCAAGCCAGCTTCCAGACCTTCCCGCAGGAGGGAACGTCGCCGATCGAGGTCTTGTTGGCCGGGCAGGCCACGAGGTTTCCTTCAACTTCCTTCTCATGCATCATCTTCTTCATCTCGGCACAGCCGACCAGGCCGACTATGGCCAGCGTTGAAACGAGTACTTTGTACATGCTTAATCTCCTGATTCACCCGCGCACGAGCGAGCTCTGGACCGCAACGCACGGCGCTGGACTCTCGCGCTCGTCGTCGCGCTGCAAGACAAGAAGGTCAGGCCTGTGTTTGACAAGCCTGACCAGTGGCGCGTAAAGCGTAAAGAGCCGATCGCAGCGATTACATGCCGGTCGCCGCGAGCCACCCCTTGACTTGACCTTCGTAGCGCTCGCGCAGAACGATCACCGGATTCGTGCAATCGCTCGGCACGGAGACTTTCGCTTTGATCTTGGCACCTCCTTCCTTGCTAAGCGGCACCACGTCGGTTTGCGCCCCCACCTTGAACCCGCTCGTGCCGTGGCACACCACTGCTGCAGCGACACCATCGACCCCGTCTGGCGTCCCGTTGGACGTCCCGGTGGAGGCGTCGTTGAGCACGAGGCCCTTCACCTCTGCCTCCAGTTCGCCGTTTTTCTTGAGCTCAGCGTCACCAGACGTCAGCTTCCACACCTTCCCGCAGGAAGGCACATCGCCGATGGCGGTACCGGTGGCGGGGCAGGCCATCAGCTTGGCCTTGACTTCCACGCCCATCACCTTATTTTCTGCTTTCTCCATCTCGGCACACCCGACAAGGGCAGCGATGGCCAGCGTTGAAGCGAGTACTTTGTACATGTTTGGTCTCCTTGTTCGTTCGTACTAGAACCCACGCGCTTGTGCGGCTTGAGAAGCCCGCGCGTGGAAACAACTCCTCCCACCTCTCGCATGCATTCTGACTCGCATGCGTTCTACGTAGATAGCATACATCGGGAAAGCGGACTTGCGTACGCCACCGTCGGCGCAACAAAAAATTCATGAAACGGGAGCAGCCGGAGGACTAGCGAAGAGAGCTTACGCGGAGGTTACAGTGAAACTACCAAAGAAGGAAGGCCGGGCTGCATGGAGCGATTGAGTCCCCCCGCTATTGGACCAAGGTCCAATAGCGGCGGCCGTGCGCTAAGGTGAATAATTAAGCTTGGGAAATTTTACGTGTAGCGTAGTGCAGTTTGCCGAAAGGCCTCCGGCAAACCGAGATAACGCAGCAACGAGGCGGGGAGACTTGTGTCATGAGAGACTGGAAAGGAAGACTCTTTAGCGGCGGAGTGTTGGCGCTGTGCGCCCTGCTCTTCGTGGGGGTTCAAGCCTACGCCCAGACCGATCCGCTACCTTCCTGGAACGACGGTCCAGCCAAGAAGGCGATCGTCGCGTTCGTGCAAACGACCACGGCGCAGGGCAGTCCCGGGTTCGTCCCGCCTGCCGAGCGCGTCGCCACGTTCGATGAGGACGGAACCATGTGGGTCGAGCATCCTATGTATACCGAGATCATGTTCACGCTCGACCGTGTGGCGGAGCTGGCGCAGAAGCATCCCGAATGGAAGGACCAGCCACCATACAATGCCGTCATCACCGGAGACCGCGCCGCGATGGCGAAGTTTTCCGAAACCGATCTGCTGAAACTGGTGGCTGTGACCCACGCCGGCGTTTCGACCGACGAGTTCGCCGCCGCCGCGAAGGCGTGGATCGCAAAAGCAAAACATCCGCGCTGGAAGCGCCCATATACGGAGCTCACCTACGCGCCGATGCAGGAAGTCATGCGCTATTTGCGGGCCAACGGCTACAAAACGTACATCGTCTCGGGCGGCACGCAGCCCTTTATGCGCGTGTTCACCGACGAGGTCTATGGGATTCCGCCCGACCAGGTCATCGGTACCGCTTTAGTAACCCAGTTCACGCCCTCGAATGACGCCAATGCCCTGATGCTCGAGCCAAAGCTGCTGCTCAACAACAACAACGGCGGCAAGGCGGAGGATATCTATCTCTTCATTGGGCACCGGCCGCAAGCCGCATTCGGCAACAGCACCGGCGACGCTGAGATGCTCGCGTACGGCCAAGGCGGCGGTGGCACGACGCTGCAGATGCTGGTGCTGCACGACGATGCCGAGCGGGAGTATGCCTATGGCCCGGCGCAAGGGCTGCCGGACAGCAAGATCGGCACTTTCACCCAGGCGTTGTATGACGAGGCAAAGGCCAAGGGCTGGACGGTAATCAGCATCAAGAACGACTGGAAGCGGATTTTCTCGTTCGAGTAGCGCGCTCTCCGGTGGATAGCAGGGAACCTTTGTTCGCCGTCAAATATGAACCCCAACGCGCCGCCGACCTGTCGGTTTTCGAACCAGGAGAGCTCAATGAAATCTGCGAGAAAGTTTTTGCATAGTTCCGTCGCTTTGATAGCAGTGCTGTCCGGCTGCGCTGCGCAACCACCATCGAAGGGTCCGGTCAAGAATATCACCCCGCTGCAGGCGATCGAAAACAACAGTACGGGCGATCAAGTGCGGTGGGGCGGGCCCATCCTGAGTGTTGCGCCCAACCAGGGTGTGACGTGCTTCCGGATGCTCAGCTACTTTCTAGGATCCAACGGAGAACCGCACCTGCAAGATCAGCCACAAGGGCATTTCCTCGCGTGTGCGAAGGGCTACTACGACCCCGCGGTGTACTCGCCTCGGCGCCTGATGACAGTTGTGGGGATCGTGGGCGCAACACAGACCGTTACAGTCAACAACGTGGAGCATCAGGTCGTCAAGGTGGACGTAGAAGCGGTCAAGCTCTGGCCGGCTCCGCGCACCGTGGTGATCTATTCCGACCCCTGGTACGGCCCTTGTTGCGGCCCCTACGCGCCTGGATATCCCGTATATGCCCCTTATCCGTACTGATGGCACGCGCGGCTTCCAGCTGGGTCGCACGAGACTATGCGAAGTGCGAGGATCCGCATGGTCCGGCCAGAGGCCTATCTCACGCGAAGGTCCGCGCCTCCCAACAACCTGACAATACCGCTCAGATTCCTCGAGCCGCGGTCGGCCCGAAGAACATTTGCCGCACTTTGTCACCGCCGATCACGCGCACCAGTTCGTGCATCGTGCAGTACATCGCAATCAGCGCGAGCAACACGATCTGGATAGCCCAGAAATGCGGCCACACGATTTCCGCGAGCAGCTTCTCGTTGCCGGCGACGAAACCACCCGCCTCTCGCCAGAAATCGATGAGGCGCTCGAGATAGTGGATGACGGCAGACATGAGAAGGTAGATCGAGGTCTTCCAGGCGACGTTGTAGATCAGCGGTTTGTCCGGATAGCGATTGATGATCGGCAGCATGTCCGCTATCAGCACGGCCTTGCCGAGGATGAGCGCTGCGACCGCCACCGATATTGTTGTCATGGGCGCGAGCCCGGTTCCCTTGAGCATCAGCGAGCGGACGAACGAGACGATGTGCAGGGCGACGAAGAAGAAGATCGTCGGCGGCAGCATCGCAAGGAACTCCTCTTTGATCTTGGCGGTGACTGTGCTCATGGCGTTCCTCTGGAAGTGGTCGTCTCGATTGAGGGCTGATTGCCCGGCCTGTCGCTGCGCGTGGGCGGGCGCCCCGCCCGCGTCTATAGTCCTCAACCCACGCATCAAGGTCAAGTGTGGTGCACAAAGCGTGTTGGACCAAAGTCCAATTGTGGATCGACTTCGCAGCGCGCATAGTTGTGAGAATGCCACCGCGATGTGGCCACGACCTCGGCTCGTCATTCCAGGACCGCGCAGTGGAACCCGGAAAACGCGGCGCAGGAGCGTTTCGAGGAACGGCCATCCAGCAGCGGAGATCAAGAAATCCAATCAGGAACGATGATGTCCCACAGGGTTCGCCCCGAAATTGGAAGGAGAGACAGTATGCGTCAGTGTGCTCGCTCGGGTGCAGTAGCGTGCGTGGTCGGCCTCGCTGTCATGTTGTTGGCGTCATGCGCCTCGACCAGCATGGTGTCATCGAAGAAGAACCCAGCCTACTCCGGCCCCGAGTTGAAGCGCCTCATGGTCATCGGCGCGACGTCGGATTCTCGCGTGAGGCGGGCGTTTGAAGACGAGTTCGTAGCCAAGCTCAAGGCCGCGGGCGTGGATGCGCAGCCGAGCTATCCGGTCCTCCCGGAGATCAATCCCGTCGACCCAGTCCAGTTGCGCAAAGTGGTGGGAACCGCGGGGGTAAGCGGGGTTCTGGCCGCGCGCCTGGTGAAAGTCGAGCGTGATCCGAACGCTCTGCAGGCGTTCAACTTCGAAAATCGTTCGGCCGGCTTCTATGAGTACTACGGCGCGGGGTCGGACGGGTCCTTCGATCCGACTGCAGGAGGCATGTCCAATCTCATCACCATTCACTTCGACCTCTACAGCGTGGCGGGCTCGCAATTGGTGTGGG
Organism: Gammaproteobacteria bacterium; assembly: GCA_041488355.1. GTDB lineage: Bacteria > Pseudomonadota > Gammaproteobacteria > Burkholderiales > SHXO01 > SHXO01. The sequence goes on from JBGPPC010000060.1 coordinate 15,164, forward strand.
GCGGCGATGCCGCCACCTACCCGTCCACCGATGTGAAAGAGGTGACCGACGGTCTCGCCTATGCCGTCATCCGGACGCTGAAAGACCAGAAGCTTATCTAGTTTCCGCTTCGGGCACCGCTGTCCGCACAGAAGCAACGCTCGCGACCAGCGGCAAAGGATCCGAGAAGGCTCACACCTTCGTGCTAAAAGAAGTCTTGCATCCCCGGCACTGTTGATGTTCGCTGCGCCGCTGTCCGGCTGCAGCCAACTGGTCCCCAAGGCGCACCTCGACGAGAAGAGTGCGTACCCGGTGCCGCCTCCGAGCGAGGGAGCACAACCTCTGATGCGCGTGCACAGTGGAGCCGTGCGTCCCAAAGACCCGTTCGCAGCTGTACAGTACCGCGGCTACTGGTACTGGATCGACCAGAGCGACCTGGCCTTCAAGCGCTCGTTCTCGTTCCTGCAGGGCCTGTTCAACTTCGCCGACACCGGAAAGCCGGAGAATTTGCCCTTGGTCACCATCCAAGCGCAATGACAACGGGGGAGATGCGCGAGTACGCGCGGGAGCGATGAAGCATCGCCAGCTGCGCGCCGCTGCTGCGACCGAATGCGCAGAGTTCGCACACTATGGGACCTTGGTCCAATTGACCGGCGACCCCGTTAGCCCCATGCTTTGCGACCCGGTACGGGGTTGGGTCACCTAATGCATCGCCTTCCGGTCTCCAAAAACGAACGAGGTACTAGATGAATGCAACGAGAAATCTTCTACGAGTGCTAGCGGTGCCGCTTATCGCGTTGTTCGCGGTAGCGTGGCCGGCGCTCGCGCAGGCTCAAAACGCCAAGCAGCCCAACATCATCATGATCATGGGCGATGACATCGGCTGGTCGAACATCGGCGCCTACAACCAGGGGATCATGGCGATGAGAACGCCGAACCTCGACCGGTTGGCGGCCGAAGGAATGCGCTTCACCGACTACTATGCGGAGGCGAGCTGCACGGCCGGACGCGCCAACTTCATCACCGGTGAGATTCCGCTGCGCACCGGCCTCACCACTGTCGGACAAGCCGGGTCGCCGATCGGGATGCCTGCACAGGCACCGACGATCGCGACAGCGTTGAAGGCGATGGGATATGCCACTGGGCAGTTCGGCAAAAACCATCTGGGCGACTTGAACCAGTTCCTGCCCACGGTCCACGGGTTCGACGAGTTCTTTGGCTATCTCTATCACCTGGACGCGATGGAGGACCACTGCCATCC
>JBGPPC010000061.1:0-16362 GCA_041488355.1 Gammaproteobacteria bacterium
ACCGGCTCTGCCGAGATGATTTTGCGGCGCGAGCCTCACCTGGGGCCGGCCCTGGCTGAGCTGTTGGACTGCCCGCTGTGCGGCGCACCGATGGTCCTCAGAGAGGACGAGCAGCAAAGCCAGGAAGCGGCGGCGTTCTTTGGGTGTTCGGTTCCTCGCTGCACGGGGACTCGTCCGGCGTGAGCGGCCGCGCCCCGCGCGCGGCCGGGCTACAAGGCGGCGCCGGCGCCTTAGCCCTATCCTCTCGATATACTGCCTGCGTGACCCGCGCGAACTTATTAGGTGCGGCCCACGCGACGAGGGGAACAGCTCATGTCGGATAGCGATCGGTTGGAGACACTGCAGACGAAACTGCGCGAGTTTGTCGCCGAGCGCGACTGGGATCAATTCCATACCCCGAAGAACCTGGCGATGGCGGTGGTCGCCGAAGCCGGCGAACTGATTGAGCATTTCCAGTGGCTGACGCCCGAGCAAAGCGCCCAGCTGCCTGCCGATACGCGAGCCGAGGTGGAGCTGGAGATCGCCGACGTGTTGCTGTTTTTGCTGCGCCTGTGCGACAAACTGGGCATTGATCCGGTGTCGGCTGCTGGCAAGAAACTGGTGCTTAACGCGGACAGATATCCAATCGCAAAGGCGCGGGGGAGGGCGACGAAATACGACAAGCTTGCGTAGACGCGACCCCTGCGTCGCGGTCATCGACGAGCTTGCGTGCCAGTAGGTGGGCTTCTGGTGCGGTAAGCTTTGCACCCATGCTCGCCTATCGTCACCTGTTTCACGCCGGCAACTTCGCCGACGTGTTCAAGCACGCTCTGCTTACCCGCCTGTTGCTTCTGATTGCGCGCAAGGACAAGCCGTTTTTTTATCTGGATACACACGCGGGGATCGGCCGGTACGACCTCTCGCATCCCTGGGCGCAAAAACTGGCCGAATACAAAGACGGCATCGCGCGCCTATGGGCGCGTACCGATATCCCGGAGCTCCTGCATCCGTATGTCGAAGCGGTGCGAGCGGACAATCCTAGCGGCGCTCTGCGCTTTTATCCCGGGTCACCCCGCATCGCGCGCCGATTTCTGCGGGCAGGCGACCGCATGGCCTTGTCGGAATTGAACAAGGACGACTGCGCCGCGCTCGCGCGGTTGTTCGACGGGGACAGGCAGGTAATCGTGGAACTCAGCGACGGCTATCAGGCGCTCAAGGCCTATCTGCCGCCGAAGGAGAGGCGTGGCTTGGTGCTCGTGGACTCGTCCTTCGACCGGTCCGGAGAGTTCGCCAGGCTTACCGAGGGGCTGGTGTCTGGACACAGACGCTTCGCAACCGGTGTCTATGCGCTCTGGTACCCACTGATGGAGCCGGTCGCCATGCATGCTTTCGATCGCGGAGTCCTCGGCACGGGCATCCGTAAGATCCTTCAGCTCGAACTATCGGTACTGCCCGCACGGTGGACCGTCAGCTTGCGCGGCTGTGGCGTGCTGGTAGTCAATCCGCCGCACGGTTTTGAGGTCGAGGCGAAGGCCTTGCTCGAATGGCTGAGACCGGTCCTGGCGGAGGAGAGTCAGAGCCAATCCGGTACCAGAGACCAGAGCAGCGTGCGCGTGCGCTGGCTGGTGCCGGAGTAGTAAGCTGTTAGGTATGCCAACTTCGACTTCCAGAATGGCCAAGACCCCAAGCTCCCCGCGCAAGGCTCGCGGTCCGGCCAAGGCAGCACGCGCGCCCGCGTCCAACCCTCGATTGGGCGCGCAGACGCGCAAGATCCTTACTCAGCACTATCGCGCCAAGCACGGCGTCCGCTGACCTGCCACTCACAGTGGGGCGCCGCCACGCATGTCCGGCCGGGGTATGCTCGCTCCAGGATCTAGGCTCCTGCCACCTTGAACGTCGCCCTGTTTCTAGCACGCGCCGCGCGCCTGTTCCCAGACCGACCAGCGATATCGCGTGGAGCGCGCGTGATGGCGACCTATTCGCAGCTCGTGCTGCGCGTCGCCACGCTATCCTGTGGGCTCCGGCAGACCATGGGACTGCGGCCAGGGGCATGTGTGGCGCTGGCGATGAGCAACTGCCCCGAGTACATCGAGCTTCTCTACGCGGCTTGGTGGGCAGGGCTGACGCCCGTCCCCATCAACGCCAGGCTGCACCGGGAGGAAGCGGCGTACATCTTGCAGCACGCCGACGCGCGCGTCTGCTTCGTGACGGCGGATCTTGCTGCCTCTATCGGGGCACTCGAGGGGCGCGTGTCCGGGCTCGATCGTGTGGTCACGGTGGGCTCCGCCGATTATCGGGCGATAGGATGCGATACCCCGCCCTCTGTACCGCATGCCGTATCGCCGGACGACGTGGCGTGGCTGTTCTACACCAGCGGGACCACCGGGCGCCCCAAGGGCGTGATGATCACGCACCGGAACCTCCTCGCGATGACCCTGTGCTACTTCGCCGACGTCGACGGGATCATGCCTGGCGATGGCATCCTGCATGCCGCCCCGCTGTCGCATGGCTCCGGCCTGTACAACTTTCCGCATGTGCTGCGGGCCGCCAACCAAGTCCTACCCGAGGAGGGCCACTTCGATCCGGCTGAGTTGTTCGCGCTTTGTCGGCGTTGGCGCGGAATAGCGCTGTTTGCCGCACCGACCATGGTGCGCCGTCTGGTCGCATGGGCACGGGAGCACTCGCCCGACCTTTCCGGTCTGAAGACCGTGATCTACGGAGGCGGGCCGATGTATCTGGAGGACATCAAACAGGGGCTGTCTGCGATGGGCGAGCGCTTCGTCCAGATCTACGGGCAGGGTGAGTGCCCAATGACGATCACCGCACTGTCCCGTTTTCACATCAGCAACCGGGAACATCCGCGGTGGGAGGCACGCCTTGCATCAGTCGGGGTTGCACAGTCGGCCGTGGAGGTGATCGTCGCAGATTCCGACGACCGTGTGTTGCCGTGTGGTGAGGTGGGGGAAGTGTTGGTGCGCGGGGAGGCTGTGATGAAGGGCTACTGGCGTGACCCCGAGGCCTCGGCTCACACCCTGCGCGGTGGCTGGCTGCACACCGGCGACCTGGGCTCGTTCGACGACGAGGGTTTTCTCACGCTGCGTGACCGCTCCAAGGATCTGATCATCAGCGGCGGCGCCAATATCTACCCGCGCGAGGTCGAGGAGGTCCTCCTGCGTCACCCGGCGGTAAGCGAAGTGTCCGTGATAGGAAAGGCGCATCGCGACTGGGGGGAGGAGGTGGTCGCATTCCTCGTGCTTCACCCGGGAGCGCACGCGACGGAACAGGAGCTCGACTCCCTTTGTCTGCAGCACATCGCACGCTTCAAACGACCGAAACTCTACCGCTACGTAGAGAGCTTACCGAAGAACAACTACGGCAAGGTGATGAAAAGGGCGTTGCGCGATCGACTCGAGGCCGAGGACGGAGAAGGCTGACGCACCATCGCTGCGGTTGTCGACGAACAGCCGACCGTCAGCGCGCTCCGGATACGAGCTGACCTACGATCCAATCGAGAATGACGCCAAGCCGCGGCGGCAGGGTATCCTCGGCTTCTTCGAATGTAACCCAGCGGAATTCAAAATCCTCCTGGCCACCCTCGCCAGAGGGAACGCGCAGCGCCACATCGCTAGTCTTCGACCGAGCGAGGTAGTAGCGGCTGACGCTGCCGTCTTCGGACGCGAGTGTCTCGCGAAAGGTTTCGCTGCCCCAATTCAGCTCCAGATCGTCCAACCCGGTCGCAGCGCGCGTCTCGTCCAGCGCTACTTTCAGGGGGTCCTCCCCTTCGGGTACCGGCGCTCTGGGAAAGTCCCAACTGTCGAAGCTGCGCACCGCGAGAAGTCGGTAGCGCTCCCCGTCAAAGAGGACGACACACAACCCGGACGTGAGTATCTTTCTCGGTGGTGAGTGGGACAGGGCCATGGGTTATTTATGGGCGAAACGCCCACCGACAGGCAATGGGTGTGAGAGAAGAAGGGGCCATTGTAAAAGCAATCGCATTCGGGTACTGGTGACGAATTGTTCCTGCGCAGCGACAACAGCTCGAAGCTACGGCACGTGACTGAAAGCTGCACGTAAGGGTGCGTCTAGCAAAATGCCAGGCAGTCAACGGAGGAAACGGGTACGTCGTTATATCCGGCGTCGAGACGCCTGTCTCACGTTCACCTCAAAGGAGAACTCTCATGACCCTGTCAAAGACCGCTTCGCTAGTTGTTGGCGCGGTGCTTGCCGTGCCCGCCCTTGCCCAGAACACGGCCGATGTCGTGCAACGCGATGTGAACCAACAGCAGCGCATCGAGCAAGGCCTGCAGTCGGGCCAACTCACGACCAAGGAGGCGGCAAAGCTAGAGAAGGGTGAAGCGCACATCGAAAAGATGGAGCAGCGCGCGGATGCGGACGGCAAGATGACTGACGCTGAGAAACGCCGCATTGAGCAGGCCCAGAACAAGGAGAGCCAGCAGATTTATCAGGACAAGCACAACGCTCAGACCGGCAACCCGAGTTCCGCATCATCGCAGCGGATGCAGGCCGACGTGCAGCGCAATGTCAATCAGCAGCAGCGGATCGAGCAGGGCATCCAATCAGGCCAGCTCACCAATCGCGAGGTCGCCAATCTAGAGAAGGGCCAAGCGAACGTAAGCCGCAAGGAGGCACGCGCTGGCGCTAACGGTCATGTTAGCGCCAACGAGCAACACAATATTCAAGCAGCCGAGAATCACCAGAGCCACAAGATTCACAAGGAGAAGCACAACGATCGCGAGCGCTGATCTTACGGCGCGGCCGTGAAATAAAACGCCCGCTTTCGCGGGCGTTTTTGTTTTGGACCCCGGTATAGACGCGGGTTGGTCCGCGCGGCCAGAGCTATCGACGATCGAAGCGCAGAGCGGTGCCCCAAGTGCGTTTGGCAGACACGGCGCTGTGGGGCCGCTGATGTAGCCCAACGCAGCGCCACCCGCACTTCCTGACGGCCGGATAGACGGCGTAGGTTGGGTAGTACAAAGGGTAACCGGCGGCGTAGGCGCTTTCGTCGGCCGAGATAGCCAGCCTAGCCTCGACCAGCTGCCGGCGGATCAGATCATCCGAACGAGCGCGCTCCGTAGCGGAATCGAGTTCAGCGCGCAGCCGCTTGTCAGTCAGAGCGGCCAGCAGCTCTTGTTCCGAGCGCAGCCGTTCACGGGCGTTTCCGGCCGCCTGCTCGCGCTGCGCCGTGCACTCCGATGTGCTGCACGCGCCCACTGCGGCGGTGATGTTCGAGCTGCGGACAGCTCCGCCGGGGCATGGCGCATCGCTGTACAGGGTCTTGCCGTCCGGTGCCAGGCAACGGAAGATGTCCGCCCGCGCCGCAGCCGCTGGAATCGAGGCCAATACGACAAGAAAAATCGTGAACCATACACCACGGAACTGCACTATCGACCTCCCTGGGATACGGCGGCGATTGAGCGCCGCGTGTGCGCAAGTTGGTTAGAGCCTATGATAGAAGGGATTGTTCTGACCGTCACCGCCCTATGAACGTTTTTGTCGAGGGCGCTTGTTCTAATTTTGTAGGCTGAGATCGCTGCCGCGGCCTGTTGGTGCGGTTGCGTCCCGCGATGTCAACTGCAACCCTTTCTCGGTATCAGGTCGTGCGCTTCCCCCGTTCCCTGCGCCGAGCAGTGCGCTGGACTCTAATCTCGCTGGCCGCCGTGGTCGCAGTGCCTATGCTGACCGGGCTCGTCATCGGCGTGCTGGGGATCTCGATCAGCGCTGCTCCTTGGCGCGGTGCAATCGCTCAGGCCGCGAGCCAAGCATTGGGTCGCCAAGTCACGTTACAGGGCCCGCTCGCGCTTATCCCGACGATACGCCCGACGCTGACTGTGGGCGGCATCCGGATCGCTAATCCACCCGGGTTCTCGACGCCGGAATTTGCCAGCCTGGGCAGAGCGCGCATGCGTCTCGAGCTGCTGCCTCTGTTGCGCAACGAGATCCGCATCGTGGACATAGACGCCGAGGACGTGCGCGTGCGCCTCGAGCAACGCGCCGATGGGCACGTCAACTGGGAGTTTAACCTGCCGCCCTCTACACCTGCGCAGCCGCAGCCGACTGCAGTAACCGGAACCCCTGTAAAGCTGGAGGCCATCAGCTCGATTGCGTTCAGGCGGATCAACGTCGAATACGTCGCGGGTGAACGTAGCCGCTACTTCGTGCTGGACGAGATGGTAGGCGAGGGCGCAGCGGAGAAGCCGATCGCGCTCACCTTGCGTGGGGCGGTCGAGAAAACCTTTCCTTACACTGTAAGGATCGATGGAGGTCCGCTCTCTGGTCTGAATTCCGCCGATCAGCCCTGGCCATTCACGCTGCACCTGGAGTTCGCCGGCACGGCGCTCGAGGTGGGCGGGGGCGTCAAGGACCCGTTAGGAACTCCTGCCGTCGACGTCACCTTCGGCCTGGGTACTCAAGATCTCGCGGAACTGGAGCGCTTGCTGCAAACGACGTTTCCGCCAGTCGGTGCGACCGGCTTGAGTGGACGCGTTGAATGGAAGAGCAGCCAGCTCCGAATCTCGAGCCTGAACGGCGTCATGGGCCAGACCACGCTACAGGGCGAATTGGGACTCGACCTCACCGCGGCTCAGCCCCGCGTGACGGGAGATCTCACGCTGCCTGTGCTCGATCTCAGACCGTTTCTGATCGCCGGGCCTGAACCCGCGAAGGCGTCAAAGCCGACCGACATCGCGCAGTCCGCCGCGGAGGCCGAGAAGACCATCGCAGAGCTCGAGAAGCAAAGCTACAGTCTCACAGAGCTGCGGCTGTTGGACGGAGACTTGACGGTGCAGGTCGGCAAGTGGATCGGGATACCAGGTGATGCGCGCGACGCGCAACTGCGCCTGGTCGTTCAGAACGGCCGGTTGAATGCGCCGGTGAAGGCAGTCGTCGCGGACGTGCCCCTCGTCGGCAACATCGGGGTTGATGCTACAGCGGAGATACCAGACTTCGTTCTATCGCTTGGCACCGAACGCTCGAAGCTGGGCCGGCTGGCGGAAGTGTTCGCGGGTGTGCGCGGAGTACAGGGGGAGCTGGGGAGCTTCAAGCTGCGCCTGAAAGGTCGAGGCGACAACCTGGGCGCCATTGTGCGCACACTCGATATGCGCGTGGATGCTCAGCAAGCTAGGCTGAGCTATGGCAACGTCGAAGGCGGCACGCCGGTCGAGTTCAAGCTCGACAGCCTGGCGGTCGCTATTCCCGCGGGGAAGCGGTTGACTGGGCAGGTGCGCGGCTCGCTTCTGGGCGAGCCGTTCTCGGCGAACTTCACTGGCGGTGACCTTCCCACGCTTACTCATGAGATCCGATGGCCGCTCCAATTCGAAGCAAAAGCGACCGGGGCAGTGTTTCGGTTGGACGGCATACTGGCCGCGCCGGAAGCGGAGAGGGGCACCGATCTGCAGTTTCGTTTCTCGGCAGCGCGCGCCGGAGACGTGGCGCGCTGGCTTGGCCTTTCGCGTGACGCCTCGAGCGCTGTCGCAATCGAGGGGCACGTGCGCGTCGAGAGCGACGAATGGCGCTTGAACCCGTTCACCGCTCGCTTCGGAAACACGACGGTGAGCGCCGAACTGGCGCGGGTTGGCATCGGTCGACAGCCATTGGTCCAAGCGCGCGTCCTGGTGGAAAACCTGGACGTAGACGAGTTCGAGCGGATGTTGCCTCCCTCCGATCCCAACGCACCGGCGAGATCGATGTTCGACCTGCCCATTCTTCCGCAAGGGATCAGCCTCCTCGACGCGGACCTCGATGTCCAGGTCAAGCGCGTCGCGATGCAGCCCGCGCCAGTAACCGACGTGTCTTTCACCGGCCGCATCCGCGACGGTCGGATGTGGCCGTCTCCCTTCAGCGCCAACCTCGCAGGGACGGTATTCTCCGGCGCCATCGCGCTCGACCTGCGCGGCCAGATGCCGGAGGCTTCCGTGTGGGTCGCGGCCGAGAAGGTGGACATCGGCGGGCTGCTGCAGAAGCTCAAAGTCGTGAGCGACCTCGAGGCGCGCGCGGAGCAGCTGCGCGCCGAGCTGATCGGGCGCGGCAGCCGCCTGGGCGAGATGCTCGAGCGCTCGTCGCTGCTGGCGGAGCTGGAGTCCGGCCAGATGATCGTGCGCGACCCCAACCGGACGTTGCAGCTTCCGATCAAAATCGCAAAGGGCACGGCACGCGCAGCGGCCGGCCAGCCCATCACGCTCGATCTTGACGGCGCGATCGACACGACACCCGTGACAATTCGCGTTAAGAGCGGGGCTCTCCCCGATTTCCTGAAGACCAGCACCGATATGCCGTTCTCGGTGACGGTTGAAGCCGCCGGAGCGCAGCTGGCCCTGTCAGGTAAGGTCGCGCTGCCTATCGATCAGCTCGCTGTGCGGCTCAAGCTTTCAGCGCGCGGCGATCGCCTTGATAGCCTCGACCAGTTGGCGCACGTGCAACTCCCGCTTTGGGGGCCATGGGAGCTGGGCGGGAAGTTCCGGGTTTCGAATAGCGGCTATGAGGTCCCGGATCTCTCGCTGCGCGTTGGCGACAGCACGCTCAACGGCCATGGCAAGCTCGGTACGACCGGTGCGCGACCGCGATTGGACATGGAGCTCGCTGCGCCGCGCGTACAGCTGAATGACTTCAAGCTCGAGGGCTGGTCCCTGGTCGAGAAGAAGGAGAAGACGCCCGCCAAGGCCCTGAGCGTCGAAGAGATGCGTGCCCAGGCCAAGCAGGCGGCGGCACAGGGCCAGAAACTGCTCAGTCCGGAAGTGCTGCGCAGTCTCGATGCTTTCCTCAACGTCGCTGTCGAGGAGGTGCTATCGGGCGCCGACAAGCTCGGCAGCGGCACGCTGAGGGCGCAGCTCTCCGACGGCAAGTTCGTGCTCGATCCAGCCGAGGTGAACGTTCCGGGCGGGTCGGCGCGCATTGCGCTCTCCTACCTGCCCACCGACGCCGACGTTGCAGTGCAGGCCAACGTTCAAGTCGATCGGTTCGACTACGGCATACTCGCGCGACGAATCAAGCCCGGCACCGATATGCAGGGGTTGTTCAGTCTGCAGTTGAACCTCGATGCGCGCGCAAAGACGTTGGACGCTCTCATGCAACACTCGAATGGGCGAATCGATTTTGCGGTCTGGCCACGCGACTTCAAGTCCGGCATCTTCGATCTATGGGCGGTGAACCTTTTCGTGGCCCTGCTTCCGGCGGTCGATCCCGCGTCCGAGTCCAAGATCAACTGTGCGGTCGGTCGCTTCAACCTGCGCGATGGCAAGCTGACCCAGGACGAAATCCTGATGGACACCAGCCGGATGCGCGTAAGCGGTGTCGGCAAGGTTGATTTTGCTACGGAGGAGCTGGCATTCCGCCTGGCGCCGAAGGCGAAGTCGCCGCAGTTCTTCAGTCTGGCCACGCCGGTGCAGGTAAGCGGCAAGATCACCGATTTCAAGATCGGCGTGGCCGGCTCCGATCTGATGGAAACGGTAGGTCGCTTCTTTACGTCGATATTCGTGGTGCCATTCGAGATGCTGACACAGAAGGACCTCCCGCGCGACGGCGCGGACGTGTGTGCCAAGGCCTTGCGGGGAACGCGCGGTTGAAGTGTCGCGGACGCGACCGCGTATACTGACCGCGAGGCATAAACCATCGCTCGAGGATCTCATGCCGGGTTTGCGGCTTGGCTTTCCCATACTCGCGGCCCTCGTCTTCCTGCAACCCGGTCCGGTGCGGGCACAGGAGCTCGGGATCGGGACGTGCAAAGCGGACGCCGAGAAGCTTTGCAAGGATGTCCAGCCGGGAGACGGCAGGATGGCAAGGTGTCTAAAGCAGCATGAAGGGAGCGTGTCGCCCGCTTGCAAGAACGCGATGCTTCAAGCGCGCCAGAAGATGCAAGCCTTGCGGGAGGCGTGCCGGAGCGACGCCAAGCAGTACTGCAGAGGGGTCAAGCCCGGACACGGGCGCATGTTGACGTGCCTAAAACAGAACGAAGGAAAGCTGTCCGAGGGCTGCCGCGCAGCCATGCAGGGCGCTCACGGCGAGGGGACTCAGAAGTGACATGGTTCCCTGGCTGAAGCAGAACGGACGGCGCGGACACGGCGCTGCACGGATGCGCAGAGGCGGGCGCGCTACCGCGCACCAGCTGTGTTAGCCCAATACCTTCATTCCCCGTGCGACAGCCGGCCTTGCTGCCATGGCCGCCCCCCAACGCTGCAGATTGCTTAGGCCCCCCGCCTCGTCCAGCAGCGGCTTGCGCAACGCGAAGTTGGGATAAAGCATGAGGTCGCCGACCGACAACTCATCGGCCAGGAACTCACGGTCCGCGAGCCGACGGTCACATACCGCGAAGAAGTCGACCAACCGCTTCTTGAAGTAATCCACGTTGGCGGCACTCTTCTCTGGCGCCCTTGTGTCGACGTGAAATACCGTACTGCTGGCGCCGGCGATGTCGCTCGCCGCCTGCATCAACCACTGCAGCGCCACAGTGCGTCGCGCCGCGTCTTTCGGAAGCAACCTGTCGCTCTTCTCGGCGGCGTAGAGCAAGATCGCCCCTGATTGGGAGAGCGTAAGCGGTTTGCCCCCGGGCCCCTCGTGATCGATGATGACAGGGATAAGTCCTGCAGGATTGAGCTTCAGGAACTCGGGCGAGCGCTGCTCGTCCTTCGCGAGATCCACCTTCTGCGCGCGGTAGGGCAGGCCTGCCTCTTCAAGGGCGACTGAGGCGCGAAAACCGTTGGCGGTGCCGGCGAGGTAGAGGTCGATCATGACGGGCTCCTGCGTTGCTGGGTCGGAGCCGATTATATCCTCGCCCCGCGATGCGTCACGCGTTCAACGCACGTCCAACTTCTCAACCCAGACCAGCTCGCAGGCACCCGCTCCGGTGTCCTCGCGGCTAAGCGAGCTGCGCCAGCGCCACCCATTCGGGCCTCGGACCTCCACAAGGTAACCGGCCAAAGTAACGATTTGCCCGGCGCGTATGCCCAGCAAACGACGCTCGACGTCCTCGGTTGCGGGGATCATGTGCATGTTGGCGCTATGGGTCTCGATCTCGCGGCGGGGAATTGGAAACTGCTTCACATGCCAGAAGTAGAACCTTCCGCTCTGACTGATGTCGAACGCCTCCAGGACCGCTTGGTCGGACATCCGCCCCCATCCGAGCGCTAGATCGACCGGCGCAATGTCCGCGCCCTCGTCGAAACGGTAACGCTCCTTGCTGAGTACGCGGGCCGCGAGGGAGAACGATTGCAGAGGCACGATTTGATATCCGCGTTTTGTCAGGGGTCGTGGCGTCGCATCGAGCCCCGACTGCGTCGGCTCTGCGCTCACCAGCACGCCGGGAGGATGTACGATGGGTCGCGTTGCCCAATAGTTCCACACACCCCAGGCGAGCGGGAGGAGGAGCAGCCAGCGCCATGTCATCTGTGGTTTGTCGCACAAGTAATGGTTGAGAGCCGTGGTGCAAATCCAATGCCCGAGGTGAGTGGCGACTGGCGCGACCGACATGTTCCTGAGCGCGGACTCAGCGTCGCGACTGCTCGAACGTTGTGCGAACGAGGAATTTGACCCAATCGATGACTCCGACCTGGCGGGCAATCGCACAGTTGAAACACCGCCGTAGCCGTTCGGTTGCGACGCCCAGCCTCAAGTCAGTTAACATTCACCCGTTAGCAGCCGTTTGGTCGATACGAGCCTTCAACCGCGGACCGGCCGCAAATCATTAGGGGGAGCGATGCACATGGCAACTCACACTGCGACTTTGGAATTCACAGCGAGCTCAATGAGTGCGACAGTTCTCAAACTCACGCCGATGTTGCTCGCCGCCGTCCTTATCGTCGGCTGTAGCACCAAGGCGCAGCGCATAGGCTCTCTATCCGGCGACCCGTCGATGGCCGCGTCCGCGAACAGCAAGGGACGCGGGGGCGGGCAGGATTCAGCTCAACCGGGTGCCGCAGGCGGCGCGACGGCGTCGCCGGGCGGGAAGTCGTCCGCCGAAGCCGGCGCCGGGAGCACCAGCACGCCTAACGGTGCGGCCGGTGGCAACGATCTGGGATCCAACCAAGCGGATGCGTCGTCCTCGAGCGACGAAGCGACCACGTCGTCCACCAGTGATGGCGTTGGCGGCGTCGGGCCAAGCGCTCGCGATGGCGCAGGAGGGGATCAGGCTTCGACGATGACCGGCGGCGGAGCGGCTGGGTCTGCTCGACCTGGCGCGGCCGGCCGCGCCGGAGCGTCTACTGCAGCTGCAGCTGGTGCTGCAGGGCGGGGCACGCCAGGGAGCGCCAGCGGTGGCAGTGAGGCTTCGTCCCTCAGCGGGGATCGCGCCAGTGCCGGTGGCCAACGTGCCCAGGCAGGTGGCGCGTCCGGTGCCGACGCCGGGGCAGCGGATCTTTCCAGCGGAGGCTCTGTGGCCGGCCTGGAAAGCAGCGCTACCGGCGGGCCAGGAGGTAACACCGGCACCGCGGCGGGCCGACGGGGGGCGAGGAATGCATCGGGCTCGGGCGACGAGGGCACCGGTGCTGGCGGTGCTGCGGCCGCCGGCGTAGAGGGCGACTCTCGCATTGCAGCGATCGACGTTCCCAGCGGCAAGGTCAGGGTAGACGAGGAATATCGTCCCCAGACGCTCGGCGGCGTGCTCCCGCTGATTCTGGGCGTGAACGAGGAGGGCCGTTTCGACTTCGATCAGTACTCGCTGCGTCCCGAAGTGCAGCGAATCCTGGACGGGCTGGCCGAGAGCCTGAAGACGGCCGAGTACGACCGCCTCGACATCTTTGGCTATACCGATCGTATCGGTACCAACGACTACAACCGGCGCCTGTCGGAGTTGCGTGCCTATGCCGTGGCGCAGTACCTCATGGGCAGGGGGGTTCCGGAAAACAAGATTCGCTACGAAGGCCGCGGCGACAAAGACCCGCTCACTCCGGCAGGAAACTGCCGGGGACTGGCGCGGGAAGAGCTTATCACGTGCCTACAGAACGACCGGCGTGTCGAGATCGAGGCTTCGATCCACCGCAAGCACGCGACCGTCATTCAGTGAAGGCGCCGGCGTGACGGAAATGGCGCTGCGGGTCCGGCAATGAACGAAGCGTGCATCGCCGGATTTGAATAGCGGCAACAGCTAACGCAGGGTGGCGTTGAAGCGGGCCAGCGCCTCCGCACCGGGACATAGTTCCGTCTCGGCCAGGCTGTTGAAGGGTGCATTCACCGTGTTGAGGTGGGCATGGAGGTCTTCGGGCTCCGGGTCCACGTATAGCAGGCCGGTGACGACTTCGCCCTTCGCATCGTGCTGCTGCACAAAGCTCATGGCCGAGATGCGGTCGCTCGGATCGTAGTCGGCCGCTAGCTTGCGCAGACGCAGCAGCGAGCCGTCGTGCTGCACGATTTCCTCGAGCGTCCCTGGCGTGTACTGTGCGGAGATCGGCTGCCGTGGCACCATTACGTCCAGCTGGTTCACCGCTTCGTTGTGCTCGCGCACGTAGTCGTAGCTCTTGGTCGAGCCGTCATGGTTGTTGAAGGCTACGCATGGAGAGATGACGTCGATGAACGCGGCGCCAGCATGCAGGATGGCGCCCTTGATGAGCGGCGTCAGCTGGTCCTTGTCGCCCGAGAAGCTGCGAGCTACGAACGTGGCGCCGAGCTGCAGCGCGAGCATGACCAGATCGATCGGTGCATCGAAATTGACTGTGCCCTTCTTGCTCTTTGAGCCCTTGTCGGCGGTGGCTGAGAACTGGCCCTTGGTGAGGCCGTAGACCCCATTGTTCTCGACGATATAAACCATGTTCACGCCGCGCCTCAACGAATGGGCGAACTGGCCGAGCCCAATGGAGGCGGAGTCCCCGTCGCCCGACACGCCAAGATAGATCAGCTCGCGGTTGGCGAGGTTGGCGCCGGTGAGCACCGACGGCATCCGTCCGTGCACGCTGTTGAAGCCGTGAGAGCTGCCCAGGAAATAGGTCGGCGTCTTGGATGAGCAACCGATTCCCGACAGCTTCGCGATACGGTGCGGCGGCAGACCCAGCTCGAAGCAGGCCTGGATCAAGGAGGCGCTGATGGAATCATGTCCGCAGCCTGCGCACAGGGTAGAGATCGCGCCTTCATAGTCGCGGCGAGTCAATCCGAGCGCATTGCGATCCAGCGCCGGGTGATGAAGTTTGGGTTTCGCCAGATAGGTCATGTGCGACTCAAGTCAGCTTATTGTGCGATCCTGCGCAGCGGGGTCACGTTCAGCACCGCTACTTTCTCGGCGATTTCTCCGAGGATGAAACGCGCGGTGATCGGCGTGCCGTCGTAATGCAGCACCGAGATGAGGCGGGATGGGTCGACGGCGCCCTCGTTGACGAGCAGCATGCGCAGCTGAGCATCGCGGTTTTGCTCCACGACGAACACCTGCTCGTGGTCCGCAATGAAGTCGTAGACAGCGTCGTGAAACGGAAAGGCGCGCACGCGCAGAGCGTCGAGCTGCACCCCGTCACGCTCCAATGCGTCCAGCGCCTCGAGCATAGCGGGGCTGGTCGAACCGAAGTAGATTACGCCGAGCCGTGCGGGTTGCCGTGCAGGGCGTAGGGCGGGCTTTGGCACCAGCTCCTTCGCTGCTTCGAATTTGCGCAGCAGGCGCTGCATGTTATCCACGTAGTCGGGGCCGGCCTCGCTGTAGCGGGCAAAGCGGTCCTTAGTGGTGCCGCGGGTGAAATACGCCCCGCGCGTCGGGTGCGTGCCCGGATAGGTGCGGTAGGCAATGCCGTCGCCGTCCACATCCAGATAGCGGCCGAACTCTTTGCCTGCTTCCAGCTCAGGGGCAGTCATCACTTTGCCGCGATCGTAGCGTCGTGCGTCATCCCAGGCGAGCGGCTCGCACAGCCGCTCGTTCATCCCGATGTCCAGATCCATGAGCACGAATGTTGGCGTCTGCAGCCGCTCCGCGAGGTCGAAGGCGAGCACGGCGAAGTCAAAACATTCCTTCGGATCCTCGGGCAGCAGCAAGACGTGCTTGGTGTCGCCGTGCGAGGCGTAAGCGCAGGACAGCACGTCCGATTGCTGGGTGCGCGTGGGCATGCCCGTGGAGGGACCGCCACGCTGAACATCGAAGATCACCGCCGGGACCTCGGCAAAGTAGGCCAGCCCGATGAACTCCTGCATGAGCGAGATGCCGGGACCGGAGGTGCACGTAAACGCGCGTGCGCCGTTCCAGGAGGCGCCTATGACGATCCCGATCGAAGCCAGCTCGTCTTCGGCTTGGATGACGGCATAACGCGCCTTGCCGGTGTCTGCATCATGGCGGTACTTGCGGCAATGCCGGCTGAAGGCCTCGGCCAACGAAGAGGAGGGCGTGATCGGATACCAGGCTGCGACCGTCGCTCCGGCGTATACGCACCCCAGCGCTGCCGCGCTGTTTCCCTCCAGGAAAATCTTGTTGCCCACGCCATTCGCGCGCTTTACCCGAAGCCCGATCGAGGGGAGGTAGCTCGCGGCGTAGTCACGGCCCATGTGGAGCGCCTTGATATTTGGCTCGAGCAGCTTCTCCTTGCCTTTGTACTGCTCGCCGATGAGCTTCTCGACCTCGCGGACGTCGACGTCTATGAGCGCTGTGAGGGCTCCGACGTAGATGATGTTCTTGAACAGCTGCCGCTGACGTGCGTCGTTGTACTCGCGGTTGCAGATCTCGGTGAGCGGCATGCCGACGACATGAATGTCGTCGCGGAACTTGGAATCGGGCAGCGGTCTGGTGGAATCGTAGAACAAGTATCCGCCGGGCTCGATTTCCGCCAGGTCCTTGTCCCAGGTCTGGGGATTCATTGCCACCATGAGATCGACCCCCCCGCGTCGCCCGAGGTAACCAGCCTCGGATACGCGTACCTCGTACCAGGTGGGCAGCCCTTGGATGTTGGACGGGAAGATGTTGCGCGGGCTCACCGGCACGCCCATGCGCAGGATCGCCTTCGCGAACAATGTGTTTGCGGAAGCCGAACCGGAGCCGTTAACGTTCGCGAACTTGAGGACGAAATCGTTGGTGCGGATTTGAGGTTCAGGCAGCATGCGTTATTTCGAAGCTGGCGAAGATACCGGCGGTCGCGAATTCAGTCTTTGAACCCTCGCGTCGCCGCATTTCATGCCGTCTCAGGGTCTACCACCTTGCGCTGATTCCGGCATGCAGGACCCGCGTTGGTCATGTCCAGGAAAAACTTCTGCATATCCCAGGCGCCTGTCGGGCAACGCTCGGCGCACAGCCCGCAGTGCAGGCAGAGGTCCTCGTCCTTAGCCATGATGCGGCCGGTCTTGAGCGTCCCGGACACGTACAGGTCCTGGCTCAGATTCCTCGCAGGGGCACGCAACTGTCTCCGCAGGTCCGGCTCGGCGTCGTTCTGAGTGAAGTTGATGCAGTCCATCGGGCAGATGTCCACGAAGGCATCGCAC
>JBGPPC010000062.1:0-16209 GCA_041488355.1 Gammaproteobacteria bacterium
GATCTGTTTGCCGGACAGGTTCAGCGTCTCGGCCAAAGCGAGAGCGACAGCTACCGACGGACTGCTCATATGCACGATGGATTCGTTGTGCGTGTCGTCGAACTCGAGCGCCTGGGCCAGCGCGCCATTTGCGAACGCCGCAGCGCTCGTTCCGACGTGCTCGCCGGTTCCGAAGATCCGACCTTCGCCGCTGGACCCCATCGCGATTGCTGCTTTGCGTACCGACTGGCCGTAGGCAGTGCCGAGGCCGGCCAGGGCCAGACCAATGACGTCGAGGATGCGCAGCTTGGTGCTCTCGACGACGTCGGCGGGAAGATCTTCGAACTTCAGGGCAGAGGCCCAGTGGGCCAGGTGTTCAGAGCAGGAAGGCATGATGTCTTTGGATGAAAGCACTACTCCGAGTTCGTCATTCCGGCCAAGCGTAGCGCGAGCCGGAAAGCGCGTCGCAGGAGCGCTTCGAGGAACGGCCAAACGCGTCGCAGGAGCGTTTCGAGGAACGGCCATCCAGCAAACAGCTCTGGATCCCGGCTTCCGCCGGGATGACGGAGAGGAGGGCCAAGCAGCTCGGTAGATCTTGAGACACAACCGCGCATCAAACCGCCCTACTGCAACGGCACGAATTTCCCATCTTTCACCGTCAGCATGATGCCTTCGTAATTCGCGCCGCGGTTCTCGTCGAACGAGAACTGGCCAGTGCCGAGAATGACTGGGAGGTTCTTGATCTTCTTCAACGCTTCGCGGATGCTGTCGCGCGTGGGATTCGGACCGGCTGCCTTGATCGCGGCCGCGGCGATCTTGATGGCGGTGTAGCCGAGCGCCGCTCCGTTGTCCGGCCTGCGCCCGTGTTTGGGCTCGTAGGCTTGCACGAAGTGCTGATTTTCCGCCGACTGCTGCCCCGGGAAATAGTCGGCCACGAACACTGCGCCTTCGACCGCCTTGCCGCCGATGTTGATAAACTGGTCCGCGCCCATGTTAGGCACGCCGATGAAGCGCGTTTTCGGGTCGATCCCGCCCTGGCGCGCCTGAACGATGAAATTCGCAGCCGCCTCCGCCGTAAGCGTGAGATAGATAGCGTCGGGATTGAGCGAGGTGATCTTGGTCAGCAACGCCAGATAGTCCGTATCGGTGGTCAGCACCGACTCCTCGGCCAGGATCTTGACGCCGTGGTTCTTGAAGTAGTTGAGCGCAACGTTCTTCTGCCCGACCTGACCGTCGTTGTCGCGCGAGAAAACCAGTGCGGCGGTTTTGATGCCGAGCTTGTCCACCGCATATTTGGCCACCGTGCCGATGATCACGCTCGGGCTGGCGGGTGTCTTGTATGCCCAGATGCCGCTTTTGTTGATCTCTTCCGAGACGGCAGTCGTGGTGAGCAGCGGGATCTTGAGGTCGTTCGCCACCGGAGCGATGGCCAATCCCTCCGTGCTGGAGCTCGGGCCCAGGACGAGCAGCGCCTTGTCACGCGCCTCGAAGCGGTTGAGCAGCGTAATCGCTTGCCG
Source organism: Gammaproteobacteria bacterium (assembly GCA_041488355.1). Lineage (GTDB taxonomy): Bacteria > Pseudomonadota > Gammaproteobacteria > Burkholderiales > SHXO01 > SHXO01. Next base: position 1,497 of record JBGPPC010000062.1, read on the forward strand.
CTTGTCGCTGGCGGTGTCCTCGATGATGAGCTTGATCTTTGAGGAGCCCAGCACGCCGCTGCGGTTCACTTCGTCCAGCCCGATCAGCATGCCGTCGCGGCTCGGGGCGCCAACCCAGGAGTAGGTGCCGGTAAGCGCCAGTTCTGCGGCGACCACATAGTCCTCGGCAAGCGCAACTCCGGCGCTGGCGCTCGCGAAGAGCGCGAACAGAACACCGATAAGTCGACGTGTAGCAGTTTCCATTGACGTCCTCTCTCTCCCGATGCGGCTTCCGGCAGTTGCCGCGTGTGTTTGATCAATGTGTCCCGCCGGGGTGCGACACGTATTCCGAACCGCCTCGATCCGATGGGCGAGCGAGCTCACCGCCGAGATAATGAACGACGACACGCGGATCGTGGCGCAGCTGCTCGCACGGTCCAGCGTCGACGATCTCGCCACGCTCCATGACGTAGCCGTGCGTGGCGAGCTCCAGAGCCCGGCGCGCGTTCTGCTCTACCAGCAGGATGGTCAGGCCATTCTGGTTGAGGGTTTGCAGGGCCGCGAACACGCTGGCGGCCAGCTTCGGGGCCAGACCGAGGCTGGGCTCGTCGAGCAGCAGAATCTCGGGCCGCCCCATGAGCGCGCGTCCGATCGCGAGCATCTGCTGCTCGCCGCCGCTGAGCGACCCGGCGGGCTGATTGGTGCGCTCCTCGAGCCGAGGAAAGAGCCGATAGATTTCGCCGACGCTCTGCTCGCGCGCATCGGCTCGCCCGCGAGCCGCGAGGCGCCCCAGCTCCAGGTTTTCGCGGACCGACAGCGGCGCCAAGATCTGGCGCCCTTCCGGAACGAGCAGGACTCCACGCCGGGCGACGCGGTGCGCAGGCTGTCCGACAAGCGATTGTCCATCGAAGCGGATATCTCCCGCGCGCGTCCGTACAGCACCGCAGATCGCATTCAGCAGGGTCGTCTTGCCGGCGCCATTGCTCCCAATCAGAGCGACAATCTGGCCGCGCGGCACGCGCAGGCTCACGCCGCGCGCCGCGACGATGCCGCCGTAGGCTACCGTGAGATTCTCGACCTCTAGCACACCTCGCCTCCCAGATACGCCTCGACCACGCGCGGGTCGGACTGAACAGCGGCTGGGCTGCCATGGGAAATCAATTCTCCCGACGCCAGGACGTAGAGCTCGTCGCACAGCGACATGACCAGCCGCATATTGTGCTCGATCACCACCAGCGAGAGGCCGCGTCCCGCCAGCCGGCGAAAGATGACGCCCAGCTCCGCAGCCTCGACATCGTTCATCCCTGCGGCCGGCTCATCGAGAAGGAGCACGCCTGGCTCGAGCGCCAGCGCTCGCATGATCTCGACTCGGCGCTGGTGGCCATAAGACAATTCTCCCGCCAGAAAATCGGCGTACCCGCCCATCCCGAACTCGTCCAACAAGGCACGCGCCCGCGCAACGATGGCCGCGCGAACCCGCCGCACGTTCGGCGAGCCAACCGCTTGGGCGAGCAGCGAGGTCCGATCGCTGGTGTGGAACCCGACGATGATGTTGTCGAGAACGCTCGCCTCTTTCAGCAACCGAATGCTTTGAAACGTCCGGGCGATGCCCAACTGCGCGATGACGTGGGGAGGAAGCTCGGCGATGTCGGTGTCGTCGAGCTGGATGCGTCCTGCGCTGAGCTTCAGCAGCCCGGTGATGAGGTTGACGACCGTGGTCTTGCCTGCGCCATTGGGGCCGATGAGCCCGACTATGCGCTCAGGCGACGCGGACATGCTGAGGCCCTTGACGGCCTGCACACCGCCGAAGTTGCGCGATACGCCGTCCAGACTAAGCCGCGCCATCGGCGATGTCCTCGGTTGCGATGGTGTTTCGGGCGTTCCGGCCGAGACGGCGGTGGTACGCGATCCCGAGCGAATCCACGATGCCGTGCGGAAGATAGATGATGACGAGCATGAGCAGCGCGCCGTGCACGATGAGCCGATTGTCCGCGAGTGGTCGCGCCAGTTCGGGAAGAAGGCTGAGCGTGACCGCCACGACCAGCGGTCCCAGTACCGAGCGGCTTCCGCCGAGTACTACGTAAGCGAGCACCGTGATCAGCATGCCGAAGCCGAACTCCTCCGGCACAACGCTGTAGTTGTGGTATGCCATCAGCGCACCGGTCAGCCCGGCGATGGCGCCGCTCAGGGCAAACGCGAGTGCCTGATAGCGGGTGACGGAGATGCCGAGCGATGTCGCCACGGTTTCGTCCTGGCGCATGGCGTCAAACGCGTATCCGATTCGAGATCGACCCAGACACACGAGGACGTAGACGACGCCGCCGATGGCAACCAAGAGCTGAAGCGTGCCGACCTGCTTCGGGATTCCATTCAGTCCGTTCGCCCCGCCTGTGATGTCGGTTGCGTACAGAGCGAGCGACAACACGATCTGGACCATGGCCACGGTGGCGATGGCCTGGAAGACGCCGCGCAGGCGCGACAGCGGTACGGATAGCAGGAGAGCCGCCGCGGTGCCCGCGCAGGTCGCGGCGAGCAGACCGACGCTCGCAGGAGCGCCCATACGCAAGGTCAGAATCGCCGCGGTGTACGCTCCGATGGACGCGAGCCCGGGGGTGGCGACGGAGAAGACACCAGCGCGCAGCACGACGAACTGACTCAGCGCCAGCCCGCAGTCCAGCAGGATGAGATCGACCAAGGCCTGGTAACTGGCGAACCATTCGGTCATTCGCGCGCCACCCTGGTTTCCCTTCGCAGCGTCCCGAACAACCCCGTCGGGCGTACCAGCAGGATCAAGAACAGCAGCGAGAAGATCACCGCATCGCTCAGATCAGTCGAGACGTAGGCGATGGTCATGGTCTGAATCACGCCCAGCAGCAAGCCGCCTACGACCGCCCCAAGAATGCTGCCTAGACCCCCGAGCACGATGACGACGAAGGCCCGCAACATGTACGGCTCGCCCATCAGGAAGTGAACCGAATTGAACGCGATGCCAATCAGCACGCCCGCAGCTCCGGCCAACGCCCCGGAGATGAAGAAGGTCTGGAAATAGACGCCGGTTGGGTTTACGCCCAACAGCGAGGCAGTGCGCTCATTGATCGCCACGGCGCGGATCTGACGCCCGAAGCTGGTGTGGAAGATGTAGGCGACGAGGCCCGTCACGATCAGCGCGACGCTGCCGACGATCACGAGCTGGAGCAGAGTCACGCGCAATCCGAGCACGGAATAGATCTCGATCGGGAAGGTGCCGAAAGGATAGCGCATGACCTTCGTGTCGGACGCGCGCTGCGCGATGCTCATCAGGATGTAACCGGCCCCGATGCTCGACACGATGGCCGAGAACTCCGGCGCGCCGCGCCGGCGCAGCGGGCGAAAGGCCACCCAGTCCAGTGCGACGCTGAGAAGACCCGCGACGAGGCTGGCCCCGACGAACGCGACGGGAAATGTGAGATGCAGTTCCGTGACCGCGTACAGGCCGACGAACGCGCCCCACATGAACACCGCCCCATGCGCCAGATTCAGAATGTGATGCACTCCGAAAATGAGCGTGAATCCAAGCGCGAACAGCGCGTAGACGCTGCCTACCACCAGCGCGTTCAAGAGTTGTTGTGCAAGCATCGTCTCAGGTACTCTGGCGCTGAATGATCTCGAAGCCGAGGTCGACGCAGAGATGCTCGTTCGCCTTCCCATTGATCCGATCGAGGAGGACCTCCGCGCTCCGCCGTCCGATCTCGTAGCGCGGAATGCTGATGGTCGTTACAGCAGGCACGATGTGCTGAAGCAGGTCGAGATCGTCGAAGCTCGCGACGGCGATGCGCGAAGGCACGATCCATCCTCGGCGCTGGCACTCCAGGATCGCCCCCACGGCGAGAACGTCTCCGGCAAAGAAAACCGCGTCGACCTTCGGATGGGCCTCGACCAGATGCACGAGGGCCTGCGCGCCGGTCGCCAGGCCGGGCGCAACCTCGAGCGCTAGCGCTGGATCCGGCGTCAGACCGGCCTCTTCGAGGGCGGCGAAATGGCCGCGCCGCCGCTGTTTGGCGCGGTCGTTGTCCTTCGTAGGCAGACTGACGAGACCGATCATGCGGTAGCCGCGCTGCGCCAGATGCAGCGTCATCGCCTTGGCCGCCGCGTAGTTCGAATAACTGACCGACATGTCGAGCGGCTGGTGCGCTAGATTCCCGGTCTCAACCGTCGGGATGCGGCCTTCCTGGATCAGCCAGCGCGCGCGCGCCGTGTGCCTCGTGTTGTGGAGCACGAGTCCGCTGACGCGCTGCGCGAGCAGCATGCTGATTAGCGCCTCCTCCTCGGCCAGGGAGTACCCGCTGTCGCCGATCATCAGATGAAATCCGCTGCTGCGCAGCACGTCGGAAATGCCTTGAATCGTATTCGCGAACAGAGAATTCTGTATGCTCGGCAGGATCAGCCCAACCACGTTGGAACGATTGGAAGCGAGACTGCCGGCCAGGCGGTTAGGCAGGTAACCGATCTCGCTGATGGCCGCATGGATGCGGCGGCGGGACTCCTCCGACACCTTGTCCGGTTCGCGCAAGGCGCGGGACACGGTCATCGACGACACGCCCGCATGGCGCGCGACGTCCATCATGCGTATCGCCTGTCCGCCCGGACGCACTCGTTTGTGCTTCATGCCGGCGATCGCATCGGTTGAGAGTCGTTGCTCATGCGCGTGGATTATAGCCAGTATGGTAACGCTAACACGCAAAACTCTTTACAATGGCTCGGCACCCAGACCAAGAGGTCCCTCTCCCTCTGGGAGAGGATAGGGTGAGGGCTGCGGTTGGCATCTCGGGGAGTCGACGATGGCGAAAGAGCAACTGGGGTTCATCGGTGTCGGCAGGATGGGCGGTCCGATGGCTGGCCGCCTGCTGGACGCCGGCTACCCGCTGATCATCTGCGACAAGGACGAGCGGGCGACGGCCCCGCTCATTGCGCGCGGGGCACAGCGAGCCGCATCTCCTGCCGCGCTGGCTTCGGTTGTCGAGACGATCCTCGTCAGTTTACCGACGCCGGCTGTCGTTCAAGCCGTCGCGCTCGGGGACGATGGCGTCATCGCCGGCACCAAAGCTAAAACCTTTATCGACCTGTCGACGTCTGGTCCGCGCACCGCGATCGCCGTCGCAGAGGGTCTCCAGACCAAAGGCATCACGGGGGTCGATTCGCCGGTGAGCGGCGGAATCAGCGGTGCGGAGAAGGGAACCCTCGCCGTCATGGTTTCCTGCCCGCGCGACTTGGCTACCAGACTCCGTCCGATGCTCGAGGTGCTCGGCAAGTTCTTCTTCATCGGCGAGCGCCCAGGCATGGGGCAGACGATGAAGCTTGCCAACAATCTGCTGTCGGCCTCAGCGCTTGCCATCTCCTCGGAAGCCATCGTGATGGGCGTCAAGGCCGGGCTCGACCCGAAAGTCATGATCGACGTCATCAACGCCGGAAGCGGGCGCAACAGCGCGACGCAGGACAAGTTCCCTAAAGCCATTCTGCCGCGCACGTTCGACTTCGGTTTCGCGACCGGATTGCTGTACAAGGATGTGATGTTGTGTCTGGAGCAGGGCGAGGCCCTGGGGGTACCGATGCTGGTCGGGAACGCCGTGCGCCAGCTCCTGGCGATCACGAAGGCGAGGCAGGGTTTCGATTCCGACTTCACGACGATGGTGAAGTGCGTCGAGGAGTGGGCCGGAGTCGAGGTCAAAGGATAACCGGGAGGCAGCCATGTCGACTACAGACACTTATGAGGTCTACGCCATACACTATGGCCATCATCCGAATCGCTTCGCAAACGAGAACTTCATCGGCGGCGATGCGCACGAGGGCCCGATGCCGCTCGACTATTTCGTATGGGCGATCGTGGGAGAGAAGCGCAGGTTCGTCGTCGACACCGGCTTCGATACCGAGATGGCCGGCAAGCGCCATCGTAACGTCATGCGCTCGCCCGGCGTGGGGTTGAAGGCCATCGGCGTGGACCCCGCTGATGTGGAGGATGTCATCGTCACCCACATGCACTACGACCACATCGGGAACTACACGCTGTTCCCGCGAGCGCGCTATCACCTGCAAGAAAAGGAGATGGCTTACTGCACGGGCCGCCACATGTGCCATCCGGTCTTGCGCCATCCGTTCGATCCCGACGATGTGACGGTCATGATCCGGCGGCTGTACGAGGGGCGCGTGCAGTTCCATGACGGAGTAGACGAGCTGGCGCCCGGCGTGAGTGTGCACCACGTCGGCGGACACACGATGGGGCTGCAAGTCGTGCGCGTTGCCACCAAGCGCGGTTGGGTGGTGCTCGCATCCGATGCGTCGCATCTGTACGCGAACATGGAGCAGGGGCGGCCGTTTCCAATCGTCTACAACGTTGCCGACATGCTCGGGGGGCACGCTACTTTGCGCCGCCTCGCCAGCTCGCCGCAACACATCATTCCGGGCCACGATCCACTGGTGTTGAAGCGCTATCCGGCAGCAAAGCCAGGCCTCGAGGGTCTCGTCGCGCGACTCGACGTCGAGCCGAAAAAATAACCTCCGGTATCTCCCTCCCCCGCAGGCGGGGGAGGATTGGGGAGGGGGAGCAGCAGGCGCAAGACGAACTCCCCCATCCCCGCCTTCCCCCGCAAACGGGGGAAGGCGTGTTAAGTTCGGGTGCGCTTCATTGGTAGTCAATTAAAAAAGCAGGGGGAGAATGTCTGTCACCAGAGACCTCGCAGCGTATCTGGTCGGGAGCCGGCCTGACCAGATTCCTTCGGACGTTCAGCACGAGGCGCGCCGCGCCATTCTGAATTACGTCGGCTGTGCAGTCGGCGGCAGCCGCGAAGAGGCGGTTCAGATTGCGCTGAGGGTAATGGCGCCGTTCTCAGGCGAGCGTACGGCCCGCGTCCTTGGTCGAAACGAACGGCTCGATCCGCTGCAGACGTCTCTTCTGAACGGGATCAGCTCGCACGTTCTCGACTACGACGACACCACACCTAGCAATTACATTCATCCGACATCTCCTGCGGCATCCGCGTTGTTCGCCTATGCCTGTACCGCCTCAGTCACAGGCGCCGATTTGACGCATGCACTGGTTCTAGGCTTCGAGGTGCAATCGCGCATCGGCGATGCCACCTATCCCGCACACTACGAAGCCGGCTGGCACAGCACTGGCTCCATCGGCGTCTTCGGCGCGGCGGTGGCCATCGGCAAGCTCCTCGATCTTCCGCTGCAGAACATGATCTGGGCAATCGGACTGGCCGCCACGCAATCTGCCGGCTTGCGCGAAATGTTCGGTTCCATGGGGAAGGCCTTCCATCCCGGCCGCTCTGCGCAGAGTGGCTATATGGGGGCGCTGCTGGCCCAGGGCGGGTTCACCAGCGGCGAATACGGCATCGAGGGGCCGAGAGGCTTTGCGCTGGTGACGGCCAAGGCGTTCGATCTTGCCCGGATTACAAAGGATTTCGGCTCGGATTTCGGCCTTCGGCGCAATACCTACAAACCTTTCCCTTGTGGGATCGTGATCCACCCGACCATCGACGCGTGCATTCAGATCCATCGCGAAAAGAAGCTCGCGCCGCGCGACGTGCAGGCAGTGCACTTGAAGGTTGCGCCTCTGGTACTCGATCTGTGTAACAAGCGCGACATCGGCAAGGGATTGGAGGGCAAGTTCTCCGTCTACCACGCGGCCGCGATCGGTCTGGTCCGCGGCAACGGAGGAATCGCCGAGTTCACCGACGCGACTGTCAACGACCCGGACGTCAAACGCGTGCGCGAGACGATGACGGTAGCCGTTGCCGACCAGAGCATAGCCGAGGATGAAGTGATCGCGGAGGTGACGCTGGCGAGCGGCGAGCGTGTGCTCAAGCATGTGGAGCACGCCATCGGTAATCTCGCGCGCCCGATGACCGATGTTGAGCTCGAGGACAAGTTTCGCGACCAGGCGGCGCCGGTGCTGGGAGTGCGACGTGCAAACGAGCTCATTGCGCTTTGCTGGAGCATCGACAAGCTGGTCGACTGCCGCACGCTAATCGAGGCAACTGCGCCGGCACCATGAGCGGGCTTGCAGCCCTCACCGAAAGCTTCCTGCAGGCGCTGACAGCCGGGTTGCTCGTGGGCTGCATCTACGGCCTGATGTGCCTCGGCCTCGGTCTGATCTTCGGCGTGATGCGGGTGATCAACTTCGCGCAGGGCGACTTCCTGATGCTGGGTATGTACGTCACCCTGTACCTCGCGGCTGCGCTCGGGGGAGTGGCTGTGCTTGGGCCCGTCGCCTCTCCTTTTATCGCTGCGATCTGTGCCGGTCCCGTGTTGTTCGTGGGCGGCTATCTGCTGCATCGCCTGCTGGTTTCGCGCGTGACGGGCACCCGTGTTGCCGGAATCGAAGGGGACGGCCACTACGCACAGCTCATTCTGACTCTGGGCGTCGCACTCATTCTGGAGAACGGTGGGCTGATCCTGTTCGGCTCGACGCCGCAGTCGGTGCGCACACCGCTATCGGCTAGCGCCTGGGAGATACCGCTGCTGCACGAGGGTAGCGCGATCTTCGTCAACAAGGCGCGCAGCATTGCCGCGCTGATCTCCATCGCGGCTGCCGCCAGCCTCTACTGGTTCATTGGCCGCTCGCGGCTTGGGAAAGCGCTGCGTGCGGCGGCGGACAATCCAGAAGCCGCGACCTACATGGGCATCGACGTGGATCGCGCCCACAGAATCGCGTTCGGCATCGGGACGGGCGTCACGGCGGTGGCCGGAGGGCTCGTAGCCACGTATTCGTCGTTCCAGCCCTACGTTGGCCTCGAGTTCGTCATCATCATGTACGCCGGCGTCGTTCTCGGTGGCATGGGCAGCATGCTGGGCGCGTTCTGGGGCGGGATGACGATCGGCCTCGTGCAGCAACTCTCCAGCCTGGTGCTGTCACCGCAGCTGCAGAACACCGCCATCTTCGTGGTCTTTCTCGCGATCATGCTGATGCGCCCGCAAGGCTTGTTCGGCCGCCGGGCAGAGAGGACCTGAGTCGTGAATCCCGGACGTGCAGGGACGACTCGGGCTGTCATTACAATTGCGATCATCGGTGCGGCCTGGCTCGTGATCGGTATGCTCGTGAGCAACAGTTACTATCAACTCATGCTCACGCTGGTACCGATCTGGGCCGTCATGGGGCTGTCGTGGAATCTGCTGAGTGGCTACACGGGACTCGTCTCCTTCGGCCATGCGTCGTTCTTCGGTCTGGGTGCATATACGGTGACGATCGCGCTGGTCAGCTTCGACGTGACGCCGTGGCTCGGTATCCCGCTCGGCATGCTGGTCGGCGTTGCCGCTGCGGCGCTCATCGGTTACCCGACGTTCCGCTTGCGAGGGCATTACTTCGCGCTGGCGATGTTGGCGTACCCGCTGGCGTTGCTGTACGTCTTCGAGTGGCTCGGGTATCAAGAAGTGGCGTTACCGATGAAGCGCGAAGCCCCGGCCAGATACATGCAGTTCGTCGACCCGCGCGCCTACACCGCGATTGCGGTAGCTCTGCTGATTCTCGCTCTGCTCGTTTCGCTGGCAGTCGAGCGTTCGCGTTTCGGCATGTCGTTGCTCGCCATCAAGCAGAATGAGCCGGCGGCCGAGGCCGCCGGCATCGACACGTTGCGCTGGAAGATGCGCGCCATCATGGTGAGCGGCGCTCTTGCGGCAGCGGTAGGGGGCTTCTACGCCGTGGTGCTGCTGGTCGTCACGCCCAGCAGCGTATTCGGCATGCTCACTTCGGCTCAGGCGCTGATCGTGACCCTGTTCGGAGGTGCCGGCACATTGTGGGGCCCGTTGATCGGCGCAGCCGTGCTCATCCCGTTGAGCGAAACGTTGCGCGCCGAGCTCGGGGACGTGATTCCCGGCATCCAGGGCATCGTCTACGGCGTCGCCATCATCCTCGTCATCCTGCTGGCGCCCGAAGGCGTGTTCTGGCGCGTGCGAGATCGTTTCTCGCCCACGCCCGCGCAACCTCGGAAAGTCCCAGACGTGGCGGGCGCGTCGCAACGAGTCGTCATCCCGAGACCGAGCGCTCCAGCGATCCCCGGTCCCATTTTAAGAGTCCAGAGCTTGTCGAAATCTTTCGGGGGGCTGCGGGCCGTCGAGAACGTGACCTTCGAAGTGCAGCAGGGGGCGCTGCTGGGCATCATCGGCCCGAATGGCGCAGGCAAGACTACGCTGTTCAATCTCCTGAACGGCTTCCTGCTTCCAGACCAGGGGCAGATCGTGTTTGCCGGAACCGATCTGGTCGGTCTCAAGCCGAACCGGATCTGTCGCCTGGGCGTGGGCCGCACCTTCCAGACGGTGCGTCCCTTCGCTCGCATGTCCGTGCTCCAGAATACGGTGATCGGTGCGTACGTCGCGGAGCCGACCAGCGCGGCAGCGTTCGCGGCGGCCCAGGAAGCTCTGGAGCGAGTCGGCCTCGCTGATCGAGCCGAGGCGCTCGCGGGAGGGCTGACGAGCAAGGAGTTGCGATTGATGGAGCTGGCGCGAGCGCTCGCGGGCCGGCCGCGACTGCTGCTGCTGGATGAACCACTCGCCGGGCTCGGCAGCCCCGAGATTGCGGAGTTGCTTGCGGTCATCCGCTCGCTGTCCGGAGATGGAACCACCATCGTGATCATCGAGCACACAATGCAGGCCATGATGCGACTGGCTGACAAGCTCATGGTGCTCGACCACGGGCGCGTGCTGGCTTCCGGGCAGCCGCGCGAGGTGACAAGCGATCCGAGCGTGATCGAAGCCTATCTCGGAAAACGCTGGAGTGCGGCGCGTGCTTGAGATCGACGGGATTTCGGTTGCGTACAGCGGGCTGAGCGCGCTTACAAACGTTTCTCTGCGCGTCCCGGAAGGCGGATTCGTCGCTATTATCGGTCCGAACGGCGCGGGCAAGACGACTCTGTTCAAGGCCGTTTCCGGTACCGTGCTGCCCAGCGGCGGCTGCATCGAGTTCGAGGGGACCGACCTGCTCGCTGTGCCGGCGTCGGAGCGGGCGCACCTCGGCATCGCGCATGTGCCCGAAGGGCGACGGGTATTCGCTTCGCTCAGCGTTCTCGAGAATCTGGAGATGGGGGCCTATACGGCTGCAGGGCGCGCGCAATGGGCGCGCAACATCGAACGCATCTTCAGCTTGTTTCCCGTGCTCGCCGATCGCCGTCGCCAGCTCGCCGGCACGCTCTCCGGTGGTGAGCAGCAGATGCTGGCGATTGGACGCGGCATCGCTTCTTCGCCCAGGCTTCTGATGCTCGACGAGCCGTCGATGGGGCTGTCGCCCACAGCCGCCGATATGATCTTCGAACGCATCGAGGCCCTCCATCAGGAGGACGGCCTTACCGTGCTCCTGGTCGAGCAGCGGGTAGTCGAAGCCTTGGATTCATGCGACACGGGGTACGTGCTCGAAGCTGGGCGCGTGGTCCTGGAAGGGCCCAGGGACACATTACTGGCGGACGATCGCGTTCGCCGTTCTTATCTCGGGATCTGATCACGGTACGTACGGAGGAGGAGCTATGCCAAAGGCCATGAAGCTTGCTTTGCGTTGCGCGTTGTTCGCTGGAACCCTGGGCCTGGTTCTGGCGTGGCCGACGATAGTGTCGGCTCAGACGAAGGAGGTCAAGATCGCGCTGATCGTGCCGCTTTCCGGCCCTTGGGCTCGCATGGGTGAGCTGGAGCGCGCCGGCGCCGAGCTCGCGATCGAGCACATCAACAACTCCGGCGGGATCAAGGCGTTGGGCGGAGCCAAGATGAAGCTCGTGATTTCCGACGCCGGCGACAACGCCGAAAAAGCCAAGAACGCCGCACAACGCGTGCTTGCGCAGGAGCCCGACCTCGTCGGCGGTCTCGGTGCCTGGCTCAGCTCCTTCACGCTCGCCATTACCGAGGTGACCGAGCGCGCCGAGCTGCCGTGGCTCACGCTGTCTTATTCCGACCAGATCACGGGCCGCGGCTTTCACTATGTATTCCAGACTTCCCCGACCGGCGCCGACCAGGCCGAGAAGGCGCTGCCGACCATACTCGAGCTGGCGCAGTCGGCGACCGGGCACAAACCGACGTCTGTCGGGATCATCATGGACAACACCGCTGCGTCCGTGAGCTTCGCCAAGCCGATGCGTGGTGGCGGACTCGAGAAAGCGGGGATCAAGCTCCTGGTCGATGAGACCTTCACGCCGCCGCTGTCGGATGCAACGCCGCTCGTGCAGAAAGTGCGCGCAGCCAAGCCCGACTTCCTGTTTCTGTTGCCGACCGCCGTGTCCGACGACAAGCTGCTGCTGGAGAAACTCAGCGAGATGGGTCTGAATCGCAGTCGGCTTCCGGTTGTCGGCAACGGTGCGCACATGGCCGCCTCCGAACTGCGCGTCACCGCCGGTAAGGAGATCATGGAAGGTGTGCTGGTCACGCTCGCGAACTGGGGCGGCAAGGGGCAGGAGAAGCTGGTCGAGGAGTTCAAGAAGCGCACGGGCGAACCGTGGATGACGCAAGACAGCCTCTCGCCCTACGGCCATGTCTGGATTCTGAAAGAAGCGCTCGAGAAGGCAGGCGTCGCCGATCGCAAGAAAGTGGCCGACGCGATCCGCGCGATGGATACAACCGAGGGCGCAGCGCGTTTCTACCCGGGCGGACGCCTCAAGTTCGACGACAAGGGCCGGCGCATCGGCGCACCGCTGGTCATCGTCCAGTGGCGCAACGGCGAGCCCATTCCTGTCTCTCCGCCCGCGCTTGCGGTCGCCCAGCCGATCTGGACCGGCCACTGAGCGCCGCGAACGACGAATACGGTATGAACCGAAGACATGTTCCTGCTGCTTCGATTCGAGCCAAGCGGCCGCTCACGCGTAGAACGCCAGCTTTCTGATGCCGTCGAACACCAGCTTCCAGCCGGCAACGAACAGCAGAATGTTGGCCCACACGTAGACCGTTTCCGTCTTGATGCGCTTCTGCAGCCAGATCCCCAGATAGATGCCCGCCGGGGCCATAGGAAGCAGGACCAGTGACGTCGCCAGGTTGCCGACTCGGAGCTGGCCCAGAAAGTAATAAGGGATGAGCTTGATATAGTTCACGACGAGAAAAAACACGACGGTGGTTCCGACGAAAACGCGCTTATCGAGCTTTTGTGGCATCAGGTAGACGAGCAGCGGCGGAGCGCCGTAGTGGCAAATGAAACTGGAGAATCCGGAAAGCGCCGACCAGAAGAGCCCCTGGGAACGCGACGGCGGAGTGGGCCGTTCGCGGCGCGCTACCCCGGTCCAATTCAGCAGCGGGAACGCAACTCCGATGGCGCCGACCAGAAGCAGCAGCCAACCTTGGTTGAGCACGCCGAAACACAGAGTGCCCACCGCGATGCCGACCAACGCGCCAGGCAGCAGGATGCGCAGGTTCGCCCAATCCAGGGTCCGGCTGAAGTAGCGCAGCCCGACTACGTCCATGACGCACAATATCGGCAGCAGGATAGCCGCAGCCTCGTTCGGGGCGATGACGATGGACAGGAGTGGAACGCCCAGGCCGCCGAATGCACCGCCGAAGCCGGACTTCGAAATCCCGATGATCAGGATGGTGGGAACAGCCAGCAGGTAAAAGTACGGATCGCGTATCACGTACAGCGGTGCGCGTCAGAACTACAGGATTGCGCCGGACTTCTACGCAGGAGTTGGGGCCGCACCAAGTCAGGCGAGTGTCACGCGTCGACCTGCAAGGCCTCGAGCTCGGCCTGAGCCTTCTGCAGCCACAGCGGCATCTGCATCTCTCGAAGCTGCGCAGCGGCTCTGGCGAGATGAGCATGCGCCGACTCGTCGTCGTGCACCCGTCGGTAGAACTGACCTAGGCTCAGCTCGCAACGGGCGACGAGAGGTCGCATCTGGAGTGCTTGCGCCCCTTCCAGCGCTGCCTTGAAGGCCGCAAGTGCGGCACCGGAACCTGCATCGTCCGCAGCCGACTGAATGTGTCCCAGGGCATAGTTGGTCCACGCTATCCAGCCACGCTCCGCATATTGCTGGGCCATATCGTTCGCCCGCCGCGCGAGCTCCACGGCCTCCTGAACCCGGCCGCCGAGCAGATAGCCGAGGGCCAGAAACCCGCGCAGCCACGACTGGCCCGACATGATCTTCAGTGTGGTCGCCTCTTCGATGGCTTCCTCCAGCAGCGCGATGCCATCGCCGAGACGACCGGATAGCGTATAGGCGGTTCCCAGGAACGTGGCGACAAAAGGCAATTCCAGGCGAACGTTCATCGATCGGCAAAGCGCGAAACCCGGCTCCAGCTGTGCGATCGCAAGGCCCACCTCGCCCTTGCGCAGGTAGAGGAATCCGCCGCAGTACTTCGCAAACGCTTCGCTGAACGGATGCTTCACGTCCTCAGCGAGACGCATGGCTTCTTGCCAGGCCGAAATCCCTTCGGGGAATCGGCCCAGCTCGGCCAGTGCCCAGCACAGATGGCCGCGCGAAAAGACGACCGGAATACCCGCCATTCCCAGCCGCTCTCTCGATAGATCGCCATCGAGCGCTCGGATGTTGTTCAAGTGGAGTTCGGTCGCGCGTGCGTGATCGCCCAGATGAAAGAAGGTCTGCCCAAGGTGGAAGTTTGCTGGTGCTTGTATGCCGAGATCGCCGAACGCCTCGCCGATCGCCAGCGCTCGCTCGCCGGCCTGGATCGCTTGCGTATAGTCGCCCCCCAACCGCAACGCCTGCGCCAGATAACTGAGGACACGCCCTTGGCGGCGCTGATCCCCCAACGCCTCCGCCAGCGCTTCTGCCTTGTGCAAAGC
>JBGPPC010000063.1:0-16096 GCA_041488355.1 Gammaproteobacteria bacterium
CCGTAGGGGGTTTCGTGTCTTTCATCGCGGCAATGCTGCTGATCACGGCGCCGCTAAAGCGTCTGACGGGGATAGCGGAGCATCTGCAGCGCGGATTGTCCGCGGCCGAGAGCGTCTTCGCGCTGGTGGATCAACAACCCGAGGACGATCGCGGCACGGTCGAACTCGCACGAGCGCGCGGAGAGATCCGCTTCGACCGGCTAACCTTCTGCTATCCCGGCACCGAGCGTCCCGCGCTAAGAGACATTAACCTCGAGATACGGTCGGGCGAAACCGTCGCGTTGGTCGGTCAGTCGGGTAGCGGCAAGACGACGCTGGCAAACTTGGTGCCGCGCTTTTTCCACCCCGGCACCGGCCGCATACTCGTGGACAGTCATGACATCGAACGGATCCGTCTAGCCAGCTTGCGCGCAAATATCGGTCTCGTCAGTCAGGATGTGACTCTATTCAACGATACGGTCGCAGCCAACATTGCCTACGGGGGCAAGGCGGGGGCGAGCGAAGCGGAGATCGTTGCCGCCGCCAAGGCGGCGCACGCCTGGGAGTTCATACAGGCGTTGCCGAACGGCTTGAGCACGTTGGTGGGCGAAAACGGCGTGAAGCTATCAGGCGGGCAGCGGCAGCGTTTGGCCATTGCGCGCACTCTCCTGAAAAATGCACCGATCCTGGTGCTGGATGAGGCAACGTCTGCTCTGGATTCTGAATCAGAACGGCAGGTACAGGCAGGCTTGGAGGCTCTCATGAGGGGCCGCACAACCATTGTCATTGCGCACCGCCTCTCGACCATCGAGAACGCCGACCGCATCGTCGTTCTGGATCAGGGTGCCATCGTGGAAATCGGCACGCACCAGGAGCTGCTGGCGCGCCACGGAATTTATGCGCGCCTGCACCGAATCCAGTTTACCCTCGGCAGTGCGAGTGCCAGCCCGGAACTCCAAATCAGGTAGCGCTTCGCGTCTGTGTCTTAGCTCGCGGCAGCTAGTGCGCTTGGTCCCAGTTAGAGCCGACGCCGACGTCCACCAGCAGCGGCACGTCAAGCTTGGCGACGCCGCTCATGAGTTGGGGTAGCTCCTTCGTCACCAGTGCCAGTTCCGCTTCCGGCACTTCCAGCACCAGCTCGTCGTGTACCTGCATGATGAGCGCTGTTGACAGCCTGTGGTCAGCCAGCCAGCGCTGAACGGCGATCATCGCGAGCTTGATGAGATCCGCAGCGGTGCCCTGCATCGGAGCGTTGATGGCGGCTCGCTCCGCTGCCTGCCGGCGTTGGCCGTTCGAGGCGTTGATGTCAACCATAAATAGGCGACGCCCCAACACAGTCTCCACATAGCCCTTGGCGCGGGCGAACTCTCGGGTGCGTTGCATGTATTGCGCCACGCCAGGATAGCGCGCGAAGTAGCGCTCCATGTACTGTTGAGCGGCAGCACGCTCGACGCCGAGTTGAGAGGCGAGCCCAAATGCCGACATCCCGTAGATCAGCCCGAAATTGATGACCTTGGCGTAGCGTCGCTGTTCGCTGTTCACCTGCTCGGGTGTCAGCGAGAATATCTCCGAGGCCGTGCGTCGGTGCACGTCCTCGCCGGAGGAAAATGCGGCCAACAGGTTCGCATCGCGCGACAAGTGGGCCATGATACGCAGCTCGATCTGGGAGTAGTCGGCTGAGACGATGTGGTGTCCGGTGGGCGCGACAAAGGCCTCGCGAACGCGACGCCCCTCGAGCGTCCGTATCGGGATGTTCTGCAGGTTCGGGTCATTGCTCGAAAGTCGTCCGGTCACCGCGACGGCCTGCGCGTAGTTCGTGTGTACCCGGCCGGTACGCGGATTGACCATGCGCGGAAGTTTGTCGGTATAGGTGCTTTTCAGCTTCGCCAAACTCCGATAGTCGAGAATCAGCTTCGGCAGCGGATAGTTCAAGGCCAGCTCTTGCAGGACGTCCTCGTCTGTGGAGGGTTGACCACCGGGGGTTTTTTTCAGGACTGGTAGTTTGTGCTTGTCGAACAGTATTTCTTGAATCTGTTTGGGGGAGCTCAAGTTGAACCGTTGCCCCGCCTGCTTGTGTGCCTCCCGCTCGATCTCCAACATCCGCGTGCCCAACTCCTGGCTCTGAGTCTCCAGCAGGCCCGTATCCAGAAGCACGCCGTGGCGCTCCATTTCAAACAAGACCTGTGTGACCGGCATTTCGATCTGGCGATAGATGAGGCGCAGTTGCTCGTCGCGCTCGATATCGGGGTAGAGCGCCCGGTGCAGCTGCAACGTGATATCGGCGTCCTCGCCTGAATATTTGGTGGCGAGCTCCAGAGAGACCTGGTCAAAACCGATCTGCGCGATGCCCTTTCCGGCAATCTCCTCGTAGGTGGTGGTTTTTAGACCAAGGTGACGCTGCGCTAGGCTTTCCATGTCATGCGGCCTGTGACTCTCCAGTACGTAGGATTCGAGCAGAGTGTCATGGCTGACCCCGCGCATGCTAATGCCATGGTTGGCGAGTACGTGCATGTTGTACTTTGTGTTCTGCCCGACCTTGGCTTTGGACGCGTCCTCCAGCCAACCCTTGAGGCGCGACAAGGTGGCGTCAAGCGGAAGTTGCTCTGGCGCGCCCGCATAGCGGTGGGCGAGCGGCAGATAGGCAGCGCACCCCGTTTCCACCGATAGTGCAATGCCGACCAGCTTGGCCGACAGCGGATCGAGGCTGGTTGTCTCGGTGTCGACCGAAACCAGCCCGGCGCCATCGATGCGCGCCAGCCATGCCGTGAGCTGATCCTCCCTGAGAATGGTTTCGTACTGGCGGGGGCGGGCTTCGAGCGGTGGTCGGGCCGGATTGGATACGCCGGTCTCGCCCAGCTCCCGTTGCCAAGTTCGGAATTCGAAGCGATCAAACAGCTCGGCGAGCTTGACGTTGTCCTGCGATGCATGGGTGAGCTCATCGACGGTGATCGGCAGCTGCACATCGAGCTTCAGCGTCACCAAACGTTTCGCCTGGGGCAGCCAGTCCTTCGCCTTGCGCAGATTCTCGCCGACCACGCCTCCAATCTCGTCGGCATGAGCCAGGAGGTTGTCTAGTGTTTGATACTGGTTGAGCCACTTGACCGCGGTCTTGGGTCCGACCTTCTCCACCCCGGGAATATTGTCGACGCTGTCGCCGACCAGTGTGAGGTAGTCGACGATTTGCTCCGGTTTCACGCCGAACTTGGCCGAAACCCCTGCTTCGTCGAAGGTCTCGTTGGACATCGTATTGACCATCGTGACCAGGGGGTCAACCAGCTGGGTGAGATCCTTGTCCCCCGACGAGATGACCGTACGGATCCCCTGCCGTTGAGCCTCGAACGCCAGGGTTCCGATAACATCATCGGCTTCGACGCCCTCGACTTCGAGCAGCGGCCAGCCCATGGCTCGAATCGACTCGCGCAGCGGGCCGATCTGAGCGCTCAGATCATCGGGCATCGGCGGGCGGCTCGCCTTGTACTCCGGGTACCAGTCGTCGCGGAAGGTCTTGCCTTTTGCGTCGAATACACAGGCGCTATAATCCGCCGGCACGTCTTTGTGTAGGCGGCGGAGCATGTTGAGAACGCCGTAGAGGGCGCCGGTTGGCTCTCCCGCCTTGGTCCGCAGATCGGGCAGCGCATGGAATGCCCGGTAAAGATAGGACGAAGCGTCAACCAGTAGAAGCGTTTTCATCCCGGCACCGGCGCAGTTCTCCGTAGCGCCCGCGTGAGCGCAGACCCAGAGCGCGCGCGCCTCCGCTCCCACCGCTGCCGCTCCTGGCGCCAACTGGCGCGCCGCCTCGAGACAACCGACGAACGATGAACCCCGCAGATAAGATCCCAAGACCCCTGGCGCCCGAGTTGATTGAGAAGTCCTGGTCAGGGAGAGAGGCGTGGCGCGTGTTCGAGATTATCGCAGAATTCGCGGAGGCGACCGAGCGTTTGAACGGCATCCGGCCTGCGGTCAGCATCTTCGGCAGTGCACGCGTCTTGCCCGGTCATCCGTACTACGAGCTGACGGAGCAGATCGCACGACAACTTTCCGATGCGGGGTTTACCGTGATCTCGGGAGGTGGCCCGGGGCTCATGGAAGCGGCGAACAAAGGGGCGTTCCACGGCCGCTCCCCTTCGGTGGGGCTCAATATCCAGCTGCCGCACGAGCAGCTCAGCAACCCTTACCAGGACATCAGCCAGTCGTTCCGGCATTTCTTTGCGCGCAAAGTGATGTTCGCGAAGTTCGCGTCGGCGTACGTGGTGATGCCGGGCGGCTTCGGCACCTTGGACGAGCTGATGGAGGCGCTCACGCTAGTACAGACGCACAAAATACGACGGATGCCGGTCATCTTGGTGCACCAGCCGTTCTGGCGCGGGATGATGGATTGGATCCGCGGTACCTTGGTCGACGAGAAAATGATCGATCCCGATGACGTGAATCTGATCCAAGTCATCGACCGCCCCGGCGATGTGGTCAAGGCCATCTTCGAGCATTACGACAAGCGCGGTTTCGAGCCGTCGGCTGCTGAGCGCGAGGCGCAGCTCAACCTCTGACAGCGTGTAGCGTTGTCATGTCCGTCTTCACTACCGTTACTCCGGAGCAGCTCGTCGCCTGGCTTAGGCGCTATTCGATCGGCGTATTGGTGGATTTGCGCGGTATCGCTTCCGGGATAGAAAACACCAATTACTACGTCACTACCACCCATGGTCGCTTCGTCCTGACGCTGTTCGAGAAGCTCAAGCCGCACGAGCTGCCGTTCTACCTGCATCTGATGGCGCACCTGTCGAGTCACGGCATTCCGTCGCCGAAGCCGATCGCGAATCTGAACAACAGCCTTCTGGACGAACTGAACGGCAAACCCGCTGCCATTGTGACCTGCCTCGAGGGACAACCCGTTATGGACCCCGCGCCTGAGCACTGCGCGCAAGTCGGAGAGGTGTTGGCGCAGTTGCACCTGGCCGGCCGGTCCTACGGCGGGCATCTCGAGAACTTGCGGGGGCCGAGGTGGTGGAACGCCGTCGCGCCGGAGATCTATTCGTTCCTCAGCGCCGGAGACGTCAAGCTGCTCAAGGCGGAGATCCAGTTCCAGGCCGCTCACCGCCAGGATGACCTACCGCGTGGCGTGATTCACGCCGACCTGTTTCGCGACAACGTGCTGTTTCACGACGTCGAGCAACAGCATGAACCTCGCGTCGGTGGCTTCATCGATTTCTATTTCGCCTGTGTTGACGTTTTGATCTACGACGTTGCTATCGCTGTGAACGACTGGTGCACGAACGCCGACTGCACGCTGAACCAAGCGCGCGCGACGGCGCTGTTGACCGGATATAAGCAGGTACGGCCGTTTACCGCAGCCGAAAGGAATGCCTGGCCGGTGATGATGCGCGCCGGCGCGCTCCGCTTCTGGGTGTCGCGCCTGTACGATTTCCACCTGCCGCGCCCGGGAGAGCTGACCCACGCTCATGATCCCGAGCGCTTCCGATGCATCCTCCGGCGCCACATCGAGGACGCGGCTTCCCCGCCGACTTTGGAAAGCTAGCGCCGCAAGGATATCTAGGCTGGAACCAGCTTGGCGTACTCCAACGCCAGTTCCTTCATGCCGTCGCGGCGAAAATTCACCGTCACCCGCGCGTCCGAGCCGCGGCCCCTTACGCTTACGATCACGCCCGGACCGAACTTTGGATGAACCACATCTTGGCCGATACGCCACAGCGACGCGGTGGAAGGTATGCCGAAGGCGGCAATAGTGTGGGCGACGTTGGTCGTCCTCGCGACATTGACGAGTCGTGTGAGGTGCTGTGGGATCTCGCGTAGAAAGCGCGAAGCGATGTTGTAACGCGTCTGACCGTGCAGCATCCGCGTCTGCGCGTGGCTCAGGTAGAGTCGACGCCGCGCGCGCGTAAGCGCCACATACATTAGCCGCCGTTCCTCTTCCACGCCGTCCGCTTCGTTCAGGCTGTTGTCGTGTGGGAACAACCCCTCCTCGAGCCCGCTGACAAACACGGCGTCGAATTCGAGGCCTTTGGCTGAATGCACCGTCATCAGCTGCAGCGCTTGCTGGCCGGGGCCGGCCTGATGTTCGCCCGCTTCCAGTGCCGCGTGCGCAAGGAAGTCGCTCAGCGCACGCAACCGTGGATCGCCCGCTAGTGCTTCCTGCTCCTGCGGGCCGTTTACTGCATTGTCTTCCGCGCGGACGAGGGCGCTGCCGTCGGCGTCGAATGAGACCGCTGCGTTGACCAGTTCCTCCAGGTTCTCGATGCGATCCTTGCCGTCGCGCTCAGCTTGGTAGTGACCCTTCAAACCGCTGCGCTCGATCACCAGTGCCACCAGTTCGGGCAGCGACAGCCCGAGGCAGTCGTCGCGCAGTCTTTCGATCAACCGGATGAACCCAGCCACCCCTTGGCCTGCCTTGCCGGCGGGCGGATTGACGCAGGCTGACTGCCACAGACTGACGCCCCGCTGCTTGGAAGTGTCCTGGACCTGTTCGAGACTCCTGTTTCCCACACCTCGCGCGGGCAGGTTCAGCACCCGCGTGAATGCGCCATCGTCGTCAGGGTTCGCAACCAGCCTGAGGTACGCGAGGGCGTGCTTGATCTCCTGCCGCTCGAAAAAACGTAGACCGCCGTAGACCCGGTAAGGCAAGCCGGCAGTGAACAGTGCATGCTCGAGCACTCGCGACTGGGCATTGGAACGGTAGAGCAACGCCATTTCCGACAAAGAGGTCCCTTCCGAGCGAAGGCTTTTCACCTCCTCCAGAATAAAAGCCGCTTCGTCAATATCGGTCCCCGCCTCGTACACGCGCAGCGGCTCGCCCTCCCCGGCATCGGTCCAGAGCTCCTTGCCCAGGCGTTTGCTGTTGTGGGTAATCAGGGCGTTGGCGGCCTCCAGGATGTGCCCCTGACTGCGGTAGTTTTGCTCAAGCTTGATGAGGTTACCATTGGCGAACTCGCGCTCGAACTCGAAGATGTTCTGGGCGGAGGCGCCGCGGAAGGCGTAGATCGCCTGATCATCGTCCCCGACCGCAAAGACGGCGTTCTCGTCTCCAGCTAGGAGCTTGAGCCAAAGATACTGCAGGCGGCTCGTGTCCTGGAATTCGTCTACCAGGATGTGAGAGAAGCGTCGCCGGTAGTGGCTGCACAGGATTTCATTGCGTGTAAGCAGCTCGAAGCAGCGCAGCAGCAACTCGGCGAAGTCCACCACGCCCTCACGGTTGCACTGCCGGTCGTACTCTGCGTACAACTCGGTCAACCGCTTCGAGTGTTCGTCGTACGCTTCGACGGCCGCCGAACGCAAGCCTGCGTCCTTATTGGCATTGATGAAGTACTGTAGCTCGCGTGGGGGAAAGCGCTCATCGTCCACGTTCATGGCCTTCAGCAGACGTTTGATCAACGCGAGCTGATCCTGGCTGTCCAGGATCTGGAATGTCTGCGGCAGGCCGGCGTCGCGATAGTGTGCGCGCAGCATGCGGTTGCACAAGCCGTGGAAGGTGCCGACCCACATGCCCCGCGTGTTGACCGTGAGCATCGCGGAGATGCGAGTGAGCATCTCGCGCGCCGCTTTATTGGTGAAAGTAACCGCCAAAACACCATGCGGGCCGACTTGGCCGGTCTGGATGAGCCAGGCCACGCGAGTAGTCAGGACCCGGGTCTTTCCGCTCCCCGCACCAGCCAGAACAAGGGCGGACACGTGCGGCAACGTCACAGCCTTGAGCTGCTGTGGATTGAGACGGGTGAGAGTTTCGCTCGAGATCACGTAGCGGTCGATTGAAGCCTGAGCGATTATACCCCGCGGTGTCAGCCGGTCGGGCGGCGTGCGCAGGACGCTGTTGCGGATGCTCGGAGTCTGGCTGCAGGTATAATTTCGCACTTTGGAAACCAAGGCATTGACCATGACGCAGCCGCAGCACCGCGCTAGCGGGCTCAAGAAGAGCAGCCCCGGCGAGCTCGACAGGTACAAGCCCGGCGAGCTCGAGAAGCAAGTGCAAGCGGACTGGGACCAGGCGAAAACGGCCCGCGCGATCGAGCGCCAGGACCGCCCCAAATACTATTGTCTGTGCATGTTCCCGTATCCCTCCGGCAAGCTGCACATGGGGCACGTGCGCAACTACACGATCGGCGATGTCCTCTCGCGCTATCACCGCATGAAAGGCTACAACGTGCTCCAGCCGATGGGCTGGGATGCATTCGGTCTGCCGGCGGAGAACGCGGCGATGGCCAACGGCGTACCGCCGGCCAAATGGACGAATGACAACATCGCCTACATGAAGAAACAGCTCAAGTCGTTGGGCTTCGCCATTGACTGGGAGCGCGAACTGGCGACCTGCCGGCCCGACTACTATCGGTGGAATCAGTGGCTGTTTCTGCGCATGCTGGAGAAAGGGTTGGTCTACAAGACTACGGGTCTGGTCAACTGGGATCCTGTAGATCAGACGGTGCTCGCTAACGAGCAGGTGATCGACGGCCGCGGCTGGCGTACCGGCGCGCTCATAGAGAAGCGCGAGATCCCGATGTTCTACATGCGGCTTACCGCATACGCCGACGAGTTGCTCGCGGCGCTCGACCATTTGCCCGGGTGGCCCGAACGCGTGAAGGTGATGCAAGCCAACTGGATCGGGCGCAGCGAGGGCGTGGAGGTGGGCTTCCCTTACGAGGACGGAAGTGGAGTGCTGAAGGTGTTCACCACACGCGCGGACACGCTCATGGGCGCGACCTATTGCGCGGTGGCGGCTGAGCACCCGCTCGCAGCCAGGGCCGCCGCGACCAACCCGCAGCTCGCGGCCTTCGTGGAAGAGTGCAAACGCGGGCCGGTGATGGAGGCCGAACTTGCCCTCCAGGAAAAGAGAGGTATGCCCACCCGGCTATATCTGATCCATCCGCTGTCTGGTGACAAGCTGCCGGTATGGGTGGCGAACTACGTGCTCATGGGATACGGTGAAGGCGCAGTGATGGCGGTGCCGGCGCACGATCAGCGCGACTTCGAGTTCGCGATCCGATACGGCCTGCCGATCAAGTGCGTGATTCAATCCAAAACCGGTGCATATGAGGACACGGTCGCGCCCTGGAACGACGCTTACGCCGAGCACGGCATCACGATCAACTCCGGATCGTTCGACGGGCTGGCGTTTCAAGCGGCGGTGGATGCAATTGCGGCGGCCCTGGAGCAGAAGGGCGTGGGCCGCAAGCGCATCCAGTATCGTCTGCGCGATTGGGGTATATCGCGACAGCGTTATTGGGGGACGCCTATCCCGATCATCCACTGCGACAACTGTGGTGATGTTCCGGTCCCCGACGATCAGCTGCCGGTGGTTTTACCCGAAGACCTGGTGCCGGACGGTACCGGCAACCCGCTCGCGAGAACACCCGCTTTCGTGGATGTGCGGTGTCCAAAGTGCGGCGGCCGCGCACGCCGGGAAACCGACACTATGGATACCTTCGTGGATTCGTCTTGGTACTACCTGCGCTTTGCCTGCCCGGACAATGCGCGTGCCATGGTGGACGAACGTGTCTCCTACTGGATGCCGGTAGACCAGTATATCGGCGGGATCGAACACGCTATCCTGCATTTGCTCTACTCGCGCTTCTGGACCAAGGTGATGCGGGACCTCGGTCTTGTGAAGGTGGACGAGCCGTTCACCAACCTGCTGACGCAAGGAATGGTGTTGAACGAGATCTTTTTCCGCAAAGCCGACGGCGGCCGCGTTGTCTATTACAACCCAGCCGACGTGGAACTGGCGATGGATGAGCGCGGACAGCGAATCGGCGCCAAGCTCAAGACGGACGGCCACTCGGTCGAGTCGGGTGGCGTGGGTACCATGTCCAAGTCCAAGAACAATGGCATCGACCCGCAGGCGCTGATAGATGAATACGGGGCGGACACGGCGCGGCTGTTCACGATGTTCGCTTCGCCACCCGAACAGACCTTGGAATGGTCGGATGCGGGCGTCGAGGGCGCGTTCCGGTTCTTGAAACGACTGTGGACGTTCATCTACGATCACCGCGCGATTCTCGAGCAAGAATCGGGACGGCGTCATGGGCAATCGGGTTATGGGTATCCACAGGACTGGCACAGGATCGACCCTGACGCTGCCTCGAAGCGGCGCGAAGTCCATGCGACCTTGAGGCAAATCAACTTCGACTTTCAGAAATTCCAGTTCAACACCTGCGTCTCGGGCGCAATGAAGATACTGAACGCGATCCAGAACCCGCTTGGCTATGCGCCGTTCGGTAGCGGCGACATTGTGTCACCTGATCGCGCCAGGTATCGGCAGCAACTGCTGCATGAGACGGTGCAGATTCTTCTGCGAGTCTTAGCCCCGATTACCCCACACGTGACGTTCTATCTCTGGCGCGAGTTGGGTTGCGGGGATGACATATTCACAACGCCATGGCCGGAGGTCGATCCCGCCGCATTGGTTCAGGACGAGATCGAGCTGGTGCTCCAAATCAACGGGAAGACGCGCGGAGGCGTGCGTGTGCCAAGCGACGCGTCGCGCACGACGATCGAAGATCTGGCCAGAGCCAGCCCGGTGGCGCTGAAATACATCGCGGGACAAACCGTGAAAAAGGTGATCGTGGTGCCCGGGCGGTTGGTCAACGTGGTGGTATGAGGCGAGTACTGTGAGGCATCACAAAGCACGCATCGCGCATCCATGCCGCGACCGCGCGACAGTGCTGCTGTTTGCCCTCTCGGTTACCTTGGCAAGCTGCGGTTTCCGCCTGAGCGCGGCGCCCCCCATGCCGTTTCAGACCATGTATATCGACGCGCCCAGATACGCATCCTTTGCTGGGGAGCTGAAACGCTATATCGCCAGCGGTGATCGGCCAAAGCTTGTGGCGCGCCCGGAAGACGCGCAGGTCGTGCTCCAAGTGCTGAGCGAAACTCAGGAGGTGCAGATCCTTTCTCTAACCTCTGCCGGACAGGTCGCGGAATACCTGCTGCGCTACCGAGTGACCTATCGTCTGCACGACAACGCCAACAAAGACTGGATACCACCCAACGAGATCTCGCTTCGGCGCGACCTCACCTACGACAATCAGGCGGTCCTGGCGAAGGAGAACGAGCAGGCGTTGCTGTATCAGTCCATGCGAGAGGACGCGGTGCGCCAGATGATGCGCCGCATGTCCCAGGCGCGCGCGCCGGCCTGATTCCCGTGCCTGTATCGGCCGAGACATGAACGCCCCCGCGTCGATCGGCGTCGTCACCCCAAGTAAAGCGCAATTCGATCAGCCGATCCGATTGCGCAGCGGCGCGCAGATCGAGAGGTACGAGCTCGCCTATGAAACTTATGGACGACTGAACGCTGGGCACAACAACGCCGTGCTCGTCTGCCATGCGCTTAACGCGTCACACCACGTCGCCGGCATCTACAGCGATGACGCTAGCAATGTGGGCTGGTGGGACAATCTCATCGGTCCAGGCAAGCCGGTGGACACAAATCGTTTCTTTGTCGTGGGTGTCAATAACTTGGGCGGCTGTCACGGCTCGACTGGGCCCGCCAGCATCAACCCGGCAAGCGGTCGACCATGGGGGGCAGATTTTCCCGTGGTGACGGTCGAGGACTGGGTGCAAACGCAGGCGCGGCTGGCTGATCACTTGGGTGTCCAGCACTTTGCAGTAGTTATGGGTGGCAGCCTCGGTGCCATGCAGGCGTTGCAATGGACCATGAGTTTCCCGGAGCGCATTCGTCACGCCCTGGTGATCGCCGCCGCGCCCAGGTTGTCGGCGCAGAACATTGCCTTCAACGAGGTGGCTCGGCAAGCGATCATGACCGACCCTGATTTTCACGGCGGCAATTTCTACGCACACAATGTTGTTCCACGGCGCGGGTTACGCCTCGCCCGCATGCTTGGGCACATCACCTATCTGTCCGACGACGCTATGGCCGAGAAATTCGGTCGTGCGCTACGCGACGGCGCGCTCAAGTTCAACTTCGACGTGGAATTCGAGATCGAGTCCTACCTGCGCTACCAGGGCGACAAGTTCTCCGAGTACTTCGACGCCAACACCTATCTGCGCATCACTAAGGCGCTGGACTATTTCGATCCGGCGGCGGAGTACGGCGGCGATCTGACCAAGGCGTTAGCGCGTGCACGGGCCGCGTTTCTGGTGGTGTCGTTCACGTCGGACTGGCGATTTTCTCCCGCGCGCTCACGCCAGATTCTCAAGGCGCTGGTCGACAACCGGCTCGACGTGTCCTACGCGGAAATCGATGCGCCTCACGGGCACGATGCGTTTCTCATGGACGACCCCCGCTACCACGAGTTGATACGCGCGTACTTGAACAACATCGACATCGCATGACACAAATCGGCATCCAGACTTTGGGATCGGCGCGAGCGGATCAAGGACTCCCCAGTCGACCCGAGTTCGATGCTATCGCCGCGTGGATCGAACCCGGAGCGCAGGTGCTCGACCTGGGTTGCGGCGACGGCTCGTTGTTGCGATATCTGAAAGAGACGCGCCGGGCGATGGGATACGGCATCGACATCGACGATGTGAACGTTCTGGCCAGCGTACGCAACCGCGTGAACGTCCTGCAGAGCGACCTGGAATCCGGATTGGCAGGCTTCGAGTCCGGCTCCTTCGACTATGTGATCCTGTCCCAGACATTGCAAGCCGTGCGCCACACCGAGCAGATTATCGGAGAGATGCTGCGCGTGGGGCGGCAGGCGATAGTTACATTTCCGAACTTCGGTTACTGGGGGCACAGATTGCAGGTGCTCACTGGTCGCATGCCGGTGTCTCCGACGTTACCCTACCAGTGGTACGACACCCCCAATGTGCACCTTTTCACGCTCCGCGATTTCGAGAGTTTCTGCGCCGACCACGGGATCCGCATTCTCGAGCGCGTCGTGATGGACCACGGTCGAGTCGTGTCGGTTCTGCCCAACCTGCTCGGTTCGCTGGCGGTATATCGTTTCGATCGGGGCGCGCAACCATAGCTTCGGACCCCGGCGTGCCTGGCACGCAGCCGCAGGAGACGGTACCGGCCGACAGGCCGCCGTCTGTGCGCGAAGTTCTGTTCACCCGACGCATGCTGATCTGCGTTTTTGCCGGGTTCACCTCGGGGTTGCCGCTTTACGTCCTTCTGACGCTTGTTCCCGGTTGGCTTCGCTCTGAACACGTGGATCTGAAGGCCATCGGACTGTTCACGCTGATCCAGTTTCCCTACACCTGGAAGTTCCTCTGGTCACCCTTGCTCGATCGCTTTGGCTTTCCCGGCTTGGGCCGGCGACGCGGCTGGATGCTGATCACGCAAGGTGCCTTGCTGCTGGTTATCGCTGCGCTCGGGTGGATGGTCCCGGCCACGGACATGCGCGCGATTGTAGGGTTGGCAGTATTGACGGCGTTCCTGAGCGCGAGTCAGGACATCGTGATCGACGCCTACCGGCGCGAGATTCTGAGCGATGCGGAGCTGGGTCTGGGTACCGCGGTGTATGTCAATGCTTACAAGATCGCGGGGTTGATCCCTGGCTCGCTGTCGCTCGTGTTGGCTGACCACTATCCGTGGCCGATCGTCTTCATCATCACTGCGTTGTTCATGCTGGCGGGTATCGGCATGACGTTGCTCGTCGCGGAGCCGGCCATTCCGTCCGGTGCCCCACGCACCCTGCGTGCTGCCGTGGTCGAACCCTTCGTCGAGTTTATCGGCCGCACCGGTTGGCGCCACGCCGTGCTCGTGCTGGCGTTCATCTTCCTCTACAAGCTCGGTGACAGTATGGCCACTGCGCTTGCAACCCCTTTCTATCTCGACATGGGATTCAGCAAGTCCCAGATTGGTCTCATCGCCAAGAACGCAGGGCTATGGCCGAGCGTGTTCGGCGGTCTACTAGGTGGTCTGTGGATGGTTAAGCTGGGCATCAACCGGGCGCTGTGGATATTCGGCGTGGCCCAGGCGTTGTCAATACTGGGTTTCGCGCTTCTGTCCCAGCTCCCAGGAGACCGCATGGCGCTGGCTGGCGCGATCGGCTTCGAGGCGTTGGGCGTGGGACTGGGGACGGCGGCGTTCACGGCGTTCATCGCGCGCACCACCAATCCACGCTATACCGCCACACAATTCGCCTTGTTCACGAGCCTGGCAGCGGTCCCGCGCACGCTGATCAACGCCACCACCGGCTGGATTGTCGAGCAAACTGGATGGCTTCATTTCTACTTGCTTTGTACCCTGCTCGCGGTGCCGGGGATGGTGCTCTTGTGGTGGGTGGCGCCGTGGAACGAGAGGGGCCGTGATTCGTGACTCGAGACTCGTCAGGAACGATACGGCTCTCGTCTGCGCATCTTCTGCCGCGAGCGATTCGCGGGCGCGCGAGCAGCACCACCACTACCGATTACGAATCACCTCATCTCATAGTCATAGTCGACTATAAGAGGTGCGTGATCGCTGAATCGCCGCGCTTTGTAGATGGAGGCCTTGACCGCTCTGGCGGCGATACCAGGCGTGGCAATCTGGTAGTCGATACGCCAACCCACGTTGTTGGCCCAAGCCTGACCGCGATTGGACCACCAGGTGTACTGTTCAGGGCGTGGATCGAGTCGGCGGAACACGTCCACAAAGCCTAGCGTTTCAAACACTCCCGTCAGCCATGCACGCTCTTGCGGCAAAAATCCCGGATTCTTCCGGTTTGCGCGCCAGTTCTTCAGATCGATTTCGCGGTGGGCGATGTTCCAGTCGCCGCAGATAATGACGTCGCGCCCGCTGGTCGCGAGCGCATGAAGACGAGGGATGATGCGTTCGAGAAAGCTGAGCTTGATTGCCAGCCGCTGCTCCGAGCTCGAGCCGGAGGGTACGTATAGCGACACCAGGCTGAGCGCTCCAAACCGGGCTTCAAGGTAGCGGCCTTCGGCGTCGATATCGGGGATTCCGAAGCCCACTATGATCTGATCCGGCTCGTTTGCGCAATAAAGACCGACGCCGCTATAGCCCTTCTTGTCCGCGAAGTGAAAGTATCCGCGCAGCGGCTTTGGGTCGCGCACGACATCAGTGAGATCCGGTGCCTGGGCCTTGACCTCTTGAACGCAAACGGCATCTGCTCTTTGGCGCGGCAGCCAGCGCAGCAGCCCTTTGTTGACGGCTGACCGTATGCCGTTTAGATTCAGAGTGATTATTCGCATAAGGACGTGAATCTGAATTTTCGGCAGGAGTTCATCGCGTTCGCATTGGAGTGCAACGTTCTGCGCTTCGGATCGTTCACTACCAAGGCGGGCCGTCTTTCGCCCTACTTTTTCAACGCCGGGCTATTCAACGATGGAGAGTCACTGCGTCGTGTCGGGCAATTCTACGCGCAAGCCATCGTGGACTCGGGGATCGCGTTCGACCAGCTGTTCGGCCCCGCCTACAAAGGGATCCCGCTGGTTACGGCGGCCGCCGTGGCGCTTGCCCAAAATGGTCGCAATGTGCCGATCTCCTTTAACCGCAAAGAGGTGAAGGATCACGGTGAAGGCGGAGCGATTATCGGGGCGCCGCTGATGGGCCGCGTCCTGATCCTGGATGACGTCATTTCGGCCGGAACCTCGGTGCGCGAGTCGGTCGACATCATACGCGCAGGCGGGGCGATCCCATGCGGGGTCGTGATCGCGCTGGATCGCATGGAGCGCGGGCAGGGCGAGTTGTCAGCGGTGCAGGAGGTGCAGCAGGACTTCCATCTGCCAGTGACTAGTATTGCCACGCTGGACGACTTGACCGGCTACCTCGAAGCGCGCGGAGAAATGGCACGCGAGTTGCAGTGGGTTATGGGTTATCGCCGTCAGTACGGAGTCAAGAAGGATGCGGGCTAACCCTGTGGTCGTTGTGGCTGGACTGGCGCTCGCGCTGGCCTTAGCTGATGCGGCTGCCGCCGCGAAAATCTACAAGTGGACAGATGAAAGGGGCGTAACTCACTACGGTGAGGTCATTCCCCTTGAATACAAGGATCAGGCCGCCCAGGAGATGAGTCCGCATGGCATCACGCTCCGCAAGTTGGACGCTGCCAGCGCGACGATTACACCAGAGCAGCGCAAAGCGGCCGAAGAGAAGGCTGCGCGCGAGCGCGAAGAAAAGCAACGCGCCTTCGAGCAACGTCGGCGGGATGTGGCGTTGGTGAATACCTATACCAGCACCCAAGAGATCGACGCGGCGCGCGAACGTACC